>JBKQNN010000443.1:0-13918 GCA_052145975.1 Rhodomicrobium sp. | reverse complement strand
TTTGAGCCTCATGCTTTTCGAGAAAAGCCAGATATTACAACTCTTTAGCGGAGGCCCTTTGCAAATAGCTCCCCTGGACGCCTCTAACCAATTGAATCTGTTCGATTAACACTGGGACACTAGTGATATTCGTTCTATATCAATAGCATAAGCCCTTAACCCTTGCACAAGATGTTTCTGCTATACTATTTCAAAATCGAAAAGCGCCCTCCGGCCCGTGGCGAGGGGGCTGGCAGAGCCCGGGGAGAATTAATTTGGTGTCGCATAGAAGCTCACGGCCGCCGGATGACGCAGGCGGGAGTGAAGCGATCAACCGGACTCGTAATCACGCCTTTCGGCGGCCGGTATTACTTCAGCGTCTTGAGATAAGCGATAACGTCCGCGCGGTCCTTGGGATCGGGCAATCCTTTGAAATACATCTTCACGCCATGCAGCACTTCGCGGGGATTGGTGAGATAGGTATCGAGCCGCTTCCCGTCCCACACCTTCCACTCATTGCGCACGTTGAGCAGCTTTTCCGAATAGGCGTAGTCGGGAACGCTTGCTATCGGCCGCCCCACCACATTCCAAAGCGACGGGCCGATCTTATTCACGCCAATCTGAGTCGCGTGGCAGTTGGTGCAAGTGCGATCGAATATCCCTTTGCCCGCGGCGCTGTCGCCTTCTGCGCGGACGCTTCCGCTCAGAGCGATCGTTGCCGCCATCGCAACAAGCAAAACGATCGGGTTCCTCATAGTGCCGCTCCTTATTTAGACGGATTTCAGCGGGGGCGGGGTTGCTGGAGCTCAATGTCCGCAGCCCCGCGCCGCAAAAGCGTTGAAGTTCCGCCGCGTTACTTCTTGCAGTTCCGCCCCGCCGCGGTATCGAGTGTAGACGGCAGATAGCGCGTTACTTCAAATCCCGCATCGGTCGTTGCCACGAGAGGTTTTGTCCAAGTCTTCATGTTGTCCTCCAAGCTGTTTATAGTTCTAATGCGCTCTTTGAGCGCACAATAGTAACTCTATTGCCGGCGCGTACGCAAATAAAAAACATGCGAGCACAACAATATTTCGTGTGACGTGCAGTAACATATACCATTAAAACCACTACTCCATTATCTCATACAGAGATCCTGCGAATAAGCGCAGGATTGCGTTGCAATCATGCTAATCTGTTTGCAGGGTCTTCAGAAAAGCGAAAACGGCAGTGAATTGATCCTGCGTGAAAACATCCTTCCAACTCGGCATCCCCTTTGCCGGCCGGCCGTTGTTTACTGTCTTGAAGAACATCTCTTCCATCCCATCGCCATAGCGATGATGCAGCAAACGCAGATCGATCTTGCGCACGGCTTGTTCTGCATTGGGGCCGTGGCAATGCGCGCAGGTGCCGTTGAAGATCTCTTTTCCTTCGGCTACGAGGGCAAGGCTACCGCCGGCAGCTTGCGGCGGCGCTTCTTCCGCTAGCTTTGCTGTCTTGGGCGAGGCGGCGTCCGGGCCCTGCGTCTCAGCGGGGGCGGCTGCGGGGACAGGTTCGGCCGGGACCGCCGCCACAAGCTTTATGAGAGAAGCCGCCGCTGGCGCATTTTCAGAGAGCTTTACCGGAGCTGCGGTTGGAAACCCATATTTGGCCTGAAGTTCCGCGATCTTGCCGGCCATCCGGTCGAGCGCGGCGTTGACCTCATTCCGGAGTGCTGCGTCGCGTTTGGCGAAAGCGATTGCTACGGGCCATTGAAAGCCAGGCCCGTCCACCGGCACGATGTTGAAGGCATCGGCATACCCGGTCTTGTTCAGATAGCCGGCACTTGGCGCCCAAACGAAAGCCGCATCGGCCTCGCCGCTCGCGAGCGCTTTGATTCCGTCTTCCGGGCTCATGCGCGTTACCGTGCGGATGTCGCTGTAATTGGCAAGAAAGCTTTGCGCCGGGGTGCCGAATTGCACCGCAACCGCGCGGCCGCTCAATTGGCTTATGGCCGATGCGGCCTCTGGCTTCTTCGTCACGAGCGCGTAACCGGCTTGCATAAAAGGCTTCGAGAAGATGAGGGCCGGTCCCATCAGCTCCGGGTCTGCTGGGAGCCCGATGGCGAGATCGCATTGCTTGGCCAGCAGCGTGACCCTGATCGCCCGCTTTCCGAAATTCGTGCGATACCACACAGCCGTCACCGGACGATTGAGCTCGCGCCCAAGGACGGCGCCGATTTCGGTATAAAGCCCTGGATTATCCGGCCTATCGCTGCTGAAAGGCAGGTTGTCAGGGTCTGCGCAGACCCTGATCGGCAACGCCTCCCCAGCATGGGCGCCCATCGTAAACAGCGACAAGCAAAGGGCCGGGACGAATGCCTTAAGGATTGCTTTTCTCTTCCCGCTGACACCCTGAATTTCCACGGCAGATGGGATCGATAACGTCGCTCTCAAGTTCATTTCCTTGCCCAGTTCTTGGCCGTTCCCTGCGTGGGAACTGTTCTATGAGGCGGCCACTTCTAGGCGGCCGCCTGGCTCTTAATTTGGAAAAGGCGGCGAGCCTCTAGTCGGCCGTGAAGACGAACAGCGATCCGCCCTCGGGTGTGGCCGCAACCATCCTCTTGCCGACCTCACCAAGGAAGGCCGGTATCGAGGCTGTCCTGCCTACGACCACTGCGATGTATTGCTTGCCATTGACCGCGTAGCTGATCGGGCCGGCACCGACGCCGCTGCCAAGCTGAACCTTCCAAAGCTCGGTGCCGTTCTTCGCATCGAACGCACGGAAGTAGCCGTGCAGGTCGCCCCAGAATACGAGGCCGCCCCCGGTCGTCAGCGTTCCGCCGTTGAACGGAAGGTCTTCCTTCACGCCCCAGACCTTCTTATTCGCAATCGGATCCCAAGCGATCAGCTCGCCCATATAGCCGCCAGGTCCGGGCAGGGTCGGAAACTCGGCGCCGAGATAGAAAACGCCGCGCTTATAAGAGACGTCGCTGACAGCCCAATCCATGCAGACATTGTTGGACGGGATGTAAACGAGACCGGTCTCTGGATTGTAGGACATGGGCTGCCAGTTCTTGCCGCCAATGAGGTTCGGGCAAGCGTTCTTGATCGGGTGGCCCGGCCCAGCGCGCTTCTCGGGATCTTCGACCGGCCGGGACGTGGCGATATCCCACTTCGTAGCCCAGTTCGTGGGCACGAATTTCTCAGCCGTGATTACCTTCCCGTCGTGCCGGTTCGCTACGAAGAAGAAGCCATCGCGATCGGCCTTCATCATCACAGGCGTCTTCTTGCCATCGATGGTGAGGTCCGCCAGCACGGCCTCGTTCACGCCGTCATAGTCCCAAGCATCTTCGGGAGTGGTCTGCAGATGCCATTTGATCTGCCCGGTGTCAGCATCGAGCGCTACGGTCGAAGCCGAGTATAGATTGGTCAGCTTGCCGTAATCGCTATTGCCGGTGCTGCGGACAGCGGAGTTCCAGGGGCCTGGGTTGCTCGTGCCCCACATAACGAGATTGGTCTCCGGATCGTAAGAGCCAACGAGCCAAGGTGCCGCGCCGCCATGCTGCCAGCTGTCGCCTTTCCAGCTATCGTTCCCAGCCTCGCCGGGACCTGGAACCATCCAAGTTTTCCAGAGCTCTTTGCCGGTGTTGATGTCGTAAGCCTGCAAGCTGCCGCGGGCGCCATATTCGCCGCCGCCAAAGCCGGTGATGACCTTGTTCTTCACCACAAGGGGCGGAGAGGTGATAACCGAGCCTTGCTTGTAGTCCACCACTTGCGCGGTCCAGAGTTCCTTGCCCGTTGTTGCGTCGACTGCGCTAAGTTTGCCGTCCAGCCTTCCAATGAAGATTTTGCCTTCCGAGTAGGCCACACCGCGATTATTCACGTCGCAGCAGGCAAATTGCAGCACGTCGTCGGGAATTTCCGGCTCATAGGTCCACTTGCGCTCGCCCGTCGCCGCGTTCAAGGCGTAGACATATTTCGGCCCCCAAGAGGTCGAAACGTACATCGTGTCGCCGATAACGAGCGGGGTCGACTCGTTCGACCGCAAAGAAGCAAGCGAGAATGAATAGGCGAGCTTGAGCTTACCGGCATTTTTCGTGTCGATCTGCTTAAGCGGGCTATAGCGTGTATTGGCGTAGTTTTGCCCGTACATGGGCCAGCTATCGCCGTCCGCGCAAAAGCTCACAGCTGGCGCGAAGGCAACCGCGCCGGACGCTAGCAGCGTTCGGGCGAGCGACATCCTGCTGCACTTCATGGACATTTTTCTCCCTTTAGTGGCCATCCGCTTGAGGGAAAGCCTTGTGCTTGCGATGCTATGCCGCAGCGTCAGCGTGTCATATTATACTTTCGGTCGCGGCACTTCGCTAAACAAAGCGGCGCGAAACCGCAAAAAGAATGGCGGATACGGAAGTCTATTTTGTACCGGCTAAGGAGGGTTCCGGAGCTATACCTTAAGCTCTGCCGTATCTTCTTTGGAGAATCGCGAAAAGCCGCGAATCGCGCGCCGCACGCCACATCAACGCTCAGACACAGGCTTAAAAAGATTAGAACTGCGGGCAGCATCCCGGCAATCGCATGCCCTGCGTCCGCGGTGTGTGGAGCGGCATGGAGCGGGTGAAGGGAATCGAACCCTCGTATTCAGCTTGGAAGGCTGCTGCTCTACCATTGAGCTACACCCGCACATGCACTACATTAGCGATATCGCGCCGCGGCTCAACGAAAAAAGCGAATGGGCAGTTTTCCACCGCCTGTGAATTGCCGCTTGACAATTGTAGTTTTGTTTTGCGCCGCAGCGAAAAACGCTTGGCAGGCGCCCTGTTCGCATGATAGCTATCAAACCCCTACTACTGGTCAATGAGCGTAAGCTGGCAGGAGCGGTATTTGGATGTCAATCCAGCGGCTGGGCTGCCGGCTCAAAACCGGTTAGATGGAGGAGTGTAGCTCAATCGGCTAGAGCACCGGTCTCCAAAACCGGGGGTTGGGGGTTCGAGTCCCTCCACTCCTGCCACCTCGGGCGGCAGGATATAAAGAATAATCGGGCAAAAAGGCCCTGTAGGCTCAACAAGAATTCATAGCGCGGGCTGAGCGGCTTGGCGCTGGCGTTGGAAGCAAATGGCAAACACCAGTCCTTTCGAATTTCTGCAGCAGGTCCGGGCCGAGGGCTCGAAGGTCACATGGCCTTCACGGCGCGAGACGCTGGTGACAACCATGATGGTCGTGGCGATGGCCGTGTTCGCGTCGCTGTTCTTTCTGCTGTCGGATCAGATTATCAGCCGCGTTGTCGCCCTAATTTTAAGCCTCGGCCACTAGCCTTTTGAACTAAAACTTAACCAAAAAGCAGCAAGACTAATGGCAAAACGCTGGTATATCGTTCACGCCTATTCCAACTTCGAAAAAAAGGTGGCGGACGCTATCCGTGAGCGCGCGGCCGCGGGGGGCCTCGAAGATAGCTTCGAGGAAATCGTCGTGCCGATGGAAGAGGTCGTCGAGGTAAGGCGCGGCAGGAAAGTCGCGACCGAGCGGAAGTTCTTTCCGGGCTATGTCCTTGTGAAGATGGACATGAACGATAGGACGTTTTTGCTGATCAAGAATACGGCCAAGGTCACCGGGTTTCTTGGCGCGGATAACAAACCGCAGCCGATATCGGATGCCGAGGCTCAGCGTATTCTCAATCAGGTGAAGGAGGGTGTGGACCGGCCGAAGCCATCCATCACCTTCGAGATTGGAGAGCAGGTTCGCGTCGCCGACGGTCCGTTCGCTTCGTTCAACGGCCACGTCGAAGAGGTCGACGAGGAGCGCGCGCGGCTCAAGGTTGCAGTTTCCATCTTCGGCCGGGCGACCCCGGTCGAGCTGGAGTATGCCCAGGTCGAGAAGGTTTGACGCGAGGAGCGTGGGGCTTTTTGGCTTGGCATTTCGTTGTGGGAGGTTCGCACCTGCTTGCCAGGCAGGCGCACAAGGGCCGCACCACATCCCTCAAGCGCAAGGGCGCATAGCCCGGAGAGGATAATATGGCAAAAAAAGTAGCTGGTTACATCAAGCTGCAGGTTCCTGCAGGCCAAGCTAACCCGTCGCCGCCGATCGGTCCGGCGCTCGGTCAGCGCGGCTTGAACATCATGATGTTCTGCAAGGATTTCAACGCGGCCTCAAAGGAGATGGAGCCCGGCTCCCCGATTCCCGTCGTCATCACCTATTATCAGGACAAGTCCTTCAGCTACGCGATGAAGACGCCGCCCGCGTCCCACTTCTTGAAGAAGGCGGCTGGCATCAAGAGCGGATCGAAAACGCCTGGCGTTGGCTCGGCAGGCACCGTGACGATGGATCAAGTGCGTGAGATCGCTCAGAAGAAAATGAAAGACCTGAACGCGACCAGCCTCGATCAAGCTGCCAAGATCATTGCTGGTTCTGCCCGCTCCATGGGCCTTACGGTGAAGGAGTAAGCGCGATGGAAGGGAAACGTTTACGCGACGCAAAGAAGGAAATTGTCCGCGAGAAGCTTTATCCGGTCGAGCAGGCGGTGAAGCTCGTCAAGGAGCGGGCGAAAGCGAAGTTTGACGAGACCATCGAGATCGCCATGAATTTGGGCGTCGATCCGAGGCACGCCGATCAGATGGTTCGCGGCGTTTGCGCGCTGCCGAATGGCACGGGCCGCACGGTGCGCGTGGCGGTTTTCGCTCGCGGTGCCAAAGCCGATGAGGCCAAGGCAGCCGGCGCGGATGTTGTCGGCGCGGAGGAATTGGTGACGCAGGTCCAAGGCGGCAACATCGACTTCGACAAGTGCATCGCCACGCCCGACATGATGCCGCTGGTTGGCCGCCTGGGTAAGATCCTCGGCCCGCGCGGCATGATGCCGAACCCGAAGGTTGGCACGGTGACGATGGATGTCGCCGAGGCTATCCGCGGTGCGAAGGGCGGCTCGGTCGAGTTCCGCGTCGAAAAGGCTGGCATCCTGCATGCCGGCATCGGTAAGGCGAGCTTCACCGAGGACGCGCTGATCGAAAACGTCAAGGCATTCACGGAGGCCGTCATCAAGGCCAAACCCGCGGGCGCCAAGGGAACATTTGTGAAGCGCGTGGCGCTCAGCTCCACGATGGGGCCAGGCGTAAAGATTGAGCCGGCGACGCTTTCGAGCGGCGCGGTGCACTAACGGGCGTCATCCCGGAACCGGCCTCGGCCGGTATCCGGGATCTTAATAGACGCCGGGCGCTACCCTTTGCGATCCCGGATAACGCCTGCGGCGTTTCCGGGATGACGAAAAAGGGGCGGCGTCGCGGCAAGAAGAGTTTCGGGCGGTTCGCCGTCCGATTGGCCAAGGGCGGAAACGTTCTTGGCCGCTGTCTCCGGGAAACCGGGGGCAGCCTGTCCAAGATTGCTGGCGCCCGAGGGGTCTCCCAACGGCTTAATACTCGCCAGCATGAGACGGGGAACGGAATGTTAGCGGTCCCGGCAGCCAGCCTCGGCTGGTTGGTGGATCGCGCCGCATCACGCCTCGGGACAGGTCTGAGCTGTCGCTCGCCTTCTACCCAAGGCAGCGGCGTGATCGAAGCGGCGGTTCGCAATGCGGGCCGCCAACGAACTGGAGAGAAGCGGTGGATAGAGCTGAAAAAAGGGAGGCTGTTGAGACCCTCGACAGCATCTTCAAGACAAGCGGCTCTGTCGTGGTGGCGCGCTACAAAGGCATGACCGTAGCGCAGATGAGCGATCTTCGCCGCAAAATGGGCGGCGCAGGAGCTCAGTTCAAAGTCATCAAGAACCGTCTCGCTAAAATTGCACTTGAGAACGCCGCGGATGGCGCAGGTGCGGATCTCTTCCTTGAGCCAACGGGCATCGCCTTCTCGCGAGACCTGACGGCAGCAGCGAAAGTTGCGGCTGACTATGCCAAGACCAATGACAAGTTCGTCATTGTCGGCGGCTTGCTCGGCAAGCAGGCGCTGGACGCGGATGGTGTAAAGGCTTTGGCCGCCATCCCTTCGATGGATGAGCTTCGTTCCAAGCTAATGGGCGTGTTGCTTGCACCCGGCTCCAAGCTTGCGCGGCAGCTTAATGCGCCTGCGCAAAGTCTTGCGAGAGTGTTGCAAGCTTACAAGGAAAAGCAAGAAGCGGCGTGACGGCTCAAGGCAGAGCCTCCAATCACCAACCGGTCTACAAACATTCTAGAGGTCTAAATGTCTGAGAAACTCGATAAACTTTACAATGAACTGTCCGGCCTCACTGTGCTGGAAGTCGCCGAACTCGTGAAGGTTCTTGAAGACAAATGGGGCGTTTCCGCAGCCGCGGCCATGCCCGCGTTTGCGATGCCGGCCGGTGCCGGGGCTCCCGTCGCCGAGGTCGAGGAGAAGACGGAGTTCGACGTCATCCTCGCCGAGGCTGGCGCGCAGAAGATCAACGTCATCAAGGAAGTCCGTGCGATCACCGGCCTTGGCCTGAAAGAGGCGAAGGACCTGGTGGAAGCGGCTCCGAAGGCGATCAAGGAAGCCGTGTCCAAAGCTGAAGCTGAGGAAATCAAAAAGAAGGTCGAGGCGGCAGGCGCCAAGGTCGAGATTAAGTAGTTTGTCGCAATGGCTGGGCGCGCAATCCCAGCCAGCCAGCGCCGGCACGGAACATGCCCCGTGCCGGTCCAGGTTCGAAGCCCTCCTCCGGAGAAAACCGGCGGGGGCATCGGCGAATCAAGAACAGGGCTTGTAAATCGTTAATGGGGCGCCATATCAGGTGGCTTCCCAGAATTAGGCCTTCCTTCCACGCCCTGCCGCGCGCGGCGTGCGGGGAAAGCCGCCGCCGGTGAAAATTAAGGAGATCAAATGGCGCAGACGACGTTTATCGGCCGTAAACGTATCCGCAAGCGCTTCGGGCACATTGCCGACGCCGCTGAGATGCCGAATTTGATCGAGGTGCAAAAGCAATCCTACGATCAATTTCTTATGGTTCAAGAACCGGTTGGCGGGCGCCCAAACACCGGCTTGCAGGCCGTGTTTGCCTCGATCTTTCCCATAAAGGACTTTTCAGACAAAGCGCAACTCGAATTTGTGCGTTACGATTTCGAGCCGCCGAAATATGACACCGACGAATGCCAGCAGCGCAGCATGACCTACGCGGCGCCGCTAAAGGTGAAATTACGCCTTATCACCTTCGACGTCAATGAGGAGACGGGTTCCCGCTCCGTCCGCGACATCAAGGAGCAGGACGTCTATATGGGCGACATCCCATTCATGACGTCGAACGGCACCTTCATCATTAACGGCACAGAGCGCGTTATTGTTTCGCAGATGCACCGCTCGCCCGGCGTTTTTTTCCATCACGACGGCGGCAAGAGCCACTCCTCGGGCAAGCTTCTGTTCGCGGCCCGCATCATTCCTTATCGCGGTTCCTGGCTCGACTTCGAGTTCGACGCCAAGGACATCGTCTATGCGCGCATCGACCGGAAGCGGAAACTTCCCGCGACCACACTGCTCTACGCGCTCGGGATGGACAACGAGGAAATCCTAGGCACGTTCTACAAGCGCCTCATTTATACGGCGACCCCGCAAGGCTGGCGCACACCCTTCATGCCCGAGCGCATGCGCGGCGTTAAGGCCACGCAGGACATTTACGACGCCGATACGGGCGAGGTCGTGATCGAGGCCGGCAAGAAGCTTAATGCGCGCGCGGTCCGCGCGCTCTCCGAGAAAGTGAAGGCGATTGCGGTTCCCGACGATGCGGTGCATGGGCGGTATCTGGCCGAGGATATCGTCAATTTGTCCACGGGCGAGATTTACGCCGAGGCCGGCGACGAGCTCGACGCCAAGGTGCTGGACAAACTGCGCGCCGCAAATGTCGATGAGCTGCCCGTGCTCGACATCGATCACGTGAGCACCGGCTCCTTCATCCGCAACACGCTGCACAACGACAAGAACCAGAACGGGCAGGACGCGCTATTCGATATCTACCGCGTGATGCGTCCGGGCGAACCCCCGACGGAGGATGCCGCACGCGCGCTCTTCAAGAGCTTGTTCTTCGACGAGGAACGCTACGATCTTTCCTCCGTCGGCCGCGTGAAAATGAATATCCGGCTCGAAATCGAGCAGTCGGACGAGATGCGCATCCTGACCAAGGAGGACATCATCCAGGTCATCCGCACGCTCGTCGATTTGCGCGACGGGCGCGGCGAGGTCGATGACATCGACAATCTCGGCAACCGCCGGGTGCGCTCGGTCGGCGAGCTGATGGAGAACCAGTATCGCCTTGGGCTATTGCGCATGGAGCGGGCAATCCGCGAGCGCATGTCCTCGGTCGATGTCGACACGGTGATGCCGCAGGACCTGATCAACGCGAAGCCCGCGAGCGCTGCAGTGCGCGAGTTCTTCGGCTCCTCGCAGCTTAGCCAGTTCATGGACCAGACCAACCCGCTGTCGGAGATCACCCACAAGCGGCGCCTGTCCGCGCTTGGGCCAGGTGGCTTGACCCGCGAGCGTGCCGGCTTCGAGGTTCGCGACGTGCATCCGACCCATTACGGCCGGATTTGCCCCATCGAGACGCCGGAAGGCCCGAATATCGGCCTCATCAATAGCCTCGCCACCTTTGCGCGCGTGAACAAGTACGGGTTCATCGAAAGCCCGTACCGGCGCGTAGTTGACGGCAAGGTCACGGACAAGGTTGTTTATCTCTCCGCCATGGAGGAGGCCCGCTATCACATCGCGCAAGCGAATGTGAAGCTGAACAAGGACAACAGCTTCGCCGAAGATCTGATCGTCTGCCGGCATCAGGGCGACGTTTCGCTCGTTCCGCACGCGAAAGCGGATTTCATCGACGTTTCGCCCAAGCAGGTGGTCTCGGTGGCTGCGGCGCTGATCCCGTTCCTGGAGAACGACGACGCCAACCGGGCGCTTATGGGCTCGAACATGCAGCGTCAAGCCGTGCCGCTGCTGCGGGCGGAAGCACCGCTTGTCGGCACAGGCATGGAAAGCGTGGTCGCGCGCGACTCGGGCGCTGCCATCGGTGCCAAGCGCTCCGGCATCATCGATCAGGTCGATGCGACCCGTATCGTGATCCGCGCAACGGACGAAACCGATCCGTCCAAATCGGGCGTGGATATCTACAATCTGCGCAAGTTTCAGCGTTCGAACCAAAACACCTGCATCAACCAGCGGCCGCTGGTCCGGGTAGGCGACAGGGTCGAGAAGAGCGACATCATCGCGGACGGTCCTTCGACCGATCTGGGCGACTTGGCACTCGGCAAGAACGTGCTGGTCGCGTTCATGCCTTGGCAGGGCTATAACTTCGAGGACTCGATCCTGCTCTCCGAGCGCATCGTCTCGACCGACGTGTTCACCTCGATCCACATCGAGGAGTTCGAAGTCTCGGCCCGGGATACCAAGCTTGGGCCGGAGGAAATTACGCGCGATATTCCGAACGTGTCGGAAGAGGCGCTGAAAAACCTCGACGAAGCCGGCATCGTCTATATCGGCGCCGAGGTCCAGCCCGGCGATATTCTCGTGGGCAAGATCACGCCGAAAGGCGAAAGCCCGATGACGCCGGAGGAGAAGCTGCTCCGCGCCATCTTCGGCGAGAAGGCGTCCGACGTTCGCGATACCTCTCTGCGCCTGCCGCCCGGCGTGGCCGGCACGGTCGTGGAGGTGCGCGTCTTCAACCGGCATGGCGTCGAGAAGGACGAGCGCGCCATGGCCATCGAGCGCGAGGAAATCGAGCGTCTGGCCAAGGACCGCGACGACGAATTGCACATCCTGGACCGGAACGTTTACGGCCGGTTGCGCGATATCCTCATGGGCAAAGAAGTCGCCCGCGGCCCCAAGGGCTTGAGGAAGGGTACGGAGATCAACGAGGAACTTCTTGGCGATCTGCCGCGCAGCCAATGGTGGGACATCGCGCTCAGGGACGAGCAGGCCATGGCCGGCATCGAGGCGATCCGGCGTCAATATGACGACGCCAAGAAACGCCTTGAGCAGCGCTTCGTCGATAAGATCGACAAGCTGAAGCGCGGCGACGAGCTGCCGCCCGGCGTGATGAAGATGGTCAAGGTCTTCGTCGCGGTGAAGCGCAAGATCCAGCCCGGCGATAAGATGGCCGGCCGCCATGGCAACAAGGGTGTCGTCAGCCATATCGTGCCCATTGAGGACATGCCCTATCTGGCCGACGGCACCCCGGTCGACATAGTGCTGAACCCGCTCGGCGTTCCGAGCCGCATGAATGTGGGACAGATCTTGGAAACCCATCTGGGTTGGGCTTCGCGCGGGCTCGGCCGGATCATCAACCAAGCGCTCGAAGCGTATCGCGAGACGAACCGGGCGGCTGAGCTTCGTGCCGCGGTTGCCAAGGCATACCAGAACGATGAGGCTATCGCCTCTCTCGAAGACGGGCAGCTCGTCGAACTTGCCGAAAATCTCGGCAAGGGCGTGCCCGTGGCGACGCCGGTTTTCGACGGCGCGCGCGAACCCGATATCGTCGAAATGCTGAAGGCTGCGGGGCTCGACACCTCCGGTCAGGTAACGCTTTACGACGGACGCACGGGCGAACCTTTCGACCGCAAGGTTACGGTTGGCTACAAGTACCTTCTGAAGCTGCACCACCTTGTGGACGACAAGATCCATGCCCGCTCGATTGGCCCTTACAGCCTCGTGACCCAGCAGCCTCTGGGCGGCAAGGCGCAGTTCGGCGGCCAGCGCTTCGGCGAAATGGAGGTGTGGGCGCTCGAGGCATACGGCGCTGCCTATACGCTGCAGGAGATGCTTACGGTCAAGTCCGACGACGTGGCCGGCCGCACCAAGGTCTACGAAGCCATTGTCCGCGGCGACGACACGTTCGAAGCGGGCGTGCCGGAGAGCTTCAACGTGCTCGTCAAGGAAATGCGCGCGCTGGGCCTGAACGTAGAGCTGAAGCAAGCGCGGGCGCCAACCGTCGAGGTTCAGCCGGCGCAGGCCGAAACCCGGCCGCCGCGATTCGCGCTGCCGAAAAGGTCGCGCTCTGAACGGCAGGCCGCTGAATAGAACTCAAGCGGGCACCGCTCAGGCGGTGTCCGCGATTGCCGTTTTAAGACGAAGCGAGGCGCAGCCAAGCCTCGCGTCCGCCAAGCGGACACAGCATACGAGAGACACGCCGGAATACGCCGCGGGGGCGGCTCATAGGAGTGACGAATGAATCAAGAGATTACGAATCTCTTTAGCCCGCAGGTGCCGACTCAGGTATTCGACCAGATTCGCATCTCCATCGCAAGCCCGGAGAAGATACTCTCCTGGTCTTATGGCGAGATTAAGAAGCCAGAGACGATCAATTACCGCACGTTCAAGCCAGAGCGGGACGGCCTTTTCTGCGCCAGAATTTTTGGTCCGATCAAAGACTACGAATGTCTTTGCGGCAAATACAAGCGGATGAAGTATAAAGGCGTCATCTGCGAAAAATGCGGCGTGGAAGTGACGCTGACCAAGGTGCGGCGCGACCGCATGGGGCACATCGAACTTGCCTCGCCGGTGGCGCACATCTGGTTCCTGAAATCGCTGCCGTCGCGTATCGGCCTGCTGCTCGACATGGGCCTCAAGGATCTGGAGCGCGTGCTCTACTTTGAGAACTACGTCGTGATCGAGCCGGGGCTTACGCCGCTGAAGCCTGGCCAGCTCCTGTCCGAGGAAGATTTCCTCAAATATCAGGAAGAGTATGGCGAGGACTTCCAGGCCGGCATCGGCGCGGAAGCCGTGCGCGACATGCTCATGCAGCTCAATCTTGAGCAGATGCGCGAGCAGATCCGCCAGGAGATCGCCGAGGCGACGACCGAGCTGAAGCCCAAGAAGCTTGCCAAGCGGCTCAAGGTGATCGAGGCATTCATCCAGTCGGGCAACCGGCCGGAGTGGATGATCATGAAGGTGATCCCGGTCATTCCGCCGGAGCTACGCCCGCTGGTGCCGCTCGATGGCGGCCGGTTCGCGACCTCGGACCTGAACGACCTCTACCGCCGCGTCATCAACCGTAACAACCGCCTGAAGCGGCTGATCGAGTTGCGC
>JBKQNN010000442.1:0-7490 GCA_052145975.1 Rhodomicrobium sp. | reverse complement strand
CAACCTCAGGCTGTCTGTGGAGTTATCACCCACCATGCGGTTGCAAACACGGCGCCTGGCCTCGCGATATATCGCGGTCAGGCATTTACAAATCGTTCATTTCGCGTAAGGCGCTACTATAGTTAATGCGCGGATGGTAAACGCCGGCCCGGCATATTTTCCGCCGCCGTCTTTCTGCGAATCTTTTCCCGCTTTAGGTCGATTTCTACGACTCCAAAATACTATAAAATATGTTTGCAGATTTGAAATTAACCATGCGACGGTGCATTTTGCGCAGGCAAGCAGCGCGATGCGATTGAAATTTATCGTGTGTTATCAATGCGTTAGCGGGTGACTTAATAATTTGAAAAGATATTGCTGCTATAATGGCCGCTGAAGCAAACCGGAAGGATTGCGGCAAGTTGGGCAAGAAAACCGCAAGAATAGGGTTAACAGGTAATGATAAGCCGGCGCTTCCTCGCAGGAAAACGCCGGCCCCTTCGCGCTCATTCCGCGGCGCAGGTTTCGTCCTCGACGTAGCGCGGGAAGATGGGTTCCGGCGTGGCAATCTTCGTCCCGGGTTTCAGCGCGTCGTTGGGGCCGAGGGCGGCGAAATCGCGTTCGCCGGCCGGTACGCCGAGCTGGTCGAGGAACTTCGCCGCCGAAGCCGGGATATAGGGCTGGCTCAGGATCGCCACGCGCCGCACGATCTCGGCCGTGACGTACAGAATGGTGCCCATCCGCTCCGGGTCCGTCTTCTTCAGCGCCCATGGCTCT
Source organism: Rhodomicrobium sp. (assembly GCA_052145975.1). Lineage (GTDB taxonomy): Bacteria > Pseudomonadota > Alphaproteobacteria > Rhizobiales > Rhodomicrobiaceae > Rhodomicrobium. Next base: position 6,734 of record JBKQNN010000442.1, on the reverse strand, counting down.
TGCGCCGCGAAATAGCGGTTCGCGGCGGCGACCACCTGCCAGATGGCCTCGATCGACTTATGGATCGCCTGGCGGTCCATCGCCTCGCGGCAGGCCGGCAGCAGGACGAGGGCGGCTTCGAGCAGCGGTGCGTCCGCGTCCGTGAAGTTGCCCGGCTCCGGGATCAGGCTCGCGCAGTTCTTGGCGATCATCGACAGCGAGCGCTGGGCGAGGTTGCCGAAGTCGTTGGCCAGATCGGCGTTGATGCGGTTGACGATGGCTTCGTGCGTGAAACTGCCATCCTGTCCGAATGGCACTTCGCGCAGGAAGAAATAGCGGACCTGATCGGCGCCGTAAGTGTTGGCCATATCGAGCGGCGCAACTACATTGCCCACCGACTTCGACATTTTCTCGCCTTTGTTATACAAAAATCCGTGGCTGAACACGCGGTCCGGCAGCGCAATCTTAGCGGACATTAGGAAGGCTGGCCAATAGACTGCGTGAAACCTGGTGATATCCTTACCGATTACATGCAGCGATGCGGGCCAGCGCTCCCTCCAGGCTTTCGAGCGCACCTTCGGGAAACCGGCGGAGGTGATGTAATTCGTGAGCGCATCGACCCAGACATAGATGATGTGCCCCGGCGCGTCCGGCACGGGGATGCCCCAGTCGAGCGTGGTGCGCGAGATGGATAGATCCTGCAAGCCGCCCTTGACGAAGCTCACGATTTCGTTGCGCCGCTCCGCCGGCAGGAGAAAATCGGGCTTGTCTTCGTACAGTTTCAGGAGTTTTTTTTCGTATTTGGACAACCGGAAGAAATAGGTTTGCTCCTCCGTCCACTCCACGGGCGTGCCCTGCGGCCCAAGGCGCACGCCGTTCGCGCCCAGCACCGTCTCGCCTTCGGCATAGAACGCCTCGTCGCGCACCGAATACCAGCCTTGATAGCCCGCGAGATAGATGTCGCCGGCCTTCTCCATGCGCCGCCAGATTTCCGCAACGGAGTCGAAATGGCGCGGCTCGCGCGTACTGATGAAATCGTCGTAGGCGACATTCAGGCCCGCCAGCATTTCCTTGAACTTCGCGGTGTTCTTCTCCGCCAGCTCCAGCGGCGCGATGCCAGCCTTATCCGCCGTCTGCTTCATCTTCAGGCCGTGCACGTCCACTCCCGTCATGAAATACACAGGATGGCCGTCGAGCCGCTTGAAGCGCGCGAGCGCGTCCGTGGCAATCGCCTCGTAGGCGTGCCCGATATGCGGCTCGGCGTTCGGATAAGAAATCGCGGTGGAAATCGTGAAATGCGTTTTGGCTGCGGGTTCGGTCATTTCGATTTTGGGGTGGGGGCGTTCAAGCCGGGGAAGGGTTGCGCAAATTTCCGCGCGATACTTTCCATATCGGAAAAAGCGCTCAGGAGGAAGGCTCCTTTATCGAGATTGAGCACTTCCATTTCTGCGCGGCGCTGCCGGAAGTCTTGCCAGCTTTGCGCCCAGGCCGCGCTTTTTGCCGCACCCGGACCGCCGGCCGCCGCTTCGCGCGCTAGGCTCTCCAGCCGCTCCTCGATCAAATCGCAAAGCCTGGCAAAGGTTTGTGCGTTGCGGGCGCCGCTCGCGGATTGGATGAGGCTGTGTACGCGCCCGTAGTCCATGCGCGGCAGGCCCTTGAGGATCTTGTCGAGCGTTTCGGCCAGCGTGAGCAGCCCCCCGGCCAGAAATTCCACAGCGCGTCCGGGGGAGCCCGCGGAAATTTTGTGGAGCTTTTCGAGCGCTTGGGCGTCCGGCCAGTCGATGTCCGCCGCCACGCAGGCAACCCGGACCGCCTGCGCGAACTCGCCTGGATCGAGCGGGCGCAAGGCAAGCTTCACGCAGCGCGACCGGATGGTCGGCATCACCGTCGAAGCGCCATGGCCGATCAGAAAGAACACCGTTCGCTGCGGGGGCTCCTCGACGGCCTTCAGCAGCGCGTTCGCCGAGGCGACGGTGAGATCGTTCGCCGGATCGACGATCATCGCGCGCCAGCCGCCGGGACTGGTGAGGCCCAGGAAGGAGCGCAGCTTGCGGACCTCGTCCACGCCAATCGAGGCAGCGCCCGCCGCTTCGCCGAGCACGAACAGCGATGGATGCGCGCCGGCCGAGATTTGCCGAGCGGCGGGATGGCTTGGCGCAACTTCAAGCGTCCGCGCGGGCTCCGGGCCGGCCCTCTCGCGGCTTAAGAGAAAACGCGCCGCGCGATAGGCGAAGGTTGCCTTGCCGATGCCGCGCTCCCCGGTGACGAGCCAGGCGTGGTGTAGCGCCCCCGCGTTGAAGGCGCGCAGGAAAGTTTCCCCAGCCGCGGCATGTCCAAACAGCGCGGGCGTCAAGCGCGGGTGCAGCGCAAGCCCTTCCGGCGCGGCCTCTTCGCTCGCGCTGGATTTCGTCTCGCTGGATTTGCTCTTTGCCATGCGGCCGGCCTGCTCGTGGCGGTGATTCGCTCAAATACTGTGATACCAAATCCTGCTGGGCATGGAAGCCGCAACCGGAGGCGCACCGATCTTGAAGGCGCACTCGCCTATATTGGCTCATTATAGGAAAGCCTGGCGCCGGCGTAAAACGGGCGGCCTGCGGCAAACGATGAGGTTGAGGCGCGATTCGTGCGGGGGGCACCTTGAGTGCTGCTCGCGCCAAGCATAGAAAGAAAGCAAGAAGCGCGCTGTTCGCGCGCAAGCGGAGGCGCGCAATGCAGGGTAGCTTTTTTTTCGATAATCTGGAGACCCGCCGGCCGGAGGAGCGGGAAGCGCAGCTGTTCTCGAAGCTTCCGGCGCTGCTGGCGAAGCTCAAAAGCGGGATGCCGGGTTGGGCTGCTCACCTGGCCGGCGTAGACCCAGCCTCCATCGCGAGCTGGGCGGCGCTCGCGCAACTGCCTGTGCTGCGCAAATCGGAACTGACGCAGCTTCAGGCGCAGACCCCGCCCTTCGGCGGCCTCGCGGCTGCGAACCCCGCCCGCGTTTTCATGTCGCCTGGGCCGATTTTCGAGCCGCAATCGCCCGTCCCCGATGCGTGGGGCTTCGCGCGCGCCCTTTACGCGGCCGGCTTCCGCAAGGGCGAAATCCTGCACAATTGCTTCGCCTACCACATGACGCCCGGAGGCTTTTTGCTCGATGACGGCGCGCGCGCCTTGGGGCTCGCGGTTTTCCCTGCCGGGCCGGGCAACACCGAAATGCAGGTTGACGCCATCGCCCATCTGAAGCCGGCAGGCTACGCGGGCACGCCCGATTACCTCAAGGTAATCCTCGACAAGGCCCGCGAGCTTGGCCGCGACGCGTCCTCGATCACGAAAGCGCTCGTCACGGGCGGCGCGCTGTTCCCGAGCCTGCGCGAGGAATACCGTGCGCGCGGCATCGCCGTACTGCAAGCCTACGGGACCGCCGACCTGGGCTGCATCGCCTACGAAAGTGCGGCCATGGAAGGCATGATCGTCAACGAGGATACGATCGTCGAGGTAGTCCGCACCGGCACAGGCGAGCCAGCCCCCGAAGGCGAGGTTGGCGAGGTGCTCGTGACCACGTTCAACGAGACCTATCCGCTGATCCGCTTCGCCACCGGCGATCTCTCGGCCTTCATGCCTGGGCAGAGCCCCTGCGGGCGCACGAACCGGCGCATCAAAGGCTGGATGGGCCGCGCCGATCAAACTGTGAAGGTCAAGGGCATGTTTGTGCACCCATCGCAGATCGCGGAAGTGGCCCGGCGGCATCCCGGGCTTGGCCGGCTCCGGCTTACGGTCACACGCGAGCAGGAGCAGGACATCATGACGCTTCAGACGGAAAGCGCGGTCGCCGATGAGGGCTTGCGCGCCAGGATCGCGGAGACGTTGACCACCGTGACGAAGCTCAAAGGCGCGGTACAGCTCGTGCCGCCGGGCTCCCTGCCGAACGACGGCAAAGTCATCGCCGACGAGCGTAAGTATGGAGAATGATATGCGCTAGCCAAAGCGGGCTTGTACAAATTCATTCCAAGTTACCGGCGGAATCTGTGTACAAGCATGTTTTTTGGCGCGCGCTTATTGGCGTTTTCTAGCAACGCATTCCATATAACCCCCAGCAGCATGGCTTGGAGGCAAACATGGCATTGCAATTAGGCAGCACGGCGCCGGATTTCGAGGCGGAGACCACAGCGGGACGCATCCGCTTCCACGACTGGCTTGGCGATTCCTGGGGCATATTGTTTTCGCACCCGAAGGATTTTACGCCGGTTTGCACGACCGAGCTTGGCGCGATGGCTGGGCTTAAGAGCGAGTTCGACCGGCGCAACGTCAAAATTCTGGGCTTAAGCGTCGATCCAGTTTCCGACCACACCAAATGGGCGCAGGATATCGAGGATGTCACCGGCCACGCCCCGAATTACCCGCTTGTAGGCGACAGCGATCTGAAGATTGCGAAGCTTTACGGCATGCTGCCGGCGGATGCGGGCACCACTTCGCAAGGGCGCACGGCCGCGACCAATCAAACGGTGCGCAGCGTGTTCGTCATCGACCCAGCGAAGAAAATCCGGCTCCTGCTTACCTACCCGATGGCGACGGGCCGCAACTTCCAGGAAATCTTGCGGGTGATCGACTCGCTGCAATTGACCGACAAGTACAGGGTTGCGACACCCGCCAATTGGAAGCCGGGCGACGACGTGATTATCGCCGGCGGCATCTCCGACGATGAGGCAAAACAAAAGTTTCCGGAAGGATGGAAAACGGTCAAGCCATATCTGCGCGTGGTTCCGCAGCCGCGCGGCTGAGGCGCGTTCATCGTATCGCGATGAACATGCAGGAGGCAATCAATTGAAATAAAAAAGACAGTGCAGGACCCGGCGAAGCTATGCCATAAGGGCATAGTAGATGTAGCCGTGTGTGCAGGCCCATGGTCCGGACCGCTGTCGTCATTATCTGTACGATCCTGATTGCAAGCGCTGCCTTGGCGGTGCCGCGGTTGGCTACGCCCGGAAAGCGTTATTTCATCGGCGTTGAGGATCCCACGGCCGTTCCTTGGTGGTCTTCCCGGCACGATTCGCCAAGCCCGGACCCTTCGGAAGCCTGCCGCCGTCCGGAGGACCCCCCTCCGTGGTGCGCCGCCTACCTGCAAAAGCTCCAGGAGCTAAAGCGTCAAAAGCAAGAGAAGCGGCCTGCTCCGCTTGCAACGGTACAGCCGGCCCCCGGCCAGACCGCCGCCGCTGCAAAACCGGCCCGCGGCAACGCCTTGGGCCGCCCTTTGAGCGAGCATGAGCGCAATGCCATAGCACCAAGGCCGCTATTGCCGTCCGGGACTGCCGCCGTCAAGGCCGTTGTCCCTGGCAAGACCCCGGAGGAGAGGCTGCGCCACATGATTGGCCAGCTCTTGCTTACCGGCTTTTCGGGCCAGCAGCCGGGCGATCCCGATGTGGAACGCATCGCCGGCGATTTGCGCAGCGGCAAACTCGCGGGCGCTCTTATCAGGGATTCGAATGTTGAAAACTCCGAGCAGTTGCGCAGGCTGCTCGCGGTCATAAGCAATGCCGGAGGCGAAGGCGCGCCTCTCATTGCGATCGAACAGCCAGGGGGGCCGGACTCGGTGTTGCCCGAGGATAAGGGCTTCACCTTTTACAACTCCGCCAACGCCGTCAGCAGCGGCGGCAGCCCCTATGAAGCGCAGCTTGAATACAGGGCCATGGCGGGCGAGCTGGCCGCGCTTGGCGTAACCCTCAATATCGGCCCGAGCGAGGACGTCTGCCGGCGGCAAGGGGTCGATCTATCGGCGCTTTGCTTCGGAACCTCGCCGTCTGTTATTGCCGCCTATGCACGCGCCTTCAAATTTGGCCACCACGACCGCGGCGTTTTGACGGCTATGCGGCATGTTCCCTTCCGGCCGGGGTTGCGAACCTCCTTGGTCAGCGAGCGGCCAAGCTCGGCTATGCTGCATCTGCTCCTCAAGAGCGAATCGAGCGATGCGCTCGTAGTCGGCGTGAAGGCGATGGAAACCATGCGTTTCCTGGAGGTGTCTCTTGGCACGCACCGCACGGCAAAGGCTCGCGGCCTCCGCGGGTTCTTTCATGACGCCTTGATCTTCGAAATGGACATGGGGCCGGGCGGTGCCCCCGCACTTTCCGGCGAAGCTATCGTCCGCGCGCTCCAGGCTGGCGCCGATATGATCCTGATCCGGGAGCCTTCAACCCTGCCGGCCGATATCACCGTTTTGAGCGTGGGAGCGGTCCAGGCAGGGCTCAAATCGGGGCGTTTGCAAATGGCCCGGATCGAAGATGCTTACCGCCATGCGCAGATGCTGAAGGCGCGCTTGCAGTCTCTCCCGGCAAGAACCAAGACCGCCGGGCTCAATCGCGAGCCTGCGCCCGGGAGGCCGGGCGGCACCGAGTGATACCAGATCCGGTTGAACCTAAAAACGGCAGTTGAAACCGGCTCTATGCGGAAATGTCCGGCAAAACAGGGTTTTGCTGGGGGATGCCCTTTCACCCTCTGGGTGAAAGGCGTGGGGCACAGATTCCAGACCGTCATTCCCGCGAAGGCGGGAATCTATGGCAGAAAAAAACGCCGGCCCTGCAAGTGCTTAGCGTGGGCCCCCGCCTGCGCGGGGACGGCGCTTCCGGCCCTATGATCCGGCATTAGCACATCGGTAAGGAGCTATCATCCTAAAAACGGCAGTTGACCTCCGCGCCTCGCAATTTCGAAGCGGCCATTCAACCTATTGATGTAGGCTCTGCCGGTCAGGCCGGCGCCATAAGACGCGGTGGAGGATGCAGTTGGCGCCC
>JBKQNN010000441.1:0-3153 GCA_052145975.1 Rhodomicrobium sp. | reverse complement strand
CCTGCGTTAGAACGGCATGTCTTCGCCGGCTTGCGCTTCGGTCGCTTCCGGCGATTTCGGCGGGAACAAGACGATCTTGCCCTCGAAATTCAGCGGCAGCGCCTGGATCTGAAGATTGACCCCTTCGCCCTTCTGGTGCTTCCAGGCACCGCCGATGCGGGTCAGGAGGTCTTTCTTGCCCTTGTCCCGCGTGGTGACGCCGTAGACGATGAAGTCGGGGGTATTGTTGTTGCTCATGGTACGTTTCCTTTTCCGTTGTGAGGCTGCGCTAATCGCGGCCTCGTTGCCCCCCGTCAGCCACGAGGGGGTGCGGCGCGCTGCAACGGAAAAATTTTGGAGGGGCCCGGCTTTTGCGCTTGAGCAGATGCGGCGCGGAGCCCTTGCGGGCAAAGCCCGCGAGGTGCGCAAGCGCAAAAACTGGGAGAACCCCAAAACTTTTTGCGTTGAAGTTCCGTTGTGAAAAAGTCTGCCAGCGCGCCGCCCCGAGTGGCAGGGATCGGGCAACTTTGAGAGGCCGCATTGCGTCAGGCGAACCAGGATAGGATAGGTTCCAGGAGCAACCATTGCGCCCGGCGCGGGAGGCTGCCGGCACCGCGAGCGGAAAGGGCGAAAGGCAGCTTGTGGCAAAGATGCCGGGAAGGAGAAAAGAAGGCGAAAATCGGCATCAGCTTCAGCGTCCGGAGCCGCGACAGAGAATTCCGGTGCATGATCGTGATGCCGGCGGAAAGGCGGCGAAGGTGCTGCAGCGCGGTGATGGTTGGGTAAGACGCGCTATTGCGGGCCGGCTGCGCGTACGTGATCGACCGCAGGGGCTGGCTAACGCGTCGGCTCACGAAGGACTAAGAGACCGCCGCTCGAGTTTTGAGCGTCCGCCGAACTTGACCCGAAGCGGCATTTTCGAGCAGCAAGTAATGTTCTTCCGGTTTTTACGGGATCAGAAGGCGGGATTGCGCGTGCCGCCCCCTTGCCGGCGGCTGCGAGCAGGGCACAGGCGGCGGGGCGGGCTTCGGATTCTGAGCGGGTCACGCAGATGTCAAGGCGCGCGGCCAAGCTGTAGCAGCGCGAATGCGGAACTAACATACTCGATTGGGGTTGTCAGCGTTCGCTTTCAATAGCATTCACAAGGAGGATGCTAGCCGCTCTTATGCATCTGAGCCCAGCTTCTGACGGTGGTTTCCGCTGAACACGCCCCCGCCTTCCGCGGAAAACACCGCCGGCAGGCCGATCAAGTACGCTGTTTACACGTTGGCGGTTGGCGATATGGGTTCCAGGGGCGTCATGCCCCGCCGTTCATGGCCCGGACTGTTGCAGCCGGAACGCGACGAGGCCAAACAGTCCGGCCTCCCGACAGTAGGAGGCCAGCGCAACACGAACGCGGCTCGCTGTCTCAACGATGCGCCCGGCGACCTTCAGGAGATGGAGGCGGATGCTGTTGAATTCGCTCTGCCGCAGAGGATGCCAGGACGGAACCTGATCGCGCACATCGAGCAGCAGCCAGTAAGCGGCGGTGTGCAGAATGAGGCGGAATTGGTTGGCAAGCGGCGACCGGCAGCTCGTGCGGTCGGAGGCGGTTTGCGCCTTGTGCTGCTTGATGAGGTTTTCCGCCTGCCCGCGCGCGCAGTAGACGTTGGCATAGATGTGTTCGGCGCTGCCGCTTTTCAGCGAGGTGACCACGTAGCGGATGTCGATCCCACGCCGCAGCATGTCGTCCTCATCGCTCTCTTTCGCTTCGATCCGGGCCGCGACGCGGCGTTCTCTCGTCCACGATTTTGCCGCATAGCGGGTTTCAGCAAACCCACGCAGAACTGCAAGCTTCTCCTCGGCACGGCGTGTGCGGATATCATCGGCTTCCTCTTCAATCAGCCGGTCGAGGACCGTGTTGCCGGCAAAGCCGAAAATGTAATCGATACCGTTAGCCTCACACCAGCTCATCGCTTCGTCGCGGCCGTAATGTCCATCGCCGCGGATGGTGATATGCGTCTTGGGCCAGTGCTGCCGGATGCGCTTGATCAGGCGGCGCAGCCATCTGCGAACCTCTTTGCCGGATGGCGTCTTGCCGGGGCGCAGGATCATGGTGACCGGGCGTCCAGTCGCGGTGTCGTAAATGTGGATGGGCAGAAAGCAGCGCTCATCGTAATGGGCATTCCATTCCGCCATTTCCTGATGGCCGTGCGCGACATCGAGCGTGTCGTCGATGTCCAGGACCACTGAGACGGGCGGCTTCGCGTAACTCCGGCACCAGATATCGGTCAGCGCGTAAGTGAGGCGGATGATCTCCCGCAGCGTTGGCGCGTTCTCCCAGCGCGAAATGGTGGGCTGCGAGCACAAATCGGCGCCCGTCTCCGGCAGCCGCCCGCAGGCGAGTTTGAAGGCGGGATCGGATCGCAGCCAGTTGAGATCGTTACCGTCGGGATAGCCGCAGGCAATGGCGAAGATGCGGGCTCGCAGAACATCCTCCACGGTGTGCGTGACGTGCGCGGGATCGCGCGGATCGGCGATCAGGGCAGCGAGGGCCTTGACGATACCACGGCGCCGTTCGGCCAAGGAAACCAGCATGACGCCGCTATCGGAGGAGAGCCGCCCGCCGTCGAACGCAGCTGTGACTTTCTTGCGTGCAACGGCTGGATAGAGAACGCTGACTGGGGTATCGTCAGGCATGGCGGGTGTGGCTCCGGCGAATCGCGCGCAATGGATGGTCTCGACACCCAATTCATACGCTGCTTCAATGCCTTACGCTACACCCGCCTGCCAAATCCGCACCGCGGGTGAATAAGAACGGCTAGATGCCCAGCTACAGCGCGAGGTTTTCCCCCATGAGCATTCGCCGGCGCGAATTCCTTGGAATTGCGGCCTCCCTGCTTGTGGGGGCAGAAGCTTACTCGATGCCGTTAGCCCAGGCCGATGCAAAGAGCCTGACCCTGAAGACGATCGACGGCGAAAGTGTGGGAATCGACAGCGCCGCTCTAACCGGGCTGAAGGCGGGCCTGCGTGGCGAGCTCCTGACTGAGAGCGCACCCGAATACGATTCCGTCCGGCAAATATGGAACGCTGCGATCGATCGGCGGCCAGCCATCATCATCCGGTGTGCTGCAGCCAGCGACATTGCCGCCGCCGTCCGGTTTGCCAAGCGCCACAGCGCGTTGCTCTCGGTTC
>JBKQNN010000440.1:0-2808 GCA_052145975.1 Rhodomicrobium sp. | reverse complement strand
GACGATGAAGACCATGACGTCCGCCGCCGCGATCATGTCCTGCAGGCGCTGCCACCATTCGTCATCGGCGGAGATGCCCGTGGCGATGTTGGCCGGATCGGCGAGCGAGCGGTCGTAATCGGCGGTGTAGCCGCGCGCTTCGAGCGCAACGGTTAAGCGGCGGGTGAAATCGCCGTCCTTGCGGGAGTAAGAGAGAAAGACGCGGGTTTTGACGGGCTCTTCGGACAAAGGGCATCTCCGTGACGCAAAAACGCTGCCGGCGGATTATGGCCAAGAAGTAGTTTATCGCATGGCAAACTGCCACCGGCCGGCACCCGGAAGCGCACCAAATGTTAGAGTTTAACTGCTAAATCGCGACTTGCCGCCCGATCTCGACGACCTGATCGGCTGGGAGGCGGAAGAAGTCGGTCACGTGCGCGGAGTTTCGCTCCATGGTGGCGTAGAGGGCTTCGGCCCATTTGGGGAGCCCTGAGCCGTCCTCGCGGGAGACGACGGTCTCGCGGCCGACATAATAGGTGACGTCGTCGAGCGAGATAAGGCATCCGCGCTTCTCCGCCTCCTCCAGCAGCGCCGGTAGATCGGGCCGCTCCATGAAGCCGAAATTGGCCGTCGCGCGCCAAAAATTCGGGGCTTCCTGGAAGAAGTGCAGCCGGTCCGCCGCCTCAACCCAAGGTATCGGTTCGATGCAGACGTTAACCACCATGATTTTTTCGTGCAGGGCGCGGTTATGCGTGACGTGCCAGGCCATGACCGGCGGCACGCCCCGCTTGGAGCGGGTCAGGAATACGGCCGTGCCGGGTACCCTGGGAACGCCCTTCTTCTCAAGGCCGGCCAGGAAATCGGCGATGGGAACGTATTTCGAGGTGATCGTGTGCGTCACGACCCGCCGGCCCGTGTGCCAGACCCACATCAGCCCGTAAATCAGGCCCGCGAGCAGCAGCGGAACGTAGCCGCCATCGGCGATCTTGACGGAGTTCGCGAGGAAGAACGCGCTGTCCACCACGATGAAAAAGCCCGATAGGATGACGCTTACGCCCAAGTTCCAGCGCAGGTATTCGCGCATGGCGATGAACAGCAGCACCGAGGTCATGAGCATGGTTGCCGAAACCGCGATGCCGTAGGCGGCCGCGAGATTGCCGGACTTCTGGAAAATCAGCGTCAGCCCGATGGTGACGGCCATCATGAGCCAGTTTACGGCACCGACGTAAATCTGCCCGTAGCCTTGCGCGGAGGTTTGTGAGATGCGTAAGCGCGGCAGCCAGCCGAGCTGGATCGCCTGCCGCGTCATTGAGAACGCGCCGGTGATAATGGATTGGCTCGCGATGATCGTGGCAACCGTCGCCAGTATAACGTAGGGAACGAGCAGGCTTTTGGGACAAAGCTCGTAGAAGATGTTTACGCTTGGCGGCGTGCCGTTCAGGACCAGCGCCGTTTGGCCCGCATAGTTCAAAACGAGGCACGGGAAAACAACAACCATCCAGGCGAGCTGGATGGGGAAGCGGCCGAAATGGCCCATATCGGCGTAAAGCGCCTCCGCGCCGGTGACGCAAAGATGACCGCGCCCAGAACCAGGAAGGAACCCCAGCCGCCGGAAAACAGGTAGCGGATTCCCAAAACCGGGTTCAGGGCCTCCAGCACGGATGGGTGTTGCGCGATGCCCCAAATGCCTAGCAAGCCTATGCACGCGAACCACGCGATCATGACCGGCCCAAACATTCTGCCGATGGCCGCGGTCCCGCGCGGCTGCACCAGGAACAAAAGGATGAGGATCGCCACCGTCAGCGGCACGATATAGGGGTCGAATTTGGGCGTCAGGATCGAAAGCCCCTCGAGCGCCGACAGCACCGAGATCGCGGGCGTGATCGCGCCGTCGCCATAGATCAAGGCCGCGCCGAACAGGCCGAAGGCGATAATTACGCCGCGCTTTTTCTTGCGGCCGCCCAGAAGCGCCATCAGCGCCATGATCCCGCCTTCGCCATGATTGTCCACGCGCATCGCCACCGACACATATTTGATCGTGGCAACGGCGATGAGCGTCCAGACGATGAGCGACAGGCTGCCGAGCGCGGTCGCGCGGGCCGCGGCTTGCCCCCCGTCCAGCGCCAGGACGGTCTTGAGCGTATAAAGCGGGCTCGTGCCAATATCGCCAAAGACCACGCCCAGCGCGGAAAGCGCCATCGCGGGGATGCTGCCTCGCGGCATGGGCCGGGCGCCCTGGGAGCCGGGAATCGAAGGGCTTGTGCTGCTCATGATCCATCCATCGCCGTGGAACCGGCGCACCTTTAGCACAGCTCCGGCATTTCGCACCAGCGTGGCGTCCCGCGCCTGTGGCTTCGCAATCCCGCTGGCTGCTCCGGCCGTGGCGCTCTCACAAAACTCGCTTGAGCCTAAAACTCACTTGGTCCATGGTGCGGGCTCATTTTCGTTCCGGCCACGATAGACAATCCCCGCCATGATCTTTACCGAACGCTTGGAATCCCATGCAAGCCGTCTCGAACGCCATCTTGACGATTGGCTAACGCCCGCCCGCGTTGGGCCCGCTGCCCCGCGCCTGCTCGAAGCGATGCGCTACGGGTCGCTCGGCGGCGGCAAGCGGTTCCGGCCCTTTCTCGTGATCGAGAGCGCGGCCCTGTACGGCGTGCCTGTAGAGGGCGCGCTGAACGCGGCGGCGGCGCTCGAATGCGTGCATTGCTATTCGCTGATCCACGACGATCTGCCCGCGATGGACAACGACGATCTGCGGCGCGGACGGCCGACGGTGCATCGGGCTTTCGACGAGGCAACCGCGATCCTGGCCGGCGACGGGCT
>JBKQNN010000439.1:0-2832 GCA_052145975.1 Rhodomicrobium sp. | reverse complement strand
GGTCAGAAGCCCGTCAGGGTGTGCGAATGATGAAGTTTTTGGATATCTTTGGCCGGTACGAGGCTGCGGAGTTCAGTCAGTTGGAAGCAGCGGAGCTTTTGGGTGTGGGCGAGCGGACGTTCCGGCGCTGGTGCCAGCGCTACGGCGAAGAAGGCGAGGCGGGCCTGTTGGACCGGCGGCTGGGGAAAGCGTCGGGCAAGCGGGTTCCTGTGGACCGGGAAGCGGAGGTAGAAGCGCTTTACCGGAGCCGTTACAGCGGGTTCACGGCGAAGCACTTCCACGAGTTTCTGGTGCGCGATCACAAGTTTACGTGGGGCTACACCTGGACGAAAACGTTTCTGCAGTCGAAGGGCTTGCTGGAGAAGGCGAAGAAGCGCGGCGCCCACCGGCGCAAGCGTCCACGCCGGCCTTTGCCGGGCATGATGCTGCATCAGGATGGCTCGCCGCACGCATGGCTTGGCGGCCAACCGGCGCTCGATCTGATCCCCGGATCAAGTCCGGGGACGACGATGGACGACGCCACGAACACGATCTATTCGGCGTTTCTGGTTGAGGAAGAGGGTACGGATTCGACGTTCCGGGCGCTGAGCGAGGTGTTTGGCGTGCATGGCCTGCCGCTGAGCCTGTATACGGACCGGGGCAGCCATTACTTCCATACGCCGGAAGCTGGCGGCAAGGTGGACCGGACGCGCCTGACGCAGGTGGGGCGCGCCTTGGATCGTCTGGGCGTCGAGCATATTGCAGCCTACCCTCGGGTCAAGCCCCATAGGCGCTAAAATAAGCGGGCCATCCTCTGGTATTCGCGGCGCTGTCGCGGCGGCTCATGGAGATTGCGGCGAAGCTTTTTCTTCGCCTGGCGCAGACCGGCGAACGAAGGCTGTGGCATGATGGCTTGTAGAAGTGTGGCCATGAGCTGCAGCAACAGGCGCCACACGCCGGGTCTGGTCAGGCGGCGGCAGCCAAGCGGGGAGAGTCCTCGAACTCGTCTATCAGCGGTTCGAGCAGCAGAATAACCAAGAGATGGGCCAGCACGTAAGGCTTGGCGGAGCGCTCGTCCACCCCCGGCGGTGCCTTCAGGCCAATCAGGCTTTTCAGACGTTTGAAGGCAAGTTCGATGCGCCAGCGCAGGCGGTAAAGCGCGAGGATATCGTCCGTTGAAAAAGCCCCGGCCGGCAGGGAAGTCACGAGGATCAGCCAATCGGCGGCGGTGAGCGTTCCTTCTGAGATTGTATTTCCAGCCTTCTTGGCGGATTGGCGTGCCGCGCGCCGGGCCGCTTCAGCGGCCTGCGGCGATTTCTTGACAGCAACGAGACGCAGGGCGAGCGCTGGGGCGGATTTGCGTCCAATCCAGATGGGCCTGTCGATAAGCCCGCTGGCATCGGCGTTTTTGAACTCTGTGAGCAGGCTGACTGGCGCACCACCGGCGTCGAGCCAGCGTGCATTCCGCCAGCCGGATCGCACGACGATATCGGCGCCAGCCTCGATTACGGCCGCTATCCGGTCCGGTTGCATGTAAACGCGATCGCCCAAGCGGATCTCGCCTTTTACCACCGGGATGCGGTCCAGCCTCTCGCCGCCGTGCTCATCGGTCAATTCGAAGAAGCCGAACCGCTCGCTGGGTAGGTCGAAAGCGCTGTGGATGCGCCAGAGCTTGTTTTTTGTCTTGGCGGCGGCCCCAGCCTTGAGGACATTGGTGGCATCGATGACGCGGATGAGACGGCCATGGCTCGCCTTGGGCGCCCGGCAAGCCAGCGCCTGCTCCACCAGCCAGGCAAGCCAATCCCCGCTCTGCCGCAGGCGGTAAAGCAACGCGGTATTAGCGACATCGGCGAGACCAATCGAGGCAGCCCATGCCGCCGTGGATCGCAAACCGCCTCCGCCCAGGCAGTAAGCCAAGATCATGCGCAGCATGGCGATGGCGTCTTCGAACTCCCGGCCGCGCAAAAAGGCCTTTGTTTTCCGGGCGCTCTCTTTGAGGGCCACCGTCCCGCCGAGGCGCTCTACGGTGGCCTGCCAGTCTTCGTTCAGAAGCGATTGTTGTGTCATGCCATCCTGGAATCTGACTCGATTCCACCAGGCAAGTTTTATTTTAGCACTTGCGGACCATCGCTGTGGATAAAAGATAAATTCATACGTAAAATCAATTAGCTATCGCTATTTTAGCGCCTATGGGGTCAAGCCCGAGGGCAGGCTCGCCGCAAGCGCGGGGCCGCTCGGAGCGTGTGTTCCATACAAATGGCTACTGCCAAAACTCGGCGTTCCTACCTGAAGGACCCAAACTTGCGCCGAGTCTCGGCGCACGATTGTTCCGAAAGACACAGATTCCGAAGAACCATGACAACGATAGTGCAGGTTGAATTTCGCGAGAGCTTGCTGTCAATCCGAGACGAGATACTCCAATCGCTCGGCCATCCCGTAATCTCTGCGCTCGGTTCGCGCGCAGCGCGAACTCTCGACCTTGCACATAAGTCGGTGGGAGTCGTCCTGATCGGGCACGGCGCCCCTTGGGAAGAACGATGTGAGCTTGCCGCTCATTTCCGTGAGACCCTGCCCGGAGTTCCCATAGTGGCGTCTCTCCGTCGGCAAGACAAGGATGTGACCGGTGCCGATTACAATTTACCGGCAGATAATCCGTGAGAACAGTTAGCCAAGCACTGGCTGGAATTGGATAGGGCATGATTTAGTAAGAACGGTTAGGACTCCCTGGCATTGCCGTTTCCTTGGATAATCATCACATGGCACAGCTGGAAAACTTTCGTCTAAAGGTGTTTCGCACTGTTGCTGAGCATCTGAATTTTCGCAAGGCGGCGGAACACCTTTTCCTCACTCAAC
>JBKQNN010000438.1:0-7990 GCA_052145975.1 Rhodomicrobium sp. | reverse complement strand
GCGCTGAAGCGCCTCGCGATGACGTGTGAACGGTTCAAGCGGACAGGATTTACCCCTCTTCCGAGATCTTGGCGACACGGAGACCCGCCCACAACATTTTTACCCCGGCCCCGCTATATGCTTAGCGGTTGAACGCGCTACGCGATCTGCTTGCAGTCTTCGCCGGCGCACGTTAGAGAGACATGCAACGGCAGCGGGAGAGCGAAGTCCATGGGTCCACTTTTAGCCTTCATTGCGATGATCATAACCCTTTATATCTGGGTGATTATCATCAGCGCAATTTTGAGCTGGCTGATAGCGTTCGATGTCGTGAACCGCCGGAATCGCGTGGTTTACATGATCGCCGACAGCTTTTACCGCCTGACCGAACCAGCCCTTCGGCCGATCCGCAAAAGGATACCCGATCTTGGCGGCCTGGATATTTCGCCTGTGATCCTCATTCTTGGCCTTATCTTCCTTCGCGACGTAGTAATCTACGGCTGGATCGCCCCTAACGTACTCTAGCGCCAATTCCCGGTCATGGAGATCCCCGCCGCTTCAAACGCCGATGGCATTGTGATCCATGTGCGGCTGACGCCGAAAAGCGCCGCCGCGCATATCGCCGGCGCGGCGCTTCACGGCGGGAAGCTGGTACTGAAGGCGCACGTGACCGCGCCCCCGGAGGATGGAAAGGCGAATGCCGCGGCGACCGCGCTTATTGCGAGCTGGCTCGGCGTCCCCAAATCAAAGGTGTCCGTGGCCTCGGGCCAGAAGGCGAGGCTGAAAACGGTCGCTGTGGCAGGCGATCCCGTTGAGCTTATGGCAAAGGTTAGGCTTCTTCTTGTTGAACGCGATGAGAGCAAATAAGACCCCCTCATCCTGTCCTTCTCCCCGCAAGCTCGCCTTGGCGAGCTGGCATTTCAGTGTGGCCGCATCCGCAAGCGGATGCGGCTGGGAGAAGGGGCGGCTGAATTATCGTCCAGGCGAGTTCAAAGGTCCTCTCTCCCCTCGGGGAGAGAGACAGAGCGAGGGGGGGCTGTATCGCGGTCTCTATGTCGAAAAGGGAGCACCATGGCTGAGGCATTTCTCTTGAGTGGCGTAGCGCTGGCGGCCGACGTAAAGGAGGCAGTGGCTGAGCGGGCGGCCGCCTTCACCGTCGCCACACACCGGCGGCCCGGCCTGGGCGTGGTCCTCGCGGGCGAAGATCCGGCAAGCCAGGTCTACGTTCGCAGCAAGTTGAAGCTCGCGCGCGAGCTCGGCTTTCATTCGGTCGAGCACCGGCTTGACGCTGAGGTCAGCGAGGCCGGTCTCTTGGAGGTGATCGCTGCGCTAAACGCCGATCACGCGGTCGACGGCATACTTGTGCAGCTTCCGCTGCCGCCGCAGATCGATCCCGAGGCGGCGATCAATGCAGTCGCGCCCGAAAAGGATGTAGACGGCTTTCATGTGGTGAACGCGGGCAAGCTTTTCGCGGGCCAGCCGGCTTTCGTGCCATGCACGCCGCTCGGTTGCCTGCGCTTGATCCGAAGCGCGCGTGTGGCGCTGACGGGGCTGAACGCCACCGTCGTGGGCCGGTCCAACATCGTCGGCAAACCGATGGCGCATCTTCTGCTCGCGGAAAATTGCACGGTCACGATTGCCCATTCCAAAACCCGCGACCTACGTGCCGCGGTGCATAACGCCGATATTCTCGTCGCAGCCATAGGCCGGCCGGAAATGATCCCCGGCGACTGGATCAAGCCCGGCGCCGTGGTGATCGATGTTGGCATCAACCGCGTTCCCGCCGGCGATGGCAAAACGAGGCTCGTGGGCGATGTGCATTTCGAGAGCGCGCGCCTTGCCGCGAGCGCGATCACGCCGGTGCCGGGCGGCGTTGGCCCGATGACGGTAGCGTATCTGTTGGCGAACACCTGCCGCGCTGCCTTTTTGCGGCACGGCATGCCATGGGAGTCCGATATCTAGCTGCGGCTGGGCTTCATCGCGTCCAAGGGAAGCGGCAGCTCATCCACACCGGCAGGGCTTGGCGGTTACCTTGCCCCGCGGTAACTGGAAATTTGGCCGCCTGCCAGCGGCCTGCTAATGAGGGCAAAGAAAATGGGGATGGGCGTCCGTGTGGTGATATTCGTCCTTGTTGCGGGCGCTCTCTGGAATCTTTTTACCATATTTTACGGGCTCGCCGGCTATTTCGATCTGCCGTTGAACCCGAATATCAATCCTGTGCAATTCACCTTTGCGGTCGTACTGACGGCTATTGTCTTCGGCTTCGTTCTCGCGACCCATTTGATCTGGGGCATGAAACAAGAAGATCTCATGGTGCCGCTGCTCAGGGCGGCCTGGGGGGCCTGCATTGCCATCAACCTCGTGGCCTCTTGGCAGGGAACTAAAAACTATGTGTTTTACGGAGACAATGGCGATGCAGCGCGAGGGATGGGGCTGGCGCTGGCAACAGCCTTGACTGTCTCCTCGACGATCTTTTTGTCGATGCTTACCGTTGGAAAGGATCTGGTGAAGGCCGGGGGGAAAGACACAGAGAAGGCAGAGGGAAAGGGTGCCGCGAAAGACGTGAGCAAGGAGGCAGAGAAACACGGTGTGAAGGTTGAGGTTCACATCGGCGGAAAGGACAAGGATGCGGGGAAGGACGAGGGCAAGGATGCGAAGAAAAAGGACGCGAGCGCTTCTTGAGGGAGCACTGGGAAAGGCCTGGATGCCGCGGCATAAACGGATGCGAAATTGCCGGGCCGGCCAAGCCACAAAGGTGGCAGGCGAGACGCTACAGTAGAGCCCCGCTTTTGATAGAATCAAAAGCGGGGCTCTAAATCGTTGTCTAACCGTGCGTCTTATCGGAAAAACCGCTCACACTTTGTCCGGACGCACTCTATCGCGTCGCGCTTTGGCTTAGGCCGTGCCCTGGGTTTTCGAGACGGTATGTCAAAATAGCCGGGACCTGCCGGGGCGTTGGTTCCGTTGCCACGCGAACGCGTGCGGCCGGGAGCTCTGTGAGCTACCGGCCAAGCCAGAGACGGTGCGGCGGAAAGCGCTATTGTGCAGCGTTAGTCTGCATGCCTTCAAGCCGGGGTGCGGTCGCAATCGGGTCTTCGGAGCGGCGGGATTTGCCTTCGAAGAATGCGCCTTGCTCGATCGCCAGCGACTTGTGGAACACGTCGCCTTCGACGTGGCTCGAAGCCTGGAGCGTCACGCGATTGCCGCGCACCGAGCCCATGACCCGGCCCCGCACCACCACGTCCTCGGCGACGATGCCACCCGTGATCTGGGCTTTTTCGCCGACGATCAGCGAAGAACAGTGCACGTCGCCCTGGATCTGGCCGTCAACCTGCACCTCGCCGCGGGAAAGCACGTTGCCCGTGACGGTGAGATCCTCGCCGATGATCGATGGCGCCATGCGATCCGGCCCCCTGAACGCGGGCGGCTTCTGCGCTTGTCCTCCAAGCGGAGGCATGCCTCCTTGGCCAGGAGCGGGGCCTCCCATCGGCGCCATTCCAGCCTGTCCTGGCATGGGTTGACCGCCAATGGCTTTGCTAGTTGTCTTGGTTATCGGCTTTTGCTGATCGAAATTGCTCATATCCGTCTCGGCTTTTCACTGATCATTAGCTCGTCCCCGGAGCGATAGGCGGCGGCGAGATCGTTTTTAAGGCACAGCCCGCGCTATTTCAACGTCGTTTAATCGATATTGCCGGGCATCTTTCGCCTTGTCACCCGTTAGCCGCAGTAATGCAATATTTTTCACCCAACCACGCGGCAGGCAGGGTGCCGTTATCATTGCCGCTTTTTCAAGGCATCGAGCACCTCGGCGGCATGGCCGGGAACTTTGACGCCGCGCCAGCACCTGACAATTTTGCCGTCAGGGCCGATCAGGAAGGTCGAACGTTCCACGCCCATATAAGCCCTACCGTACATCTTCTTCTGCGTCCAGACGCCGAAGGCTTCGATAGCTGCCTTTTGTTCATCGGAAAGAAGCGTCACATCGAGGGCGTGCTTGGTGCGAAACTTCGCGTGGGCCTTGGTACCGTCGGGCGAGATTCCGAATATTTCCGTACCGAGCCTTTCAAATTGCGGCTTGAGGGCCGAAAATTCGAGCGCTTCTTTCGTGCAGCCCGCCGTATCGTCTTTGGGGTAAAAGTAGATTACCGCAAAACGGCCTCTGGAATCGGAGAGTTTTACGACATTGCCGTCTGCATCGGGCAAAGCGAAATCCGGTGCGGGATCGCCTTCTTGAACCATCGCCTTTGAGCCTTCCTTTTGTCTCCTTTTCCGGTCTATAGAAGCGGAATGCCTGAGGCAAACCGGATCTTCAAGCGCCTTTCGGGGAGGGCCGGGGACGGCGTCTTAGAGCAGAGTTGCGTGGATTTATATTTGGGGAAGCTTTCATACCGGACGCGCCATATGCGGGATCCGCTTGACGGCTTCCCCGGCATGCGCGACCCAAGGTTTCCCCGCGTAATCGCGAAGGGCATAAGGGTTTGCGGCCGGAGAAAGGCCAGGGATGCGGTATTACGTTCACATGATCGCGGCGAATGACCATGGATGATCGTCCTAACAGTCCAGGAAAGCGCCGCGCGCTCGTCCCGCAGAAACAGGGCCGCGCCCTCGATAACCCCTCGCGTGTGCAAATCCAGCTTGCGAGGCTATCCGAGAGCGGCCGGGTTATCGCCGATGCGATCCCCGGGCCGATAAAATCCGCCTCGCGCCATTCGATCCGGTTTGGCGGACGCGCCGCGGCGGTAGCCGCCGCTTTGCTGATTGCGGCAGTCGCTGGGCTTTATGGCCGCCTTCTCGCTGGCCCTATTTCGCTTTCCTTTCTCGTTCCAACGCTGCAGAAACAGCTCAACTCCCAGCTTCAGGGCTACAGCTTTCTCGCGCGCGACGCTATTCTGCGGCTATCGAGCGGCGGGCGCCTCGAATTCCGGCTTGCCGATGTCCGGCTCATGGATGAAAGCAATCAGGAAATCGCGAAAGCCCCGTTCGCCGCAATCGGTGTCAGCGAGCGGTCGCTGCTCAAGTTTTCACTTGCGGCTTCGAGGATCAGCCTGCTTGGGCCCAAATTGCTGGTCTTCAATTCTCCGGGGAAGGGCCTGACGCTTACCGCGCCACCAACGGCCGGCGAGGCTTCCGCAGACGCCGGCGCGCCCGCCGGGGAAAGCGGTGAGCCCTCTAGCGAGACACCCTATGCGGACCTGGCCGCCCGGGAGCGGATGCGCGCGGCCACGGGCAATTCGCAAGCGGAGAGGCAAGCCGGGAGTGCACAGCAGGTGGTGGAGCGCTTCAATCCAGCGCCGTTGCTCTCCCAGCTGTTTAGCGCTCTAAATCTTCGCGGCGGAGCATCCTCCGCCCTCGAACAGATCGGCGTCAAGGACGCGGTCGTCTATTTCGCGAGCGAGAAGGGCGTTTCATCTTGGCGAATCGCCGATTTTCACATCGACCTCGACGAGGAGGGAAGCGAAAGCGCACTGCGCGGGGAGCTGAAGCTTGGCCAAGAGGACACGGCTTGGGGTGCGTCATTCAGGGCGGTGAACCGGCCCAACAGCGGCCTCTACTCGCTCACCGCCTCAATTAACGATATCGTGCCCCGCACCATATGGCAGAGCTTTCCGGCCCTCGATGCGCTTAAGCTGGCCGATTTGCCCGTCAGCGGGGCGGCTCGCTTCGACATCAGCCACGAAGGCACGCTCCTGAGCGGAGAGGGCGAGATCAAGCTTGGCAGCGGGAGGTTTTTCGCGCCGTTCGATCCACATCCCGCCCAGATCGACAGCGGTCTGCTCAAGGTTTCCTACGACAATGCGAACAAAGTCCTTTCGATCAAACCTTTCGATCTGCGCTGGGACGATAGCGTGCTCACTTTGAGCGGAACGGTCGCATACCTGAACGATTCCGGCACGAACGAGCCGGTTCTGCTCCTGGACTTGGACGGGACTGGCACTGTCCTGGGCGCGCCGCAATTTGGCGTGCCTCCCATTGCCCTTGACGCCCTTAAGATATCGGCGAGTTATCAAGGGGCGGGCGACACCGTCACGCTCAAGGAATTCAAGGTGGCGGGTGCGGGCGGCGGGATTGCGCTGAACGGTCAGGCTTCCGAAGTCTCTTCCGGCGGCCCGATCAAACTCAACGGCGTCGTGACGCCGGTGCCGCTCTCTTTCCTTAAGGTCATCTGGCCGGCCTTCGTTGCAAATGGCGCCCGCGACTGGGCGGGAAGCCGCGTCACGGCAGGGCGCATCACCGGCGGCAGCATTTCGGTAAATCTTTCCGCGGCCACACTGGCTGCGCTGGACAAGGACGGCGACGTTCCAGATTCGGCGGTTTCGATCCGGACCGGGTTTTCAGGGCTGCAGATTTATCATATCAAGGGGCTTCCCCCGATCCTCACAAAAGATTCGGCTTTCCGCATAACGGGACGGCGTTACTTGTATGACGTAGCGGGAGAGGCGCGCATGGAACTGCCGAGCGGCCGCTCGCTTACGTTTACCGGCGGGCAATTGGCCATCGACGATCTAAGGCCTCATATTCCGGACGCTGAAGTCCGGTTCAAAGGTGCTGGCGATGTTGCCGCCCTGGTGGAACTCCTCGATCAGCCGGCACTTGGCTATGTCAAATCGGTGGGTTTCAAACCGGGATTGGTGAACGGCCAAGTTTCCGCAGGCTTCAAGATTGGCTTTCCGCTGCTCAAGGAGCCCAAACTCGAGCAAATGACCTTGGCGGGGAAGACCCGGGTGTCCGACCTTAGGTCGGGCGCATTGGCGGGCGGGGTGGCGGTGAACGGCGGCGCCATCAACTTCGACATTACCCAAGCCGCGATCAGCGCAAATGGCGATATCAAGGTCAACAGCGTCCCGGTCTCGCTGATTTGGCAGCGCATTTACGATGCTCCGCCGGAGCGGCAGCCAACTTTGCGGCTGGCAAGCGTCCTCAACGAAAAAGCGCGGGACGATCTGGGTCTGAATATCAACCACATCGTCAAGGGCGATTTGCCGATAGCGCTCGCCGTGGCAATGCAACCGGATGGGCCGCCCAAATTTTTCATGGAGGCGAACCTCACCAACACCGACGTCTTCTTAACCGCAATCGGCTGGCGTAAGCCTCCGGGGCAAAAAGCGGCGCTGAACTTCGACGTGAGTCTGCGTCCGGACAATTCCGTCGCGCTCGATAATTTCGCATTGACCGGGGACGGGCTGAACGTCAAAGGCCGCCTGCTAGTAAACGCCAACCACCGCATCGCCGCCTTCACCTTCCCCGAATTCTCGACCAATGCGCTGACCCAGCTCGCCATCAACGGCGAACTCACGCCGCAAAATGTGCTCAAGGTGCAGGCGAAGGGGCCGTCCTACGATGGCCGGCAATTTTTCCGCACGATGCTCACAGGCGGCAAGATTTCGGACAACCAGCCAGCACCTCTCAAGGATGAACCGGGGCTCGACCTGAATGTCGAAATCGACACGGTGTTCGGTTTCTACGACACGACCGTCAAGTCCCTGGTTCTCGATGCAAAGCGGCGCGGCGGAAAGCTCACCTACCTTGAAGGGGCTGGACGCCTCAACGGGCAGGCTCCGATCGCGGTGCATGTTGAGCAGAAGGCGGGACACCCGCGCATGCTTACCTCAGATGCATTCGACGCAGGCTCGGCCTTCCGGCTCACTGGTTTTTACTCCGCCGCCCGCGGCGGCAGCATGAACCTCCGGGTGAATCTCGATGGCGGTGGCGGCGCGGAAAAGACGGGCGTTCTCGATATCCATCAGTTTGAGGTTGTTGGCGACGAGATTGTGGGCAAGGTGGTTTCCCAAGCCGAAAGGGAAAGGGCACGCTTAAAGCCCGATAGCCGCGGTCCCGGCCAGCAAGCCTCCTCGGGCGATCGAATGTCCTTCGACCGCATGGTGCTGCCCTTCGCGACCGGCGCGAACGAATTCCAGATACACGATGCCGCCATCAACGGACCGCTGCTCGGCGCCACGTTGCGGGGCCGGATAGATTTCACCCATGAGACGCTCGCGCTTTCGGGCACTTA
>JBKQNN010000437.1:0-8455 GCA_052145975.1 Rhodomicrobium sp. | reverse complement strand
CGCGCTGCACGCGCAAGGCTTTCCCTCGATAGGCTGCGCGCCCTGCACGCGCGCCATACAGCCCGGCGAGGACATCCGCGCCGGCCGCTGGTGGTGGGAGAACGATTGGGGCAAGGACTGCGGCTTGCACAACCGGCCACGGGCCGAGGCGGCAGCGTAAAGACGCGCAATCCACTTGAAGCCCCCCTCACCCCAGCCCTCTCCCCAACGGGAGAGGGAGTAGGCTGCGGTCCTCTCACCAAGCTGAGAGGACAATTCAGGCGTTCCCTCTCCCCTTGGGGAGAGGGACAGGGTGAGGGGGTCTTTTTTCGCAGCCAGCCCAAAACAATCCGGATCTTACATGACAGCACATCCCTCCCATTTGGATTTCCTTGAATCCGAAGCTATTTACATCTTCCGGGAAGCCACGGCGCAGTTCCGCAAGCCCGTGCTGCTCTATTCCATTGGCAAGGATTCCACCGTTCTTCTGTATCTGGCGCGCAAGGCGTTCTGGCCGCAGAAGCCGCCCTTCCCGTTGCTGCACATCGATACCGGCTGGAAGCCGCGCGACATGATCGCGTTCCGCGACCGCACAGTGGAAGAGCTCGGGCTGGAGCTGATCGTGCATATGAATGCGAAGGGGCTTGCGGACAACATCAACCCCGTCGATCACGCGCCCTCGCTCTACACCGATGTGATGAAGACGCAAGGCTTGAAGCAGGCGCTCGACCGCCACGGCTTCGACGGCGCCATCGGCGGTGCCAGGCGCGACGAGGAGGCGAGCCGGGCGAAGGAGCGGGTGTTCTCCTTCCGCGCGGCCGGCCACCGCTGGGACCCGCGCCAGCAGCGCCCCGAAATGTGGCGGCTCCTGAATGGCAGGCTCGGAACGGGAGAGACCGCGCGCATCTTCCCGCTCTCCAATTGGACCGAGCGCGATGTCTGGCGCTATATCCTGCGCGAGCGGCTCGATGTCGTGCCGCTTTATTTCGCCGCGGAACGGCCGGTCGTAGAGCGCGGCGGGCAGCTTATCGTGCTGGACGATGAGCGGATGCCGCTTGCCCCCGGCGAGACCCCGACTCTGCGCCAAGTCCGTTTCCGCACACTCGGCTGCTGGCCGCTC
Source organism: Rhodomicrobium sp. (assembly GCA_052145975.1). GTDB lineage: Bacteria > Pseudomonadota > Alphaproteobacteria > Rhizobiales > Rhodomicrobiaceae > Rhodomicrobium. Next base: position 7,356 of record JBKQNN010000437.1, on the reverse strand, counting down.
ACCGCCGCCATTCCCTCGACCGCCGCCGATATTGAAAGCGTCGTCGCCGAAACACTTGCCGCCCGCTCCTCCGAGCGCCAAGGCCGGCTCATCGATCACGATCAGGCCGGCGCCATGGAGCGCAAGAAGCAGGAAGGTTATTTCTGATGAGCGGGCTCGCACGCACCCAAAGGGCACCCGGCCCAAGCGCTCACGGCATCGTCCACATCCTCACTTGCGGCTCGGTGGACGACGGCAAATCGACGCTGATCGGCCGGCTGCTGTGGGACGCCTCCGATCTTCCCGATGACGAGCGTGAGCGCGTCCGGAGCGCAGCGCGGCTTGCGGGCAACCCAGACAAGCTCGACTACAGCCTCCTGCTCGATGGCCTCGTCGCCGAGCGCGAACAGGGCATCACCATCGACATCGCCTGGCGCTACCTGGATACGGAAAAGCGCCGCGTCGTGCTGATCGACAGCCCCGGGCACGATCAGTACACCCGCAACATGGCGAGCGGCGCTAGCCACGCCGATGCCGCCATAATGCTGATCGACGCGCGGCACGGCCTCAAGCGCCAGACGCTGCGGCACGCGGCTATCCTGCAGTTGATGGGCGTCCGGCGCGTCGTGCTCGCCGTCAACAAGATGGACCTCGTAGACTGGAGCGAAAGCCGCTTCCTTGACATCGAGCGCGATTTCGCCGCCGCCGTGGCGGGTCTCGGTTTTGTGGAGGCGCGCGCCATTCCGGTGTCCGCGCGCAATGGCGATAACGTCGCCACGCCCTCGGGTAACGCGCCTTGGTATGAAGGGCCAACGCTGGTCGCGCATCTCGAAAGCATCCCTAGCCGGCAAAGCCCCGATACCAACGCATTCCGCATGCCGGTTCAAACCGTATTGCGCGACGGCCAGGATTTCCGGGGCCTCGCTGGGACCGTCAGTTCCGGCAAGATTCGTGCTGGCGATGAGGTGACCGACGCTTTGACGGGCCGCACCGCCCGCGTCGCGCGGATCGCCACCATGGATGGCGACCTCGACGAAGCCGCCAAAGGCAAGGCGGTTGTCCTGGTGCTCGACACCGATCTCGATGTGGCCCGTGGCGCAGTCTTGGCAGCCCCCGGAGCGCTTCCGGTCAAGGCCTGGAGCATCGAGGCGCGCATCGTCTGGGTGGCGGAGCAGCCCTTTGGCGCCGCTCACAGCCTGCTGCTCAAGACCCCGGCCGATCTCGTGCCGGTCGCCGCGATCGAAGTCACCGGCCAGATCGAGCTTGAGACCCTCTCGCTAAAGCCTGCCAGCCAATGCTCCGCCAACGACATTGCCGCCGTCTCGATCGCGCTCGGCCGCCCGGCTGCGCTCGATCCATTCAGCGAGCTTGAGGAAACGGGCGCGTTCCTGCTTGTCGATTCATTGACTGGGGCAACGCTCGCCGCCGGAATTGTGGTGACGGCAAGCCAGGGCGGCGAAGCTCGTGTCACATCTCCCTCGCCCTTCCAGCTCACTCGCGATATGCTGGCGGCAGGGCTCTGCGCGGATCTCGGCTGCGGGCAAGCGGACGCGCGCGAGTTTCAGCGGCGGGCCCGCGAGGTGTTGCGTCTGTTTTCGGCCGCCGGCGTGGCGGCTTCATATGAGGCCCCAGAATTGATCGCTAAAGACCATCGGGAGAACCGCCGTGACTGAGATGGACTTTGCATATCCCCTGTGCGGCTTCGTTGTGGGCGGGCTGGTCGGTTTCACGGGCATCGGCGGCGGCTCCATAATGACGCCGCTGCTCATCCTGCTTTTCGGCGTGCCCCCGCTCTCAGCCGTAGGCACCGATCTCTTGTACGCCGCCATCACCAAGGTCACGGGCGCGCGGGTCCATGCAGGCAAGGGCAATGTCGAATGGCGGATCGTCGGCTTCCTGGCGCTTGGATCGGTGCCGGGCACGCTGGCCACGATCTTCTTGATGGCGCACCTGCCCCTTCGCACTCCCGCGCTAACCCATTTTGTCACCGTGGCGATTGGCCTGGCTCTGGTGCTCGCTGCTGCTGGGCTGCTGTTTGGGCAAGCTGCCAGCCGCTTCGCCGCCCGGTTCGCAAGCAGCCGCCCCGCGCAATCCTCGCCCGCCGGGCCAGGGCTGACCGTGCTCCTGGGGTTGGTGCTGGGCGTTCTCGTTTCGCTGACTTCCGTAGGCGCCGGCGCGATTGGCATCGTCGTTTTGCGCCTTTTGTATCCGCAACTCCCCGCAGTCAGGCTCGTCGGGTCCGATATCGCGCATGCGGTGCCCTTGACCCTGCTCGCAGGCAGCGGCCATTGGCTGATGGGCGACGTGAATTGGGGCCTGCTCGGATTGCTGCTGACCGGCTCTATCCCCGGTATCTGGCTGGCCAGCCTTTGGGCGCACCGGGTTCCGGAAGCGATACTGCGGCGGGGGCTTGGGGTGGTTCTTCTGACCGTTGCCGCCCCGATCATTGCGTCCTGACCGGCGCCCCGGCGCAGGCAGGCGATAGCTTCTAATACCTGCCGCCAAAAGTCCTAACGCCTTTGTCCTTGGCCGTTCTTTCAGAGGGCCAAAAGTATCTACTTGTATAGAAACAGGCTTTTTGCCGAACGAACCCAAATTTCATCAACAAAAACAAACGATAGCCTCCCGCACACCATGACCCTGAGGCACAGCACGCCCCGGCAAAGGAGTCAAAATCTTCGACGGCTGGTCTAAGCTCTTGAAAGCTCCGCGCACCGCTCACGAAGGAAGCGCTGCTCCGCCCAATGTTATACAAACCGCGATAAGTTTCGACCGTTCTTCGTCATGCGAGCGAAGCGAAGCAATCCAGATGCAAGTCACTGAAGTTGCTTCTGGATCGCCACGGCCGCCAAGGCGGCCTCGCGATGACGGGAGCGTGCCCGAACGGTCAGGACTTTTGACGGTTGGTATTAGATCGACGGCCGAATGTCTAGAGCACACTCAAGCCGCCTAGACAGCCTGTTTTGCCACGATTTTCGAACGTACGCGCATGTTGAGGGAGGTTTTATTGGTGGAGCCAATGAGAGCCACATCAATATCGTAAAGCATTGGTAATGCGCGATAAACTTTAAGCAGCTCTCTGCTGATACCGTCAAAAACGCCGACAAAATTCTGAGAAGGGGCGATATCCACAGCTTTTTGCTGGCCTCGCGCGGGACCACCTGAAGCAAAGTGAGATACGCGTATATCTGTATGGTTGTATACAGGTATAATTGTTTAACTGCTTAGTCGCCTAACTGTCTATTTGTTTAAGTGTTTGGTGGCTCCTTTTTTGACGAGCCAGTCATGCAAAGCTTCTTCAAGAATTTGCTGCACGGTGAGCCCCTCTTCTGCTCCGGCGATGCGAAGCGCGCGGTGCATGGGCTCTGGGAAATGACCGGCGACGATTTTGGTATTTTGGCGAGTGGCTGCCCTGGGGCTGGCCGTGACCTTGCTGGTAACCTCCGGCTTGGGCTCCGCCTTGATTGGCGCCGCATTAGCAGCGGCGGGCAGTTTCATCGCAGCTGTCATGCGAGCGAAGGCGTTCGGGGTATTGGAGTGGGTTTTACGGCTCATGACGCCTGTCTCCGGGACCGAGGCTTGGTGATACCTAAGTGCTTAATTGTATAATCGTATAACTGTACAATCTCGGCAGCGGCCTTGCCGCTCGGGTCGATTTCCGCTGCCGCTTGGCCCGTGGTCTGCGCGCGCGGATAGGCAACATAGTGATGGATCAAGACCGGACAGACCTCGTGATCCCAATCGGCAAGCGCTTTCTTCACGTAAGCGTATTCCTCCCCTTCCTGGGGCGGACACATGCTGAAGACGACAGCGAAGGGCTTATCGCGGGATGTACATTGGTTGATAGAATCGAACATGGCGGCGATGTCGAAGGCCGCTAGCTTGGTTGGGATCAGCACAAAATCGGCCAAGGCAATGGCCTGGCTCCATACGTCCTTCGCGTGTGGCGGGGTGTCGATGATGGCAAGGTCGCAGCCCGCTTGATCGAGCGCCTTGAGGCTGTGTTCAAGCCGGACCGGAAACACGGGTTGGATGGGAATATCGGCCTTCGCCCGCGTATCGCTCCAGAAACAGCAGGAGGCTTGCGGGTCGGTATCGGCAATGGCTGCAGCAAAGCCTGCTTGCTGCGCGGCGACGGCAAGATTGACAGCTAGGGTGGTTTTGCCGACACCGCCTTTTTGACAAACGATAGCAAGAGTTTTCATGGATGTAGATACAAACTGGACGATTGATTTGAGCTTAAGGTTCCTGCCTTTCGTGTCAATACAGTTATACAAATAGTGTTGTGCAAGCATACAAGCTTATAGGTGTGTGGCTGTACAAGTGTATAAGTTTGTACACACAATATGGTTTCGCGTTCTTATCTTTTCCAAATTCTTCAAAAATCCATAGAGTTAATATAGTTAAATAGAGTTAGATAAGTTAATGGGTGTGGATAAGGATAAAACACTGTTTATTTCAAACAGATAGCGGGATGGCCGGTTCCTAAAGGTGCGAAGTTGGGTTCCCAAAGGTGCGAAGTCCGGTTCCCAAACGTGCGAAGATTGGTTCCCAAAGGTGCGAATCCAAAACGCCAGGCCGGGCACCTTTGAGACAGCACGCGAGTTCCTGATAGTGCGAATTTGGTTCCTGAAGGTGCGAATCTAGTCTTTAATGGCGGACATCAATGTTAGTAGTTTTTTGCTTATGTCTCAGTTGCTTCTTCCTGAACGCCACCCAGTCCGCGATTTTTTCGTGCTCGACGCGCTTGATGTGGCTCCGCGCTCCGACATGGCGTCGATGGAGCATCCGATTTTTTCGCTCTCGACCAAACCGGAAACGCGGCCGCTCAAATATACGCACGGCGACAATTCGCTCGAAATCATTCCAAGCACGCTGGGCCTGCCGACGGTATTCGACAAGGACGTGCTCATCTATTGCATTTCCAAGCTAGTCGCCATGCAAGACGACGGCCGTGACATCGGCCCCTGTATCAGGCTGACGACGCACGATCTTCTCGTACAGACGAACCGGCCCACAAACGACCTCGGTTATGAGCGGTTGGCCCCGGCGCTCGACCGCCTGAAAGGGGTTACGATCAAGACGAACATCAAGACCGGTGATGGCGTCACCACGCGCGGCTTCGGTCTCATCAACGAATATGAATATAACCGGAAAGGGAGCATGTTCGCCGACCGCTTGCGCTTTCTTGAAATCGAACTGTCGCCCTGGCTGTTCCGGGCTATCGAGGCCTGCGACGTGCTGCCCATCAGCCGGAGCTATTTCCGCCTGCGGCGTCCGTTAGACCGCAGGATTTACGAACTGGCGCGCAAACATTGCGGCCAGCAAAACCAATGGCGCGTTTCGCTTGAGGTGCTTCAGAAAAAATCGGGTTCGAATTCACCTGCGAAAAAATTTGCTTTCTATGCCCGCCATTTGATCGCAAGCAATCATCTTCCCGATTACACGATGACGCTTGAAGGAGAACAGGCGGTGTTCTGGCGGCGCGCGGTGGCTGCTAGCAGCAGCGCGAAACCGGCCGCTTCCGCACCTGCCAGCAATATAGCGGCGAGAACGAACGCCGCTTCCGTAATAACTGCGGCTCCACTCGCTGCGCCGGAACGGCGCGTCATGGTGTCGTCGAAGGCGATTGAGCGGCTTTACGAAATCGCGCCTGGCTGGGACAAGTACATGCTGGAGCAGCTTTACTACGCGTGGGCGGCAGATAAGGACCCGGCCCGCAACGAAGATGCCCGCTTTTTCGGATGGGTCAAAAGCTACACCAAAGGCAAACCGGCTCCCTAAGACGGCGACGTGGGCACAACCTCCGGCCATCCCGCACGAGAAAGCGGGGACTTCCCCAGATTTTGAGCCTGAGCGGCCTTCGCCTTTTGATAGCTGCTAGCATTTAGCGGCGGTGTTGAAATTGCATACATTTTGGCAAAGCCGGGATCTCAAGACAGATGCTATCCTACTTGATGCTAGCGGTTTCCGTAGCGAGTTAGGCTTGGCAAAAGGCTTGGTTTCTGGAGCGGTCAGAGACGCGTTAGATACTGTAATCGGGTTCGGATCGCGAGCAGTGAAGCACGCTTACGACCAAACTATGCTAAAGTATTCCTGAATCAATCTCCAACAAAAAGGAGTGCCTGAACATGCCATACTTTGCTGGTCTTGACGTATCTCTCGAAAATACATCGATCTGTATCGTGGATGCAGACGGGACTATTTGCCGGGAAGGGAAAACTCAAACCAATCCGGAAGAGATCGGGCGGTATATTGCTTCGTGCAATTTGCCTATGAGCCGCATTGGGCTTGAAGCCGGAAACTTGTCGATCTGGCTCTATCACGAGCTGACAGCCGCCGGGCTGCCGCTGGTTTGTATGGAGACCCGGCACGCGAAAGCGGCGTTGGCGGCGCAGAATATGAAGACCGACCGGAATGACGCGCGCGGCCTAGCGCAGATCGTGCGCACCGGCTGGTATAAGGTGGTGCATGTCAAAAGTCACGGCAGCCAGAAGCTTCGCGTGCTTCTCAATAATCGGCGCTGCCTGCTCGACAAGCGGCTGGACATCGAGGGTCAAATCCGTGGAACGCTGAAGGTTTTTGGGCTCAAGACCGGCAAGGTAACGCCATCCACGTATGAGGCGCGCATCCGCGAGCTGATCGGCGGGGATGTCGAGCTTCAGGCCTATATCGTTCCTTTGCTCGAGGCGCGAAGGCATCTGCGGGAGCAATGTGCGAAGCTCGAAAAAATGGTGTTGGATGTCGTGAAAAAGGATGAGCTGTGCCATCGCTTCATGGGCATTCCGGGTGTTGGCGCGTTGACGGCGCTGGTGTTCAAGACGGCGATCGACAACCCCGAGCGCTTCCAGAAGTCGCGAAACGTCGGAGCTGCGCTTGGACTGACTCCGCGCAAGTACGCCTCGGGTGAAATGAACTATGACGGGCATATCACGAAGTGCGGTGACATGATGGCCCGCAATTATCTGTTCGAAGCGGCGGTCGTGTTGCTGTGTCGCACCAAGACATGGTGCGCGCTGAAGGCGTGGGGGGTGCGGCTTGCGCGGCGCAGTTCGTATAAGAACGCCTGCATCGCGGTGGCGCGCCGGCTCGCAGTCATCATGCACCGGATGTGGCTTGACGGAACCGAGTTCCGGTGGGGCCAGGCGCAGGAGGTTGCCGCGTAAGCCGATCACGAGTTAAGAAGCTTCGCCGCCGCAATCCGGCAAGCGGAGATGTCCGGCAGGACGGGGAATGAGGTAAGGGCGGTCGATCCTTTGGTTGGCGCAGGAGTCATCTTGCAACCACGTGCGTTAGATAGCCCTACCTCGTTTTCTCAAGGAAAGTAACTTGTGGCGGCAGCGGTGCGTCCCAGCCGACCACGTAGAGAAGCGTGTA
>JBKQNN010000436.1:0-8074 GCA_052145975.1 Rhodomicrobium sp. | reverse complement strand
TTCGACAGCCACGCCACATAGGCCTGTGCATCGTTCCAATTCACGCAGACAACCGGATGCGATCCCGTTTGCGCGAAGCCCGGCGAGCGGAACGATTTGGCACTATCCTGCTTCCATTCGCTTCCGGACCAAACATAACAGCCGCCGTCCAGACCATGGCCGCTGTCCTTCACGAAGGCCTCGAACTCGTCCCGCGTCACGGCGAACCGGCCAACCGCAAAAGGCTCGCCGATTGTCGCCTCATGCTGCGGGCCTTCGTCGCTTGACCGCTCCGGCTCGCTTGCGGGCGAGCCCATGGTAAAGCTACCCGCCGGGGCAATCACCATCTCGGGGCAATCCGGGCAATCCTGGAAGCTCTTGCCCGAGCCCGCCCTGATGCAGGGCCGCGTATTCGAGTGCGCAACGGCCACGAGCAGGCCATCGCATGCCAGTTCGGCCGGGACCGCTGGGGCGGGAGCGGGCGGCGCAACAACCGCCACCTGCGTGTCCTTCGGCGCAAACGCCGGCTTCGCCGGCGCGGCGGCTGCCTGCGCGTCCTGGGGTTTCCCGGCCTCCGCCGGCTTGTCCGAGGACCAGGAGGACCACCACGACGCAGCCTTATTGGCCTTAAGCTCCTCCAACCGCGCCTTTGCAAAGTCCGCATAGACGCTATTGGGGAAGCGGCGGGCGAACTCCTCCAGCACCGCTTCGCTTTGAGAATTCTGCACCAGGCTCCACGCCTGCGCATCGGCGGGCAGCGGCCCTGCGCGCGCCGCCTGCCCGGGCGCTTTCGCCGGCTCCGCTTCCTTCTTGGCCGGCGTCAGGTAGACCAGCCGGAACAGCCCGTTGCTCTCCCAAGGTTGCTGCGCACCCTTGGTGGAGGCGTAAACGGCCTCCTTCACGCGCTGGAACAAATGCAGATGATCCACGCCGGGTTTGCCAAGCTCCGCCGCCAGCGCCGCCGCGTATGGCCCGCTTCGCTCGCCCTCATCCGAGGCCGGCTGGCCCGGCGCGGTGGTATAAGCCACGAACAGGCCCGGCTGCTCGCGCACGGGCTCGAAGCCTTTCGCGCCGCGGTACGGCAGGCGCAGCTCGTTGCGGCAGGCGTCGAACACCACGAATTTGGCGGCGCCGCTTGCGCCCGAGAGCAGCTTCAGCACTTCGTCGAGTTTCACGGCCTCGTCCCAGAACGCCTCCGTGCCGGGCTTTTGCGCATCGACCGGGATGAGATAGTTGACGTTGGTCTGCGCTTCGGCCGCGCCGTGGCCGGAGTAATAGACGAAGCCGATGGCGCCGGAACCGGCCTGGTTGAGGCGGCGGACCAGCTCGCGGATGGCGCCGAGGATTTGCACGCGGGTTGCGTCCTTCACCGGCGGCAGCAGCGTGAACCCCTGAGCGCGCAGCGCCTCGCCCACGATGGCGATGTCGTTATGCGGGTTTTTCAGCACGCCGACCGAGGGCGCATAGCCCTGGTTGCCGATGAGCAGCGCAAGGCGCACCGGCTCCTGCGCGGCAGCTACGCCAACGCATAACCATAGGCCCGCCAAAATCGCTGCCGCCCGCAGCATGCCTCGCCCCAAGAGCCGAACTGTCCAATTTCCGCACAATGCATCAAGGCTCGCACCCGCGCAAGCAGCAGAAATAGCCCCGCAGTCATCACCGCCGTCGCGCCCCTCACCCTGTCCCTCTCCCCATGGGAGAGGGGACGCCTTCCCAACGGCCGCGACCTGCCCCCTCTCCCATGGGGAGAGGGCTGGGGTGAGGGGAGCGACGGTATTGCCGATCGCTGATTCGCGCCACCCATGGCGGTTTATTAACAGGCAGTTCCTATTGCGTAAGGCGCTACTATGGTAAATGGGCGCATGGTAAACGCGCTCGCCGCATATTTTCCGCCGCCGTCTTTCTGCGAATCTTTTGCCACTTTAGGTCGATTTCTACGACTCCAAAATACTATAAAATATATTCGCAGATTTGATTTTAACCATGCAACGGTGCATTCGGCTGACTTGAGTGTACCGGGCCAGCAGATTTTTATTAGCAATATCAATACCTTGCGTGAGCGTTAAAGTTTTCGGAAGGAATTTCGGCGACAATGGCTGCTAAATGGAGGCAGCGGCTTTTGTGAAAAATCCGCCGGAAAGTGGCAAGATCTTGGTTAACAGCGACTTAAGCGGGACCGCCGGCCAGGAAGATGAATTACCGCCATATTTATCACGCTGGGAATTTCGCCGACGTTCTGAAGCACGCCGTCCTCGTGCTGTGCCTGGACTACCTGCAGAAGAAGGACGGCGGCCTGTGCCTCATCGACGCGCATGGCGGCGCCGGGCTTTACGCGCTTGGCTCGGAAGAAGCGGCAAAGACCGGCGAATGGGAGCGGGGTATCGGCCGCCTTTTGGGCCGGGCGGACGCTCCGGCGGACCTCCAGCTCTATCTCGATCTCATAAAGCCGGACCTCGATGCGCGGCACTATCCGGGCTCGCCGCTTATCATGGCCCGGCGTCTGCGCAGCCAAGACCGGCTGATCGCGGCCGAGCTGCACGAACCAACCTTCGAGGCCCTCCAAGCCGCGCTAGGGCCGTACAAGAATGCCCGCGCGATGCACATGGACGCCTATGAATGCGTGCGCGCGCATATTCCACCCAAGGAGCGGCGAGGGCTTGTGCTGATCGACCCGCCGTTCGAGCTCAAGGACGAGTTCCAGACGCTTGCCCGGCAGATGAAGGAGTGGAAAAAGCGCTGGGCCGCCGGCGTCTTTCTGCTTTGGTATCCCATCAAGGCGCATCTGCCGGTGGCGCAGCTGAAACTGGCGGCCGGGGCGCTGGCCATGGGGCGGACGTGGGTAGCGGAGGCGCTCATTCTGCCGCGTGACCGGCCGGAGAGCCTGAATGGCTGCGGGGTGATCGTGTTCAATGCGCCCTACACCGTGCCGGAGCGTACCCAAGCGCTGCTACCGTTCCTCAAGGAGGCTATGGCGCTTCACGAGGCGGCGGCGGAATGGCTCGTCCCCGGCAATTGAACGGTGCCCAACTGCCCGCCTTAAATTTGCTAAAGGTTGGGCTTAAGCACGAATTCGACATGTTGGGCGGATAAGCCAGAGGCAGGCCTAGGGCACAGGCCGCTTGTGGCTTGCCCGGCGGCAAGCAGGGGGTATGGGCGCTCCCGGCTGGCTCCCGGCGCCTGGAGGCTCGGCGGAGGGCGCTCGCGCCGCTATCGCGGAAGCTTCCGAAGCCGGGGCCGCCGGGCGCATGGCGAGGAGGGTGAAGCATGCTATTCCCGAAGAAGGCTCTACTTGGTTTTGCGGCGATGGCGCTGCTGGCGCTGTGCTGGCCGCTAGCCAGGGCTAATGCGGGGCCCGGCGGCCTCGACGCTTCCGCGCGCGCCGCACTCGACCGGTTCTTCTACGATGTGCCGTCGTCCAGGGACCTAGCCAATAAGGCCTATGGGGTCCTCGTATTCCCGACGGTGGTCAAGGCAGGCTTCGGCTTTGGCGGCGAATATGGCGAAGGCGCGCTGTTTATCCGGGGGCGTAACGCCGGCTATTATAGCGATGTCTCGGGCTCCTTCGGCTTCCAGCTCGGCGCGCAGGCGCGGTCCATCGTCATCATGTTCATGACGCAGGAGGCGCTCGAAAAATTCGGCCGCCTGCATGGCTGGAAGGTTGGCGTCGATGGTTCCGTCGCCATTGTCGCGGTGGGCGCCGGCGGCGCGATCGATAGCAACACCGTCCACGCTCCCGTGGTGGGCTTCATCTACGATCAGAAGGGGCTCATGTACAACCTCACATTGGAAGGCTCCAAGATCACCCGCATTTACCGGTAGGGCCCGCCGGGGCAAGGATCGCGGCCAGGCGGCTTAGGAAAGGCGTCTGCGCGGGGTTCATTTTCGCACGCGCCTCATCGAGCGTGAACCAATCCGCGCGGTCTGCCTCGGGGATCGTCATGCGCCTGCCGCTCCGCCGGGGCCACTCGATCTCGCAAAAGTTGGAGACCAGCTTCGCCGGATCGAACTCGCCCTCGCAGGCCCAGGCCGTGACAACCTTCCCGCTCTTCTGCACGATTTCGCCCAAAGGCTGGAACTCCCCTTCCGGCTTCATTCCCGTCTCCTCGCCGAACTCGCGGATCGCGGCGGCGAGCGGCTGCTCCTCGCTTATCTCATACTCCCCCTTTGGGATCGACCACGCGCCCGCGTCCTTGCGCGCCCAGAACGGTCCGCCGGGATGAACGAGCAGCACGCGCGGCTGGCCATCCACGAGCTTGTACAGGAGAATTCCGGCGCTGCGTTTCATGAGCGTTTGGACCGGGTGGGCTTGCTGTTAACGCATTTTGCCCGGTTTTTGGCGCTTTCCGATATTGAACTAATTTAGCATAGATGTTTTAGGAAAGAATTAAAGCCGCCGGAACAGCTAATGCATTGATATAACAAGAGAATGCTTTGCCAGGCTTGCTGCGCGATGCAATCATTGCTTGCACTGCGCGTTAACAGTCAACTTGCGGATATATTTAATAGGATTTTGGAGTCGCAGAAATCGACCTAAAGTGGCAAAAGATTCGCAGAAAGACGGCGGCGGAAAATATGGCGGGGTGCCGTTTACCATGCCAGCATTAAGCATGATGGGGCCCTACGCCGCTTTAACCGGCCGTTAAACTGTCCACCTACCCTGCGAACTCCGGTTTGGAACCATGGGCACCGCCGCGATATTGCTTTGCCTTAAGCTGTGCCCCCTCGCTCTGGTGCTTGGGCATGCGTTTTTCGAGGCCCGCGCCGCGCACAAATACGTGGAGCCCGCGCCTGTACTGCCGGGTGCGCCGCAGAGCTTCAGCTTGCTCTGGCTCGTTAGCGCGGTAGCCTTCTTTCTGTACGAGCTGTTCACGATCTATGCCGCGTTTTCACTTACGGCGATTAGCACGCTGCTCGCGGCCGGATGCGCCTCCGGCATCGCATTATTCGCCTGCGGCACCCTCCTCAGGCTCGCAGCCATCAAGGAGCTTCGCGCCGCCTTCAACCAGCCGCCTTGGGCCGCCGCTGAGGTGAGCCTCGCGAGCGGCGGCGTTTTTGCCATGGTGCGGCACCCCTCCGAATTGGGAACGGCCCTCATGTGCCTGGGGCTCGCGCTCGCCACGGGCTCGCCGGCCGCCTTCGCGATATGCGGCGCCGTTCTCCTGCCGCTAATGCTGCTCCGCATCAGGCAAGAAGAGGTCTGGCTTAGGCAAAAGACGCACGGCGCCTATGCCAAATATGCTGCGGCTGTCTCATGCATCTGTCCATCCTTCCGCTTCTTGTATGACCACACTAAATTGCAGGGCAATTGAACCGATGGCAGCAGCGCGTGGGTTCCCATCCTAGCGCTTGCAGAGGAGCATTCCGACGCTACCACTATAGGCTTTTGGACCTTCTTGTGTGTAAAGTAGTCATCGGTCTTGATGCTGCTCACCACATTAAGGCATTCCTCTAAACGTCACTTCTGCCTTATCCCATATTCCGGCCCGCATCGGATGACCTTTGTAGCGCAAACTGGGCTCGCATTCGTTAGTGACGAAATTTACTTAGTTTTCCTCATGAAATGGCTTAGCCAGATGCAATCTCGAAAGACAGGGCGATGACCGACGACCGCAGAAGCTGGATGGGAGTGGGCGACGAGACTGACATTCAGCTAACCGAGTACGATATAACCTCAGCACCAAACGACTTTAACGTTCTAACAATCTGTAATTTCATCGAAAAAGGCTCAATTCTTCTTCCGCCCTACCAACGTAACTACACCTGGGACAAGACACGCGCGTCTAAGTTGATCGAGTCCCTAATACTAGGTCTTCCCGTTCCACAACTTTTCCTCTACGAGGAAGCAAAAAATAAATTTGCAATATTAGACGGCCAGCAGAGATTGCTATCTATTTACTTTTTTGTAAAGCAGCGCTTTCCACAAAAGCCGCAACGGATGGCCTTGCGGGAGATTTTCGCCGAGACGGGAATTTTTCCAACGAATGTACTTGCTGATAATAATTACTTTCAGCAATTTAACATCTATCTGCCAGCAGCGGGTGGAGAGGAAAAAAACCCTCTTCACGGATTAAACTATGAAACCCTCCCCAGTCATCATCGTCTAGCCTTTGACTTGAGAACAGTACGGTGTGTGATCATAAAACAGAACGAACCAAAGGATGATAATTCGTCGGTTTACGAAATATTTGATCGATTGAATACCGGCGGCGTAAATTTGAAGCCTCAGGAAATACGTGCAAATCTTTACTATTCAGATTTTTATAAGTTCCTTTATGAAGCCAACAAGGACAAACGATGGCGTCGGATTCTTGGGCAGCAGGATCGCGACGATAAGCTTAGAGACGTTGAGCTTCTTTTGCGTGCCTTCGCCATGCTTTGTTACGCGACCGAATACCGCCCATCTATGACACGTTTTCTCAACCGCTTCTCAAATCACGCAAAAAAGAATTTCGATTGCGATAAAATCGTCATCCTAAAACAGATCCTAGAAGCATTTTTGACCTCAACGAAAGACATCGATCCTGCAGTCTTTAAACTAAACGAGCGTTTCTCAATCGCAGTCTTCGAAGCGGCGCTTTATGGAAAATACGCTAGTGCCTGGACTGGCGAGACATCCATCGATGCAATCCCTCCGATCCAGGAGGCACAGATCGCAGACCTCGCGAGGGATCTTCGTACAAAACTGCAAGAGGGTACATCTAAACGTGAGCACGTGAACAAGCGTCTGGAGATAGCAATTAATATTCTCAGTCGGTAAAGATAAAATGTCAGATGTTGAACGTATTCATGGTGAATTAATATCTCTAAGGCAGATTATTTCCACGTCGGAAAGCGCTTCAGACCAATCCGCGTTCGAAACTATGGCTGCAAAAACTTTGCTATTGGCTTCAGCGAGCTACTTTGAGCGTCGTATATGCGACGCTATTCTGGAGGCAGCTAAGAACGCTGGGATGTCCGAGATTTTCGTTAGCTTCCTCGATCGTCAGGCCCTTGAGCGAAACTATCATTCAATGTTTGATTGGAAGGCTAAAAATATAAATAAGTTTCTTGGGTTGTTTGGAGATAAACACAAAAAGCATATGGAAGATGAGATCAAGGAAACAGAAGATCTCGCTCAGGCAGTCAACGCTTTCATTTTTATAAACAGTCAACGGAACTTATTGGTTCACAACAATTTTGCGTCTTTCTCTCTCCCCGTGGTAATGGACGAGATCTGGACTAAATTCCAAAGCGCAAAATGCCTATTGGACTGGTTTTCCCAGAAGCTTGCGATGCTAGCTACGCAAATATTGGAAGATGAGGAGGGAGAGCCCAACCAATCGTAAGGAATACTACTCCCGCTCCTTCCGCCGGCTCATAAACGCGAGCCGCTCGAACAGCTGCACATCCTGCTCGTTCTTGATGAGCGCGCCGGCGAGCGGGGGGATGAGCTTGCGCGGGTCGCGCTCCTTGAGCAGCTCGGGATCGATATCCTCCGAAACGAGAAGCTTGATCCAATCGAGCAGCTCGGACGTGGACGGCTTTTTCTTCATGCCGGGCACATCGCGGATGTCGTAGAAGATATTCAGCGCCTCGCGGAGCAGACGCGGCTTCAGCCCCGGAAAATGCACGTCCACGATGGCCTGCATGGTCGCGGGGTCGGGGAAGCGGATGTAATGGAAGAAGCAGCGGCGCAGGAACGCGTCGGGCAGTTCCTTCTCGTTGTTCGAAGTGATGAACACGATGGGGCGCACCCCCGCCTTTATCACCTCGCCGGTCTCGTAAACGAAGAACTCCATGCGGTCGAGCTCTTGCAGGAGGTCGTTCGGGAAGTCGATATCGGCCTTGTCGATCTCGTCGATGAGCAGGATCGGGCGCGCGGCCGCCTCGAACGCCTCCCAGAGCTTGCCCCTACGGATGTAATTCTTGATGTCCTTCACGCGCTCGTCGCCGAGCTGGCTGTCGCGCAGGCGGCTGACGGCGTCGTAATCGTAGAGGCCCTGCTGCGCCTTGGTGGTGGACTTGATGTGCCATTCGATCAGCGGGGCGCCCAGCGCTTCCGCCACTTCGCGCGCGAGCACGGTCTTGCCGGTGCCGGGCTCGCCTTTGACGAGCA
>JBKQNN010000435.1:0-5603 GCA_052145975.1 Rhodomicrobium sp. | reverse complement strand
AGACCCCCTCCCCCCAGCCCTCTCCCCAAGGGGAGAGGGTGGCCCTCGAACAACCGCTGCGTATAATACAGGCGTCCCTTCTCCCCTTGGGGAGAAGGACAGGATGAGGGGGTCTTCGTGAACCAATCAACCGGATCTGGCGTTACACCAAGCCTGGTTGAGTAATCCTGGCCGTCATTCCGCGCGCAGCGCAGCGCCAAGCGGTGCGTTGGGCGCTTCAATTCTGTCGAGGCGGGCCAGAAAATCGCTCACCGCGTCAAGCGTGTGCTCCGGCTGCTCGATGTGTGGCGAATGTTTGCAGTTGTCCAGGATCGCGGTATCCACCGGGGCGTAGGCACCGTTCACAAGAGTGTCGATTTGCGCGAGCGTGCCATACTGGTCTTGACGGCCCTGTACGGCCAAGACCGGGACCCGGATGTAGGGAATCGAGTCTTCGATGTTCCAGCGCTTGAAGCCGGGATCGAGCCAGGCGCCGTTCCAGCCCCAAAAGGCGTTGTCCACGTCCGCATGATACTTGGCGAGGCGCTGGCGGAGATCGCCTGTTTCGTACAGCAGTTTCGCCTCCGCGATGGACGCCAGCCCCTCCGGCTCGGTGAAGAAGTGCGGCGAGATCAAGCACAGCCCCCGGACGCGGAAGTCCTTGACGCTGCCCGCGTAAATCGCCGCAATCGATGCGCCGTCGCTATGCCCGCACAAGATGCCGCGCTTGAAGCCGATGGCGTCGAGTACCTGCGGCAGGACCTCGACGGCTTCGCGGGTCATGTAATCGAGCGGGCGCGGGAGCGGTACGCGATCGGACTGGCCGTAACCGCCGCGCGAATAGGCGAACACGCAATAGCCCGTCCGCTCGCTAAGCTTCTCCGGAAAACTTCGCCACAGCCCGACCGAGCCCAGCCCCTCATGCAGAAGAACAACGGTAGGTTTTTCAGCCGGCGAGCCGCCCCAGGCGCAGCATTCAAGCCTGCGCCCGCTGGCGCCGATCCAATTTCTCTCCCCCTGCATCCACGCGATCTGCGGCACTATGCTTTTCCCTGAGTTTAAATCGCTGGATTTTACCCGTTGCCGTCTTCGGCAGCTCGGTGACAATTTCGACCCAGCGCGGATATTTCCACTTCCCGATCTTCTCTTGTACGTGGAGCTTGAGAGCCTCGGCGATGCCCTCGCAGCTTACGTCCGGCTTCAGCACCACGTAAGCTTTCGGCTTTTCAAGGCCGTCAGCATCGCGTTCGGCGACAACCGCGGCTTCCAGCACCGACGGGTGCGAGACGATCGCCTGCTCGACCTCGAAGGGCGCGACCCAGATTCCGCTCACCTTGAACATGTCGTCGGTGCGCCCGCAGTAGACGAGGCGGCCATCCTCACGCAGCACATATTTGTCGCCCGTCCGCGTCCACACACCCTCGAACGTCGTGCGGCTCTTGTCGCGCTGGTTCCAATATCCGTCCGCGGCCGAGGCTCCGTTCACCAGCAGCTCGCCGATCTCGCCCGCGGCCACCGCGTTCCCCTGTTCGTCGACCAGCCGCAACTCGTACCCCGGCACGGCGACGCCGGAGGTGCCGTACACGACGTCTCCGGGCTGGTTCGAAAGGAAGATGTGCAGAAGTTCGGTCGAGCCAACGCCGTCCAGGATGTCAACCCCAAAGGTCTTCTTCCATCGCTTGCCTACTTCTTCAGGAAGCGCCTCGCCGGCCGAAATGCATCGCCGCAGACGGTCGATGCCCTTCGGGCTCTTGCCTTCGAACTTGGCGACCATCGCGGCATAAAGCGTTGGCACGGCACAGAAAACGGTCGGCCGCGCCTGCTCTATCACCGCCGTGACACTATCGGGTGACGGCCGGTCCGGAAGCAGGAACGTTGTCGCGCCCACCGCCATCGGGAAGGTCATGGCGTTGCCGAGGCCGTAGGCGAAGAACATTTTGGCGGCCGAGAAGACGACATCCTGCTCCTGAATGCCCAGCACTTGGCGCGCGTAGGTATCGGCGGTGAATTTCAGGCTGCCATGGACGTGGCGTACCCCTTTCGGCACTCCTGTCGAGCCGGACGAATAGAGCCAGAACGCGCATTCATCCTCGCCGGCTGCCAGCGTGGCGCGCCTTTCGGACGCGGCGAGTTCCGCGGCAAACGAGAAGGTTTTGCCGCCGTTGCGCTGCTTGGCGTTATTTCCCAAGAGCTTGCCGAAGAAAGAAGAAGAGGAGGAGGCAGCGCCTAGCTTGCCGCGGCCGATCACAAAAACTGCTTGCAAATATGGGTTGCGGGCCAGGACAGGCTCGACCACCGGCAAAAGCTCTGCGGATACGAACAGCGCGCGCGCCCTGCTGTCCAGCAAGATCGCGTTATACACCTCTGCCGGGAGCAGGGTGTTGAGCGGAATGGGAACGATCCCGGCCTTCAGGCTGCCCCAGAAGATGACAGGAAACTCGATCAGGTCGAGCACCAGCATCGCCGCCCGGTCCTCCGCCCGCAATCCATGGCGCTCATAAAGGGCGGCCAGCCGGTCCGACTGCAGCGCCAAATCTTGGTAGGTGATGGTCCGCCCGCCGGCCCCCGCCTCAACGAAAGCGGCTTTCGCTCCAACCGGTCCGTCCCGGTGGCGGTCGACAAAATAGCTCGCGGCATTTCCACTTGTGTCTGGCATCCATGTCCCTCCCCGGTGACGCCCTTTTCTTGCGGGGCCTATCTGTCTGTGAACTCGATAGCGCCGTCCGGCAACAGATAAAGTACGTAAGCTTCTCCGCCTGCGACGGTGGGATGATGGCTGGAGCCTGGCGGATACACGTACCAGCCCTTTGGCTTACCATCGAAGGTTGGGGAGCCGCCGATTGGCATGATCGCGCCAATCTCGCCCGTGGTGTGGACGTGATGCGGTCCTGCAATATCCTTCATACGCACGATATCGACGCTGAAGCGGCCGGCTTCTTTTCCCGGCTTCACGGCGCGCCCAAATTTGATGCCGCCCGCCTCGCGGTTCAGGAGCCAGCCTTCGGCTTCCCCCTGCGCGCAAAGGGCGGACAGACGCGAAAATTGCTCGCCTTGGGCCGGAAAACGCTCGTTGAGGCGTGCTTCGAGCTGCGCGCCGAGCGCGGCTCCTTCGAGCTCCTTCGCGATTTCTGCAACGATATCAAGAAAGTCCGCCTGCCCTGTCATGGAAGCGTCTCCTCAGCGTCTGGCTTGTTATTGCGCGCCTTGTGCGTCATAATGCACAATTCCAAGAGAATGCGCAATATAATACTTTACAAGTAGCAGAGTATCGCGGCAATATGGCATGTAAATGGCTAGGCAGATGGCGGATTAGGCATTATCGTGCATACTCGGCCCGGCCGGCATCCTGGGCGCAGCCGTTTACGCAAGCCTTGCGGGCTCCGGCGGGTGTCATTGGGGAGGGGTGGGATGTTTCGAGTAGCAAGTCATTTGGCGCTTGCGGTGGCGATCATCGCCTGTTTGGCCGCATCCAGGGAAGTTGCAGCTCAACCCGCCAAGGGAATAAAAATTGGGCTTCTCGTGCCGTATAAGGGCGTCTACGCCTTGCTCGGCAAAGAGATCGACGACGGCCTTACGCTCGCCCTCGAGCAGGAGGGCATGAGCGGCGCCCTTTCGATTGTGCGCGAGGACACGGAGGCGAACCCCGATACCGGCTTGGCCAAGGCCCAAAAGCTCGTGAACGATGACAAGGTCGACGTAATCGTAGGCATTGTCTCCTCGGGTGTTCTCGCAACTGTACGAGACTTCATCCATAGTTCCAAAGTGCCGCTCATCGTTGCCAACGCGGGCAACGACGAGATAACTGGCCGCCGTTGCAGCAAATATATTACGCGGCTCTCCTTTTCGAACACGCAGGTCAATGGGCCTATGGGCAAATGGATGTACGAAAAGGGTGTTCGCAAGGTTTATACGCTCGCGCCGAACTATTACGCCGGATACCAGATGGTAGGTGCCTTCACCAAGACATTCACCGAGGCAGGCGGCACGATCACCGGGGCAGCTTTCACACCCTTTGGGAAAACAAAAGACTTCGGCGAGTATCTGGCACAGGCTAAAGCTACTCATCCCGACGCGATTTATGTCTTTTATGCAGGCGGTGAAGCTGTCTCATTCGTCAAACAATATGAATCGCTGGGATTAAAGAAGGACATACCGCTTTATGGAGCGGGATTTCTTACCTCGGCGCTCTATGTAGGGGCTGAAGGCTCTGCGGCGGAGGGCGTCTTTACGGCTCTGCACTACGTGCCCGGGATCGCTACGCCGGAAAACAGCGCCTTCGTCAAGCTCTTCAAGGCCAAGACGGGCCGTATCCCCTCCGAATACGCCGTGCAAGGATACGATGCAGGCCGCGCTCTGGCCATAACGGTCAAGAACGGCGCAACCGGTAGGGAAAGCATAGCCGTCGATCTTCCCATGGTAAGTTTTCAGGGTCCGCGCGGGCTGCTAAGGATCGACCCTGCAACCCATAACATCGTGCAAAATGTCTATGTCTATGAAACCGTTGCGGGCGAAGAAGGTCTCACTCAAAAAGTGGTCGCAACCATTCCCAATGTAGCCGATGGGCGGAATGGATGTGTGATGTGGCACGGTTGATCTTATGATACCGGATCCGGTTGCTGGGTTCAGCAGAAGACCCCCTCATCCTGTCCTTCTCCCCAAGGGGAGAAGGGACCCTAGAACTGGCCGCAGCCTGACTCCCTCTCCCATGGGGAGAGGGCTGGGGTGAGGGGGTCTTCGTGAAGCAATCACCGGATCTGGTATGACACACGATCCCGCATTCTGGATCGTTCAGTTCCTGCATGGGCTGCGGCGTTCGATGCTGCAATTCCTGTTGTCCGCCGGACTGACAGTGATTTTTTGAAGACGGGAAGGCGGCTGCACCCATGATCGAAGACCGAAGCTCCGCATCTGCCTCAGCCGTGCGCATGTCGCGCTCCGGCGCCGTGGCCGTGATCGAGATCTCCAATCCGCCCGTGAACGCGGCTTCCCAGGCGGTTCGCGCAGGCCTCATGGAAGCCTTACGCGAGGCCGCCGCCGATCCCGCTGTAGCCGCCATAGTGCTCATAGGCGCCGGCAAGACTTTTGTGGCAGGCGCCGATATTCGCGAATTCGATGGCCCGCCGCTTGAGCCGCACCTGCCCGATGTCTGCGATGCCGTCGAGGATTGCCCCAAGCCGGCCGTTGCCGCGCTGAATGGCGCAGCACTTGGCGGCGGCTGCGAATTGGCTCTGGCGGCGCATGCCCGTATCATGGCCGAGGGCGCCACGCTCGGCTTGCCCGAGGTGAAGCTGGGGCTCATTCCAGGAGCGCGAGGCACCCAGCGGCTGCCGCGCCTTGCCGATGCAACGGCGGCTTTCGAGATCGCAGCGAGCGGACGGAACGTTCAAGCGCACGAGGCGGCGCGGCTTGGAATTGCCGATGCCGTCGTGCCGCTCGCGGATCTTCAGAGCGAGGCTGTCCGGCTGGCGGAAGGCCTTGCGGGCAAGGCGCCGCGCCGGACCTAAGCACTTCCGGTCCGGCTCGCCGATCCAGCCGCTTTCGAGGCTGCGAAGGCGAAATCGCGGGCCCGCGCGCGCGGCCAGGCTGCGCCCGCGGCGCTCGCCACGGCGATAACGGCCGCGCTC
>JBKQNN010000434.1:0-2944 GCA_052145975.1 Rhodomicrobium sp. | reverse complement strand
CCTCAAGATGCTGGAAGAAATGGACGCCGAACAAAAGGAAGTTGGCAACGGCAATCACAAGACCTTGTTCAGCGAGGTAACAACCGGCAGTTGGGGCAAAGTGGATTTCGAGCCGTTGCGCTGGAGTATGCTCACCAGCAACCCGGACAACACCAAAATGCTGGCCACCCTGCGCGACACCCCCTCAACGCTCACAGAAGTTGACCCATTTCTGCTCACCAGAATTGACCCAGGAAGTGCGCGGTGAAGTGCCCGGAAACGTGGTTCAAGAGAAGCGGGATTTGCTTCATGAAGGCGAAAGGGTAGTGACGGCGGCGCCGGCTGTCCCGCTCCGGCACGGTCGTGCGCCTTGGTCGCGGCGGCCCGCCGGAGAGAATTCGTAAAGCGGATGTTGCCTCTGGCTATTTCGACGGTGCGGGTGGAGGGGTGGTGGATTTCGGCGAGTTCTTGGCCGGCGGCGGTGAAGAAGGCTCGGGAGCGCGCAGGGAAGGGCCGTCGATGCGGAGAGTGACGCAGCGATGCTGAAGGCGGTCGAGCAAGGCGTCGACGAGCGCCTTATTGGCGAACAACTCATACCAGGCGGACGGCTCTAAATTCGTGGTGATGATCGTCGAGACGCGGCCATAGCGCTGGTCCATCAGGCGGAAGAAGGCATTCGACTGTTCCGGTTTCAAGGTAAGGTACCCCAATTCATCGATCAGCATCGGCTGGAAGCGCGCGAGCTGAGCAAGGAGACGGGTGGTCGAGCGATCGGCGAGGGACGCATAGAGCTCGTCGAGAAGGACCTGCGCGTTGTAGAAGCGGCCGGCGTGCCCATTGAGGCAAGCCTCGCGCAACAGAGCGATGGCAATTCCAGTCTTGCCGGTGCCAGGCGGTCCGATGAGCAGGATATTCTCGTTGCGGCGCAGGAAATCGAGGCCGGCCAAGGCGCGGATCTGGCCCCGATCGACTGCGGGCTGGCGATCGAAGGGGAACGAATCGAGGGTCCAGCGCCAAGGCAGTTTCGCCTGCGAAAGGCGGTAAGCCAGGCGCTTCTCGCGGCGATGGGCCTCTTCCGCGGCGAGCAGTCGCCACAGGACTTCCGAAGGGGGCGATCCCTCGCGCTCGGCACGATCGAGTTCCGCATCCAGAGCGGCGTCGATGCCGCGCAGACGGAGCTGGGCGAGCTGTTCGCGGATCCGTTCACGCATCGTCGTAAGGATCGTCGTTCAGAGCAAAGAAGTTTCCGGCGACCTGTTGCAGAATGAGTTTCTCCAGGCGCCCCAGATCGTACAGCCCAAAGTGGGCGGCCTGCCGGACGGCGGCCAGGAAAGGCTCCTTGGGGTAGGTGCGCTGGAGCTCCAGCAGCCGCCGCAAGGCGCGCACATTGCGGCCGTGGCCGCGTTGCCCGAGGGCGCGCGCATAGGCTTGCAGCTCGGGACTCCCGCGCAGCAGCTGCGATTCGATTTCCGGCGAACGGCTCGCCCGTGTCGGGATGCGATGGTGCGCCGGATCGGTGCTGCGGGCATCGCGTTGGCCGATCAGCCGAGGATGGATCGCCACCGCGCCGCCCCGATGGTGGATATGGACCTGGGCGGGATGCTTGTAGACCGTGACGGTCTGGCCGACCAGACGCTCCGGGACGGAATAGCGATTCGATTCGAGGGAGACATACCCGTTCAGGTCCACCACCCGATCGAGCACCTCATAGATCGGCGGCAACGCGGTGGGCAAGGGTTGCAAATAGGGCTTCTCGATCACGTAAGCCGCCTCGGGCGACATCCCCAGCACCCGCTTGGGGTTCGCATTGGCCACCTCCTGGCACCAGGCGAGCGCTTGGCGGTTGAGATCGTCGAAGTCGGTGAAGCTGCGCCCGGGCAGGAAGTTGGTCTCGACAAAGAAGAAGGTTCTCTCGATCCGCCCCTTCCGATCCGGATTTCCGACCCGGTGAGCGCGGAATCCGAATCCCAGCGCGCGGGCGAAGGCGGCCATCTCGGGGGCGATGACGGCGTTCTCGCCGGCGCCGGAGGCGAGCATCACGCTGGTGTTGTCGATGATGCAAATCGGACAAGCCCCATCCATGAAGCGCGCGGCGTCGAGCAGGAACTGCTTGGCCTCGAAACGGGTGTAGCGCGGGTAATACTGGACGAACAGGCGGCGCGAGTAAGCCAGCACGAGGCCCGCACACTGGGCGGTCACGCTCTTGTCGCCCAGGCTTACGCGGTGGGGAGAGGTGTCGTGCTGCATTTCCTCGCCCGGACCGAAGGTGTATTCCCCGGCACGCTGTGGCGGGGTGCGCAACCCGGCTTCGCGGACCCAGCGCGTCAACGTGCTATAGGAGACGGCCAGATCGTACTCGGCGGCGAGCAGTTGCTGAACGCGCACCACGTTGCCCTGCGCGCGCTCGAAGGCGGATTTCAAATAGATCCGCGTGATTCCCAGAACCTGTTGCTCTTCATCCGCCGCGGAGACGGGACGCACAATCCGGCGGACGGTATTACGCGAGAGCTTCAGCAGCCGGCTGATTTCGCGCAGGCTCCGGCCTTGGGCTTGCAGGGTTCGGACCGCGTCGCGGATCTGGCTGGGGGTCATGGTCAAGGCTCCTGGTAAGGTCGGACTGCAGCGCGTCCAGGGCAGCGCGCAGGCGTGTCAGCGCGCTCAGCAAGGATTCGGGCAGTCCCTGCGAACCGAGCGTCGGCAAACACTGGCGTAGCCGCTTGATCAGCGTGAGCAGTTGCCGAACGTCGGCCGCGCACTGCCCTTCCGGGCCCTCGCGCAGGCGCGCGTCGGCGCGCTGCTCGTCCCGTGCCTGCAGGGTCTGGATGAACAGGCGCGGGTGGGAAACCATGCGCTCGCGGGCGGCACGCGGACTGCTCAGGTAATGCTGGAACCAGCGGTGAAGTTCGCGGCTGGACAGGGGGCTCGACGCGAGCGCGCCGAGCAGTCGCGCCGCATGCTCGGTGTT
>JBKQNN010000433.1:0-15690 GCA_052145975.1 Rhodomicrobium sp. | reverse complement strand
ATGGTGGGCGCACAAGGATTCGAACCTTGGACCCGCTGATTAAGAGTCATATACTCAAGACAATACCACTATAACTTTGCCAGTCGTTATGATATGCTCTTTTCACCAATTTTACTTCGCATAAAATGGGCAACCGGATGTACGTGTTTTTCAGATACACTCGGCAATGCTTTGCGTACACTTGGCGCCTTCAGCACGAAACTACGCAAACGCCGCGTTATCGGAACTTGTGCCAGAAGCCACGCGCCTGCGCTACGCAAAAGCCGCACCGCCTCCTAGGCCTATCGTCGGCAATCCATATAATTCGTAGCGATCAAAATGGCGAGGATAACGCCAATCGGCCAACACAAATGGACCCACATTAGACAAAAGGCCATCACACCTATGTTCACGATGTAGTCTTCATAGGATTTCTTACGCTTCTCTGGCTGAAGCATACACATTTCCCCTCTACGCCTAAAAAAGTCCGCCCTATCTTGCCGTAGTAGATAGGGCAGCAGTTTACCCTCGGCATGGGTTACGCGCATCTAGCCAAATCGAACGCCAACAGCGCGTAGTTCAGCCTTGATTCGATCTTTCTCGCTTAGCCGAGGCTAGCAACAGCTCGGCATTAATGGTGGAAACTAACGGTTGGATTCAAATTAGCTGTGGAAAACTTTGTTCCGTATTACGCCTATTGGCAACAGCTATGTGCTGCTATGCTATTGATATCCCTAGGCGAAAGTGGTGGGCGCACAAGGATTCGAACCTTGGACCCGCTGATTAAGAGTCAGCTGCTCTACCAACTGAGCTATGCGCCCGCTTTCGCGAGGCTGTACCTATAATGCGCTTCAGGCCGCCTGTCTACGTCTGCGGTGCAAGCCGGCCGCAAATTGGCGCGGCCTGAGGCCAGTCCCAAAATAACTGCGCCATCTGGCTTGTCCTTTTGTCCGCCCGCCGCGTTCCGGAAAGGGTTACATACATCGAGTATGCGCCCCTTTCCGTGCCTTGCGGACGGACAAAATCCCAGCGCCATATGGCGCACTTATTTTTGAGACTGGCCTAAGCTCCGGGGACCTTTTCAAGAGCGGGAACGGCCGGGCTCGGCTGGGCGGCCGGGGAAGCGGCGACGGCACCCGGCATGACTTCGGGCATTAGCGCCCCCAGCGAGAAGTATATCTTCAGAAGGTCGTCCACCTTCATCTCCGGTACCGGCGTCACAGCAGACTCGGGCACGAGCACAAGCCCGCCCGACATTGGGATCGGCGCGGCTGGAACGTAAACGAGCCTGCGGCGCTCGCCCGCAATATTGTACACATGCTGGCTGGCAAGCAGGGAAAGCACATCAACCCCGTGCCCGGCGCCAAACCGGCAGGAGACCACGCTCATGCTTAAAAGATCGCCAGGCGCACCGCTGCCGCGCTCGGTCGCCAGCCGCACCACCCGCGAAACCGGGTTGTAAATCGAGCGGATGAGCGGCACGCGGGTAAGCAGGCGGTCTATATAATCCTGGATAAAATGCTTAGCGCGTGTCTTCACGATCAGGCCCAAAAGCCAGATGCCAATCAGCGCAATGCCAACGCCCAGCCAGAAGGCCAGCGTGTCTTGATTGGAGAGGCCCGCCAGGTAGCTCCCGCCCCGCGTAAGGAGGTCGCCCAGGATGGTGCCGGGGCCGATCGCGCCGCGCACAATATTCACGATCCATGCCACGATGAAAACTGTCAGCACGATCGGCAGCAGGAAAAGAAGGCCCGCAAGGAAAGAGCCGATGACGCTCGTGCGCCAGAAGCGGGAAATCCAATTCGACATGCGAACTCCTTCTTTCCAGTGGCCTTCGGCAGGCGTCAGACTGGCGGGTTCATAGGTTTTGCAATATAGCGCGGTTTCGTGACTTTCGAATGTAGCAGCGAACGGTTCCAAGCAAAACTTGTACCGGATTTCGACAAATTAGGCTCGGTTTTTTGCGTGGCACGGCGACACCATCCGCAGCCGGAACCGGTGCGCTATCGAACGCCGCGATGGCGATGTGTGCGAGGGGATATCATACCAGCCGTCGAAGATTTTGACTCCTTTGCCGGGCGCGCTGTGCCCCAGCGTCAGAGTGTGCGGGAAATTATCGTTTGTTTTTGTTGATGAAAATTGGGTTCGTTCGGCAAAAAGCCTATTTGTATATAAGTGTATACTTTAGGCCGTCTGAAAGAAAGGCCAAGGACAAAGGTCTCAGGACTTTTGGCGGTAGGTATGAGCTAGCGGATTAGCCTAAGCCGGGTCTTGCAGAAGCTGGGGAGAGGAAAGCTTCCGCGGCAGGGCCGGACGCGGGCGCCGCGCCGTTCCGCCTCGCAATTCCCGATGCAGCGCCTTGATATAGGCAGGTGTGGTGCCGCAGCATCCGCCGACTATTTTGGCGCCGGCGCGCTTCCATCTCGATGCGCTCGCGACGAATTCATGAATTTCGCTGTCATGTTCATCGAAGCACCAGCCCAGATCGTCATGCGGATGCCCCATGCCATTCGGGGAGACCCCAATGATGCCGTCATAAGCTGACGATAGCTTACGGAAGGCGCTATCCATGATATCGACGGGCCTGCAATTGAGGGATACGCCCACGCGGCCAGGCAGGTCTGTCTTGCGGACGGCCTCGGCGAGCGGCGTTCCGTCCAGAAGCCTCCCGTGGGGATCGGCGACAAAACTCACGATAAAGGGCAGCCCCGCCGCCGAAGCCGCTTCCGCCATGATCTGCCCTTCAACCCCTGCGTTGATCGTCTCCGGGAGCAGGAAATCCACTCCCGCTTCCGCAAGCGAGGCCGCCAGCTGCCGATGCTCCGTGCGCAGCTCATCCTCGGCCGGCACGAGGTCCGGCCGGTAGCAATCCTCAAGCGGTGCGAATGAGCCGCCTACGAACACTTGCCGCCCCGCGTTCCGCTTCGCCCTCAAAGCGATGGCCACGGACTGCCTGAGCGCGCCCTCCGCCTCTTCTTCGCGTCCCGCCTTGCGGAAAGTCCGCCGCGTCGTTCTGAAGGTGTTGGTGACAGCAACATCGGCGCCGGCGCGGAAATAATCGGCATGGATTTGTTCCACGAGGGCGGGCGCATCGAGATTGGCCGCCGCCGACCAAAGCGGCAGTGCGCTTTTGTATCCCCTGCGCTGTAATTCGGTGCCCATGCCGCCTGGGAATAGGACGGTGCCGGCGCTCTGGATGAAATCGGTGAAACTCGATGGGTTTTTCACTTGGGCACGCTCCGGCTATCTGCGCTACTCCCGCTCCGCGGGGACAAACTGTGCTCTGGAATATTATTCTACGGGGGTAATTGTGCAAGGAGATATTGAGGCAAATTATTCTAGAACTTTGCAGGGGCGGTCGCCCGCCTCATAGACGCGTGCGCAATGGCCCTGTCATACCGGATCCGGCTGAATAGCTCCGCGCCCGTCATCCCGGAAGGGTGCGAAGCGCCCTATCCGGGATCTTTGCGGGTGCCTGTATTCTGCAAGATCCCGTGTCTGCGCAGCAGCATTGCATGCCGCAGCGCGCACGGGATGACGCCAACGGCGGCGAAGCAATCAACCGGATTCGGTATTAGCCTTTGCAAAGGCCACAGCTGCCGGGGTGAGTCTTAAAGGCGAAACGGGCTTGCCGGCTCGCTGGCCTCGGCCCGGTTGGCGGCACGCCCCGGAGAACCTATGGCGCGGCGGGAGGCCCGCTCTTATGATCGCTGTCGGGCCGGACCCTTCCGAGCAATTGCTCGCTTTCGAGAAAGCGCCGTTGCGCCGCATAGAAATCTTTTAGGAAAAGCAGCTCGCGGTCCGCTGGAACCTGGCCCTTCCAATCGATCTTTCGCCGGATTCTCTCGCCGACGCTGCGAAAAACTTGGGCATCTCTTCTTTGCGTAGCACTTCTGAGCAGTTCCTCAAGCACTTGCAATTCGAAGGAGCCATAGGCCATGAGCTGGGGCGCGGTGAAGGTATAGTGCGCCTCGCCCTCGGCAAGGTCGGCGGCAAGCCTGCGGCGCGGCAGCACGATCACCATTGTACCGGCGATGATATCGCCGCCCCGCATGCGGTCGCGATTGAGAAACGGCAGCGCACCTATGCACAAAATCCAAAGCAGGGAAAGCGCGGAAGCCCAGCCCTTTTCCGCTGCCTCGCCGATGGAGAGCGCGACCCCGATGGGCAGGAATATTTCGAACTCGCGGGTGAGGTTGCGGGCTATGACGGCGGAGGGCAGCAACG
Source organism: Rhodomicrobium sp. (assembly GCA_052145975.1). Taxonomy (GTDB): domain Bacteria; phylum Pseudomonadota; class Alphaproteobacteria; order Rhizobiales; family Rhodomicrobiaceae; genus Rhodomicrobium. Next base: position 11,484 of record JBKQNN010000433.1, on the reverse strand, counting down.
GACCTCCGCGCCGGTCGATGACCCGAAGCCCGTTGATACGCTTTCCGGGCGTGGCGCCCTGCCAAGAGAGCTCGAAATAAAGAAAGTAAGCCGTGCGGATGATGAACGCCGCGAACAGCAACAGCGGCACGAGCGCGCGCTCGCCAATTCCGTGCGCCATCATCAGTCCCGCTGAGAAGTAAATCAGCAGGAGCAAAAGCAGCCACAGGCTGACGTCGATGACAAAGGCGACGGCTCTGTCGGCGTGATCGGCAAGCCGGACCGGCAGCACGACCCCCTCTGGCGTGAGAATCTCGCGCCGGCTCGAGTCCTGCTCGCCAAAGAATTGTTCCCGCCGCTTCACGATCGCTTTTCCCTGCCCATGAAGGTGAAATAGGTGAACCACAGGAGACCGGTGCCCGCGCCAATCGCGAACCGCCAGCCGGTGCTTGCCACGAGTTGCCGGAAGCCGCCTTCGAGGATGGCCGCGACGAAGAATAACAGTACCGCGCCCGCTGCGATCTGCGCGGCGATCCTCCCGTGCAGGCTCAAACTTTGGAGCCGCGAGTAGCGGTCGGGAAAGAGGATTTTATCCGCGACGAGCAGTCCGGCGGCGCCGCACAGGATGATGGCGCTGATCTCCGTTACGCCATGGATCGCGATCCATCCGGCGAAATCGACGCCCAGGCCGTGCTTGGCATGGATTTGGAGAAAAGCGCCGAGAATGAGTCCCTGATACGCAATTAAGACAAGCGTAGGCACACCCGCGGCGAGACCCGTACTGAAGGCGAGCAGCCCCACTACCGTGTTGTGCGAGAAAAGGAAATTGGCCATTTTGGCAAAGGCGTCGACCGCCCCGGGCCATGGCGCGAAGATTTCGTGGTCGAGCAAGTCCTCGCGCGTGCTGTGCGGCCCGCGGCCCCCCGCCAGGCCCTCCGGAACGAAGGCCGCAAACCATGCTTCGTTGCTGACCATGAGCAGGTAGCCGGCAACGGTGCCCGCGAGCATGGTGAGCGCCGCAATGAGGATATGATACCTTGCGAAGCGCACAGCCGCCGGGAAGTCGCGCATGAAGAAAGAGGCGATGCTGGGGCCGGCGCTGTGGCGCGGTCCGTAGACGACGAGAAAGCCGCGCAGAGACAGATTTTCCAAATAGAGCAGGAGATTGCGGTCAAGCGCTATGGCGCGCGCCACCGAGAGCGAAGAAAGCGCCGAGCGGTATAAAAGGGGCAGCCGTTGCAGTTCGTCGGGGCTGAGCGCCGCGATGCCCTTATTTTCGGCGCGCGCAAGATAGTCTTCGAGAGCCAGCCAGCTCTCTTGCCGCTGCTCCCGGAAAATCGTGCTGCGCAGGACGACCTGAGAGCGTGTGCCGTCTTCCGGCGGTGCGATGTCTGGCGCGATCATAGCAACCCGCGTTGTTTGATCTGGAGATAACGGTTGATGAGGCGAACCGAAAGCGCGCGCGCGGGGACGTCGAGGCAATGGACGCCCATCCTCGCCAGCCGCTCGAACACCACGTGCCTGTCGCGGAGAAAATCGTGGGCGATAACCGCACGCGCCACGTCCTGGAAGGAGTTGGGAGCCCGATCCACCGTTTCCTCCAGGTAGGCGTCCTTCAAGGTCACGAAGATAATGGCATGGCGCTTCGTCAGACGCTGGACGCTTTCCAGCATGAGCTCAGCCGTGACGGTGTCGACAAACTCGGTGAAAAGAATGACAAGTGCGCGCCGCTTGAGCCGTGCGCTGAGCTCGGCCAGGCCCAGCGTAAAATTGGTTTCTTCGTAATGATAGTCGATGCTGGCGGTCGCACGCTGAAGCCGGCCGAAGGCAGCACCTCCTCTGAGCGGTGGCTGATAGTGCCGCACTCTGGCATCGAAGCCGTAGGTGCCGGCGTAATCCCCGCTCTGGAGCGCGACCCAGGCCAGAGGCAGCGCCGCGTTGATGGCATGATCGAGGCGCGGTATTGGTCCCGATGGCTCGGTCATGAGATGACCGGTGTCGAACGCGAAGATCACATGATGATTGCGCTCGGTGCGGAACTCTTTGCTCAAAGGCTTGCGGTGCTTCGCGGAGTGTTTCCAGTCGATAAAGCGGATATCGAGGCCGGGCATATATTCCCGCAAGGATTCGAACTCGGCACCTTCCCCTTTTTCCTGCACCTTCTCGCCAAAGATCGTCTCCTGAGCGATGTAGCGAATGACGGCGTTTTGCGCCCCCCGGACATTCGGTACGACCTCAAGGGTGCGGCCGATCTTTATTTTATGGGTGAATTCCACCAGCAACCCGGGGCCCTTCCAGCGTAGCCAAAGCCAGTCGAAATGAGCGAGGCCGCGCCGCAACGGTACGATGGGCAGAGTTACTTCGCCTGGGGCGCCCGGCCGCAGTTCAAGGGAGGTGAGGGGAGGCTTTTCGAGGTGGCCGCGCTGCTCCAGCACCATCTGGATTGTGCTTGGCCGTTTGTACCGCACCGGCTCGAAACTGAGGGTCAGTGCCGCTTTCTCGCCGATATACATTTTCTGCGGCAGCTTCACATCGGCGCGCAGCGCGCCCGCAGGCAGGGCGCGGACGGCATCGGCGGCCATCGCGAAAAACAGCAGCACAACGTATGCGGCGCAAAACGTCCACAGGGACGGCTCCTCGATGACGGCAATCAGCGACGGCGGTATGCCGCTGACAAACAGTAACACGGTGCGGCGGGTCGGCTTGATCATCGGGGCGCTGGCGTTTGCTCTAGAATTTCCTGCAGCACGCGGTCGGTGGTAAGCCCCTCGATTTCGCCGCCTGGCGACAGGATGACGCGATGCCTCAGCACCGGCTTTGCGATGGTCTTGATATCGTCGGGGATGACAAAATCGCGCCCTTGCAAAGCGGCGTAAGCGCGAACTGCCGACGCGAGCATGTTTGCCGAGCGGGTCGATGCGCCGACTTCCAGCGACGAATGCCGCCGCGTGGCGCGGATGACATCCACGATATAGTCGACGAGAGCGCTGGCGAGGTGGATGTTCGCGATCGCGTAACGGGCCGCGACGAGCGTTTGAGCGTTGGCGACGGCGGTGAGTCCGAAGTCCGAAAGGCGCGGCATAGCCGAACGCTGGCCGTGCCGGCGGACAATCTCGCGCTCCTCGTCCCGGCCGGGGTAATCGAGCAGGATCTTGAACATGAAGCGGTCGAGCTGCGCCTCGGGCAGGGGATAGGTGCCTTGCTGCTCGATTGGGTTCTGCGTGGCAATGACCATAAACTCCTCGCCAAGGGCATGGGTGTGGCCGTCGATGGTCACAGTCCTCTCGTTCATCGCCTGCAGGAGAGCCGCTTGCGTCTTAGGCGGGGTCCGGTTGATTTCGTCCGCCAGCAGAATTTGGGTGAAGATCGGCCCTTTGGTGAGAACGAAGGTGTTCGTCTGGAAATTGAAGAGATTTGTGCCGAGCAGATCGCCAGGCATGAGGTCGGGTGTGAATTGAATCCGGCCGAATTCGAGCGATGTGCCGGCCGCGAAGGCTTGGGCAAGGAGCGTTTTCGCCGTGCCCGGTACGCCCTCAAGCAGGATGTGGCCGCCCGACAGAAGCGCCGTCAGCATCAGAACGACAACCTCGTCCTGACCGACGACCGCCTTATGCACTTCGCCGCGCAGGCCATCAGTGATCGCGCGGATGTCCTGAAGGTCCATTGAGTAACTCCCCCTTCCAACGGTAAATTTCTTTGGCCACGCTTGCGGAAGAGGAAAGATCATGTCTGCCGCCCGCAATCAACGCCTCAGCGCGTGTAAGTACCTCTTCGGGTTGGACGCTGGCCCCCCGTGCCTTGCCAATGCGCCCCGCCCAGGCGGCAAGCTCCCCCAGAGACAATCCCCTTGGCGCATGTATTTGCCGCGCTGCGTCCCGGATGGTGGCCTCGACGTAGCGTTTGATCATGAATTTCTGATAGCCGGCAAAAGCCATGAGCCTGGCGACGTTATCGATCAAGCCGTGCTTGCCAGCGCTAAGGGCTGCCGCCTCGGGTTCGGGCGGGCCGAACCGGCCCATCGTCGCCCAAAGCAGGAGTAGCACCGCCAGAACGGCTTCGAACGTCACGATTACATAAGGAAACTCGAAAATGAAACGCCACGTTGCCGCTCTCTGCTGGACAAAACCGTGGATGGTTTCGTCGAAGAGGACCGGGCTTCCGCCGCGAAGCGCATCGATGAGGGCGACCGCAAAGACCGCGTTGCGCTTGCCGTCCGGACCCAGACTGTAATTGTTCAGCACATCCGGATCGGAAAGCACCCACAGCTTGCGCTGCCCTGTGCGGATTGCACCCAAAAGAATGCCTTCGGGGCTCGATACGATGGGCTGTACATTCCGCGACACGATAAGCTGCACGGTATCGGGCATACTGGGCTCGATGCCCAAATCGTTTTTCGTCCAGCTCCCGGCTTTTGGAACGCGCACGACGTCCGGTTTCTCTTCAAGCGCGCGATCCAAATCGGCTTTGGGCCACCTCTGGTCTTTTGCGATGCGGGTAAGCTCGGCCTTGTTCAAAAGCCGCTTCATGACGGTCTGCGGCTCCGTCGAGGAGTAGAGAGAGGCCTTGTCGAGCCAGGCGGGCCGATACCTGCTTCTCGTGCCATGCCATTTCGGCAGGATGACAAGCACCCTGTCCGCGCTGAGCAAGACGCGGAAGCTTTCCTCCGGCTTGTCCAACAGCCGGGGCTCGGCGACTATAAGCAGGGCGCCCTTGGCTTTCCGCAACGAATTATCCTCGCTTCTCGTGAACGGGATGCCAAGCTCAGGCAAAAGCCCAGCAATACCGGCATAGCCTGTTGCGGACTTGGAATATGTCGTCGGCCCGATATCGTTGACGCCCCGCTGTTCCTGCGAAAGGAAGTAGAGCGAAAGCGCAAACGTGCCAGCGGCCAGCGCAGCAAAACCGATCATCAGCCTAGGCGAGAAAGTCGGGTTACGGGTCATCGGCTGCCGCCGCCATTGAGAGAACGCTGAAATATGTCGAAGCTGGCGCGGCAGGCGGCGTAATCTTCTGCGCCCGTGGGATGTTCTCCGAAGTAGCTCGTTTCCACGCGCCCGATCACGTCCCGAAGGGCTGTGTCTCCCATGTCAGGCAACTTGGCGTCCCGGACGATTTCGCGGCTCGTCAGCGAATCGGCGAACTGTGCTTTCAATCGCTGACGCATCTCGTTCAGAGCGTGCAGCAAAAGCAGATGGATCGCTTCGCGGTACCGCCCTTGCGCCGCGAATTCATCCGCTTGCGCTGCAGCGAACACGAGCTGCGACTCTTGATGCTTGCCGTTCGCCCCGGGCGTTTGGCCATCCCAATCCTCGGGGCGCCGCATGCGTCCGAAAAACAATTGGTCGCGCAGAGGGTAGAGCACGAACACCACGCCAAAGGCAATCGCGCACCATAGGATCAAGGTCACAATATCGATGTCCGGCAAACTTAACGTCCACCCGCCGGTCTCCGCGGCCTCCTTCGGCAGGTCCGTCTGGATGCCGTGGAGTTTGATCGTGCGTGCCGCGGCGGCCTCGATTTCTTGAGCGGAACGCGCGGCCGCCGATGGGGACGCGAAAACAAGAAAGCAAAGGGCGGTAGCCCAAACGGCGGCGCGCCCGAGCGAGACACCGGTGGCCTCGAAGTTTCTGCTGCCGTTTCGCATAGTCACCATCAATCGAACACCGAGGCGATGCTCTCGATATCGGTCCCCTCTTTGGCGACGCGAAGATCGTGGTATATCACGACATTCGTCACGTTCTTGAAGGCAGACCACACGCCTAACCAGATACCCGAAGCAAGCAGCGCCGCTCCTTGAGGCAAAACCGCGCCGAGCGCCCGCCCTACGAGCGCTGCCGATGCCATTCCCGCGATTGAGAGTATGAGGTAAACCGCAAAAATCTTCCAGCGGTTGCCTTCGGTCAGTTCGGCGCTTCTTTCCAAGCTTCCAAGCGGGCCTTTTCTTTCGACGGCACAGACTGGCGCGTATACGTACCACCGCGCGACGAGCATAAAGCCGGGAACGATAAGCAGCAAAATTCCGAGCCATACCCCCAGCGCCGCCAGTAGCAGGGTGCCGATTAGAGGGAAGAGCTGCCTGAGCCCGCGCGCGGCACTTCCTCCAAGCCGGACGGGCTGGCCGCGCATGTCCTGGAAGGTCGCGTTAATTATAGCGGCAAGGGCTATCAGTTGCGTAAGGGCGCTCAAACCGGCCGCCGCGAATAGCAGCGGCCCCTGATCGTTCGGCGGCAAAGCGGACATTCTATAAAAGATGAGGCCCGTTGGAAGCCAGGCGACGAAAAACACGAGGGTGAACGGCACCGCATTGCGGAGAAATACACCGATTGCTCTGTTCACAGCGGTGCCAACGCGGAACTCGCGGTGAGATAGGCTTCCCAGACCTGCTGCAAGTTCAGACATTACTTCCTCAGCGGAACCGCGAAAGCCATCCCCGTCCGGCAACCGTCATGCAAAACGGCAGCGAGCCCCCCGGCAGCCGCCGCTTTGCATATTCATAATCAATCGAACACGGAGGCGATGCTCTCGATGTCGGCGCCCTCTTTGGCGACGCGAAGGTCGTGGTAGATCACAACGCTCAGCACGTTACTGAAGGCAGACCACACGCCATGCCAGATGCCCGTAAGAGAAAGCGCCAGCACCGGAGACAACGCCGTGGCGAGTACCACGGTGACAAGTGCTGTCACCGCTCCTCCGGTGAGGGCGAGTATGATGAAAATCGCGAAAAGTTTCCAGCGATTGCCTTCGGTCAGTTGCGCGCTCCTCTCCAAGGCTCCAAGCGGCCCTTTTCTTTCGACGACGCAGACTGGCGCGAACACGTACCAGCGCACGAGAAGCATAATGCCGGGAACGATGAGGAGCGCCAATCCAAGTAATATCCCGAGCCCGGCGAGGATGCCGCCGCCGATCAGGGGGAAAAATCGTTTCAGCCCGCGCCCGGCACTTTCCCCGAGCCGCACAGGCCGTCCGCGCATATCCTGGAACGTCGCGTGAATGATAACGGCCATGGCTACAAGTTGCAAAAGGCCGCCAAACATGTTCGCGAGTGCTTGCGACAACTGCTGTTCCTGCTGCGGCAACTCGAGGCTGCTGTAAACGATGAGGCCAACCGGAAGCCAGGCGACGATCGCAATAAGGCTGAACGATAAGCCATTGCGGGCAAACACGCCGATTGCCCTGCTCAAAGCGCCGCCAACGCGGAACTCGCGCTGAGATAGGCTTCCCAAACCTGCTGCAAGTTCAGACATACTTCCTCCGCGGAATCTAAATCTACCCCAGTCCGGCAACAACCGAGCAAAACAGCGGCGCGACGCACCGGTGGCATGCGGGGTTACCGCAAGGCGCGAATTATCTACATGAAAACTGAGCCGGTGCGCAGAAAAAGTTAGCTTAGCGAATTTCCGCGGCCGGGTAGGGGCGGCGGAGCAACACAAGGAGGCGCGCTTACCGCCTGAATTCATTGCAATACCAGCCTTCAAGCCCGATGACTTTCTACCATTGGGTACAGTAGCTTTTCCAGCGAGGTTACGCGAGGCGGCTAAAATTCGAGGCCGCCGCCGCCGTCAATCGAACACCGAGGCGATGCTCTCGACATCCGCGCCCTCCTTGGCGACGCGAAGATCGTGATAAATCACAACGCTCAGCAGGCCGTTGAAGGCGGTCCAAGGGGCTTGCCAGGCACCCCAGAGAAGAAGCGCCGGCACTGGAGGCAGTAGCGAGGCTAGCGCCACCGAGGCGAGCCCTATCGCGGCCCCGGCCGCAAATTGGACGATGACGAACATCGCAAAAAGTTTCCAGCGGTTGCCTTCGGTCAGTGCCGCGCTTCTCTTGAAGCTTCCAAGCGGCCCTTTTCTTTCGATGACGCAAATCGGCGCAAAGACGTACCACCGCGTGAGAAGAAGCACGCCGGGAACGATCAAGAGTACTAACCCAAGCCCCGCCCCGAGCGCGTAAAGGATGAAGGCGCCGGCCATGGGAAAAAATCGCTTCAACCCGCGCATGGCACTTTCCCAGAACCGCATGGGCCGTCCGCGCATATCCTGAAAAGCCGCGTGAGCGATAGCGGCAAAGGCTATAAGTTGAGAAAAGACGTCAAACCAGCCCGCTAGGTTTTGCGACATCTCGCGTTCCTGCGCCGGCAAATCGAGCGTCTCGTAATAGATGAGGCCAACCGGAAGCCAAGCGATGAACGCCACAAGGCTGAACGGCAAAGCATTGCGTATGAACACGCCGATTGCCCTGTTCAAAGTGCCGCCAACGCGGAACTCGCGCTGAGATAGGCTTTTTAAACCTGCTGCAAGTTCAGACATTGCTCCCTCCGCGGCACCGCGCCTGAATTCATTGCAATACCAACCTTGCAACAGGGGCCGTCCACGCATGACGGCCGGGCGAACCGCACTGCGCGGCTAAGGCTTTGCCTAAAATCGAGCCCGCCGCCGCCGCCGTCAATCGAACACCGAGGCGATGCTCTCGATATCCGCGCCCTCCTTGGCGACGCGAAGATCGTGATAAATCACGACGCTCAGCAGGTCGTTGAAGGCAGACCACGGGGCTTGCCAGACACCCAAGAGAAAAAGCGCCGGCACTGGAGGCAATAGCGAGGCTAGCGCCGCCGAGACGAGCCCTATCGCCGCCCCGGCGGCTAAGTCGACGATGACGAGAATCGAAAAGAGTTTCCAGCGGTTGCCTTCGGTCAGTGCCCCGCTTCTTTTCAAGCTTCCAAGCGGCCCTTGCCTTTCGACGACGCAAACCGGCGCAAAGACGTCCCACCGCACGAGAAGAAGCATCCCCGGAACGATCAAGAGTACTAGTCCAAGCCCCGCCCCGAGCGTGAAGAGGATGAAGGCGCCGGTCAGGGGAAGAAATCGCATCAGCCCGCGCTTGGCACTTTCCCAGATCCGGACTGGCCGTCCGTGCATATCCTGGAACGTCGCGTGAGTGATAACGGCAAGGGCTATAACTTGAAAAAGGGCGTCGAATAGCTCGGCGAAGCCCTGCGACAGGTCGCGTTCCCTCGCCGGCAAATCGAGCGTATAGTAATAGATGAGGCCAACCGGAAGCCAAGCGGCGAACGCCACAAAGGTGAACGGCAACGCATTGCGCATGAACACGCCGATTGCCCTGCTCAAAGTGCGGCCAACGCGGAACTCGCGCTGAGATAGGCTTCCTAAACTTGCTGCAAGTTCAGACATTACTCCCTCCGCGGAACCGCTATTCCACTCCAGTCCGCCAACAACCTGGCGAAACGGCGGCGCTAGTGCGTCGGCGGCATGGGCGGCTGATGCAAGGCGCGAATTATCTACATGAAAACCGGCTGGCGCTGCAGAAAAAAGCGCTGCGCAAACTTCCGCGGACGGGCAGGGGCTGCGGCGCTACACGAGAAGCCGTAAGAGGGGCAAAAGTCCGGGCAGGTGAGTGTTTCGTCGCGTTAAGGCTAGCTGTAGGCGGTCGTCCCCGCGAAGGCGCAAGGACGCTAAAATTAGCCGATGGTGTACCAAACTGAGGGAATCTCCCCTCACCCTGTCCCTCTCGGCAAGCTCGCCTTGGCGAGCTTGCAGCTTAGAGCATCCGCATTCGCAAGCGAATGCGGATGGGGGAGAGGGGACGCCCTCTCAACGGTTGCGAGCTGACTCCCTCTCCCATGGGGAGAGGGCTGGGGTGAGGGGAGATTCCCCCATTATGTTAGCGCCAGTGCACGAACGCGGGGACCCATTTCAGAGCTTGTTCCCAACGGGATAAATGGGTTCCCGCTTGCGCGGGAATGTCGCTCGCCAAGCCCGGCCATGCCAACAGCGGTTGGCGCCAATGTTTTGGCACGCTTGAAGGCGGGAATCCTCCCGCCTCTGCTGAAAGAGCCCGCGCTAGCCGGCGCGCCGGCGTTTTGCTGCAGGGTTGTACGCGATGGCCGCGTGGTGCTCGCAATAGGGGGTGCCGGAGGACTTGCGGCGGGCGCAGAAGTGGAAGCCTTCCTCCATGGGATCGCCGATCGGCCAATGGCACATGGTCTCTTTGAGATCGGCGAGGCTTACAAGGCCCTCTGGCGCGGGCTCAAGCTCGGGCAGGGCGCGGAGCGCCACCACGGAGGCTACCTTGCGTTCCTGGGGCTGCACGGCGGGCTTGAGGGCGGTATTTCCGTATGTCCGGTATTGGACCTGGGAGGACCTTGCCGGGAACAGCGCGATGTTCGACCTTGGGCGCGCGGTTCTCACGCGCGATGTCGTTGCGCGGCCGGCGAGCCCCAAGCGATGCACTTTCCCAATAACTGCATTCCGCGTCACTTCGCCGAGTTTCGAGGCGATTTGACTTGCGGAAAGGCCGTCCGCCCAGAATTTCTTCAGAAGTTCGACGCGATCATCGGTCCAACTCATAATGTTAGCTCCTCGTTCAGTTCGGCGGACGAGCCGCGAATAGGATCCGTGCCGCTGGACCTAGGAGGCCAGCGTTGCTACGGCGCTAACGCAAAACAAGGAAACGGAGGTGCGGCCGGACGCCCATGGGAACCATGGGCTAGCCGCCGGACATTGCCGGGGCCGGAAACGCTACCTCTTACTGGGGACACAAGCCTCGCAACAGAACGTTGCGAGATGGTGGCTGCGGCATTGCGCAAACGAAAGGGGAGACCACCAGACTGTCTACACGATGGGAGGCATATTTGCATAAAAGGCCGGGCAAGACAAATTGCCAAAACCTTGAAACGGGGCCATACGGGCTCATTTCAAAGACACTGTGTCTTTTATGCCGGTTGACAGCGGTGCCAAGCCGGAGAAAATGTAATAAGCGAGCATGGCCGCCCGAATCCCGGAGCGGCTTTTTTTAATTGGAAGCGAGAGTGGCAGCCATGTCTGCGGTGCTTGGAACCTATGCACGGGCAAACGTCGAATTCGAGAGGGGCGAAGGTGCCTATCTTTGGACGGCGGACGGCGAGCGCTATCTCGACTTTGCAGGCGGTGTGGCTGTCAATGTGCTCGGCCATGCTCATCCACACCTTGTGGATGCTCTGACCGCCCAGGCGCGGAAAGTTTGGCATACCTCGAACCTCTATCGCGTGACAGGACAGGAGCGCCTTGCCAAGCGGCTTTGCGAGGTAACGTTCGCGGACAAGGTTTTCTTCGGCAATTCCGGCGCCGAGGCGATGGAAGCGTGCGTGAAGATGGCGCGGAAATACCATAGCCATAAGGGCCGGCCGGAGCGGTTCCGGACTATCACCTTCGAAGGCGGCTTCCATGGGCGCACGCTCGCCATGATCGCGGCGGGCAACCAGGAGAAGCATCTTGCCGGCTTTGGCCCCAAGGTGGACGGGTTCGACCAGGTTCCGCTTGGCGATATCGCCGCTACCAGAGATGCGATCACCGCAGAGACGGCCGGCATTCTTATAGAGCCGATCCAGGGCGAAGGCGGCATCCGGGAGGCGGGCTGGCCCTTTTTGCGCCAGCTCAGGGAACTCGCCGATGAGCACGGCATTCTCTTGCTCCTCGACGAGGTGCAGACCGGGATGGGCCGGACGGGCAA
>JBKQNN010000432.1:0-12304 GCA_052145975.1 Rhodomicrobium sp. | reverse complement strand
CAAACCCTGCATCAGTGCGGCAAGACCTTGCGGAGCGCCTTGTTCATCAGCGCGATGCAAAGGCCGGCAAACGCCGCCACGCCCGCGATCATGAGGAAGAAAACAGGCTTTTCCATGCTGCTCCAGTAGGAGCCGAGCCAGCCGGCGATGAAATTGCCCATGAAGCTTGTGGCGAGCCACACGCCCATCATCAGCGAGAGCACGCGGCCGGGCGCTACTTTGGAGACCAGCGAAAGGCCCACAGGGGAAAGGTACAGCTCGCCAACGGTGATAATTGCGAAATAGAAGAACAGCCAAACCCAGCTCGCTTTCGCCGCCCCGCTTACGTCGCCTGCCGCGAAAGCCATCAACAGATTGGCGAGCGCTACGCCGAAGCAGCCTATGGCCATCTTGGTGACGGAAGACGGCTCGCTCCGCCTACGCGCTTGCCAGGTCCAGAAGCCGATGATGGCGGGCGTGAAGGCGAAGATCATGAACGGGTTGAACGCCTGGAACCACGTAACCGGGATATCGGCGTGCCCGAGCAGGAGGTTGACGCTGCGGTCGGTGTAGGCGTCGGCCCAAAGCGCTATGGTGTTTCCTTGCTGCTCGTAAGTCGCCCAGAACAGCGTATTCGGAAGGAAAAGCACGAGAAGCGCTACGATGGCGCGCCAGTCCGAGGGCGTCAGCGGAGCGTGCTCGCGGTGGGCGGCCTTGGCCCTTTGCAGCTCATCCGGCGGCAGCTCGCGAAGCCCGCGCAGATAGATCAGCAGCCCAATCAGCATGCCCACGCCCGCCGCGGCGAACCCATAACGCCAGCCCACTTCCTCGCCGAGCGTCCCGCATACCAGCGGCGAGAAAAACGCGCCGATATTGATGCCGACATAGAAGATCAAAAAGGCCCGGTCCCGGCGCGGGTCTCCGGGCGCATAAAGCTCGCCGACCTGCGTCGAGATGTTCGGCTTGAACGCGCCATTGCCCAGGATCAGCGCCAGCAGCGCGAACAGCAGCAAGGGCTCGAATGCCATCATGAATTGGCCGATGGCCATCAGCACGGCGCCAATCAGCACCGTGCGCCGCTGGCCGAGAACGCGGTCGGCAAGCAGGCCGCCGAAAATCGGCGTCAGATAGACCAGGGAGGTGTAGGAGCCGTAGATCTGCGAGGCGAACGGCTGGGAATCGAGCGGCCCGAACATCGCTTCCATGCCGCTTTTGAGCGTGGCAAGCCCGATGACGTGCTCAAAATGACCCGGCAAAAGCAGGTACTTCACGAGGTAAAGCACCAAGAGCGCGCGCATCCCGTAGTAGGAAAAGCGCTCCCACATCTCGGTGGCGAACAGAAAGCTCAAGCCTCGCGGATGACCGAAAAGCTCTTTTTGGGCTGGTTTGGACGCTGCGGCAGTGTCTTGCATCGCGCGCTACCCCTGCAATACCGGATAGGCGAGCCGCGGCTTGGGCGTCGCGTGCACCGGCTGGCCAAGCGTCAGCGGCACGAAGCGGCCCGTCCCGGCGTCGAAGGTCTCTACCGAGCCCGTCTCGACATTGTAGACCCAGCCGTAAAGCCGCAGCCGGCCCGTTGCCAATTTCGCCGCCACGATGGGGTGCGTCTGCAAGTTCCGGATCTGGCAGAGTACGTTCTCATGCACCAGCGCATGGAGCCGCGCGTGCTCATCCGCCGCCTCGGGCAGCGTCGCCGCGACGATCTCCTTGGCCGCCGCCGCGTGCTTGATCCAGCTCGCAACGGCCGGCATTTTGTCGAGGCCGTCCGCGCGCAGAATGGCTTTCATCGCGCCGCAATCGGTGTGTCCGCAAACCACAACGTCCTCGATGCCGAGGGCTGCCACAGCATATTCGATGCTGGCCGATACGCCTCCCGCCGCCGGGCCGTAGCTCGGGATGATGTTGCCCGCATTGCGTACCACGAAGATGTCGCCCGGCTCGCGCTGGGTGAGCAGCTCAGGCACAACGCGGCTATCCGAGCAGGCGATGAACATCGCAAACGGGGCCTGTCCGCCGGGTTGGCTGCCCGCGTGCCGCAGAAGCCCATGGATTTCGGCTTGGAAGCGCAGCGCGCCTTCGATCAGTCTATGCATGGATCTCCCGCTGTTACCGCGCGAAGACTAACACTTCTGAGCTGGCTGCGCGAGCGAGTAGCCATCGGAGCGGTGGGTACTTTTGAAATTTTGGCTTGAACCAATCTGGTTGAATCATTTGGTTTGGTTCAATTGGATCGCCGCAAGCAGGGTGGCTTTTTATTTTTGCGCGCCGTTTCCGCAAGCTTTGCTTGCGCGAAGCTTGGCAATGTGTGCTAGACGGGTGACGTTAGAACAGATAATTAATCGCTTTAGGTAGCACTTGTTGACTTAAATGGCAACAATCCATAACTTGGTAAAAAGAGGCGAGCTTGTCCTGATCACCGTCCCACTTAAACGGTGGGAGCAACCAGGCAGGTATATTTATGGGTTTCCACAATTTGATTCCTGGCTTAGGGGCGAGTTGCCTACCCTTGAGTCAGGCCGTCTTCAAGCAGAAGACGATCCGAAAATGCAAATGGACTACCTGTTGTATCGTTGGATAACGGATAGACCAATGACTTTCGGGAAGATGTTCAAGGATCTGATGCCAAAAGATGCGGAGACTTGGGAGATGAAGACCGTAGATCTAAGGGTCTTTGGGTGGATTTATAAGCCTAAGATTTTTATCGCGGTGTTCGGCGATTACGCAGATTTGTACAAGGGAAAGAATAAGAGCGTTAAGCCAATCGCCAGCTACGCGCGCGCCGTTAATCGTGTCGTTAGGGCGCGAGAAATGTTGGATTTGGACGAGCCGAAGTTTGTAACGGGGGTGTATGATGAGCTTGTATGAATTTGACATCGGCGAAAAGGACAGGTGCGTATCTAGGTTTTTGGGCGACGTGCGGTCCGAGATCCAACAGGCCTTTATGACGGAGAAAGCATCTCGAAAGCTTACTCAGCAACAAGTTGCTACTCTGCTTGAGGTGAACAGATCAGTCGTAAATCGCCAGCTAACAGGGGTCGAGAACCTAACTTGCCGGAGAATTGCTGAATTCGCGTGGGCTCTAGGCTACGAGCCTGAGTTTCATCTGCGCAAGGTCGAGGTCGAGGCTGGGACAAATGATTTGCCGCCAAAAATGCCAATACCTCAGAGTATGGGACTCCAGACTGTCCCGCTGACAGCTGTTCCATCAAATGCAAATCCTGCTTTTCAGATCGGTGGCCAGATAGGGATTTCGGTGCAATGACGGTGCAAGCCAGTCTCCTTGTAAGCGACGATCTATTGATCGCTCTCAACGGAAAGTGGACTATTGTGGGCGTTTACACTGGTGATATTGTGGTTCCGTCTGGGGGTTTAGTTGTCCCTCAGATGGTTTTCATTTTCATGGTGCGGGTCGGCGTTGGAGAACTTTTCGAAAGGCTTGAGGTAGAGGTATTGTTTCCAAAAGAAGCAGAACCAAGACGGCAGGTTCCGCCCCTAATGATAGATCAAACGGCCATACCGAAGGGGCGGAAGCAAATTTCCTTAAAATGGCCATTCCTTATTTCCCAGCCAACCCTAAATCCAGGCCGTATTCAAGCCAAGCTTATCCATGACAAAGGTGAGATTGAAGTCCCTGGTCCTTGGGTAGTAACTTCGAATCCTTAGCTGCGTTTGCTCCAACGCTTTTCGGCAGCCTTCTTGGCAATCTCTGCGCGCCGTTCAGGCTGTATCTTTTCGGCGCGAGCAATGCCACACTTAAGCCCACCCGTGCGGCCAAGGCTAACCGCAGCCGGGTCTTTACCCTGTTCTAGCCGCGCAGGGCGGTGCCGATTTCCAATGCGCCGTTTTCCCGGCGCATCCCGCTCAAGAAGCGGCGAACGGCGCTGCGGCCTTGCTCAATCGCCTGCTCTGCCTTGTGGAAATCGAAAAGTCCGATGCCATCGAGATTGACCTGGATCGTGGCGTCGGGCGGATCGCCGGCAAGCCTTGAGCGCACAATCCAGTTCTGCGTGATGTTGAACGCTTCGAGCACGACCCGCGGAATTCCAGGGGCGCCATCGCCAGCGCCATCGCCGCGCTGGCCTAGCAACTGGCGCTTGACGAGTGCAATGCGGCTCTTTTTCGGCGGGTCTTCCGGCGCCGGCGCCTTGGCATCGAACTCGGCCTCGGCTTCCACAGGGAACAGGGCGCTTCGGACATATTGCCCCTGGTGGAACGTCACCGCGATCACGAACTGGGCGCCAAGGGCGCGTGCCGCGGAGACGGGGACGGGATTGACGAGCGCGCCGTCCATGAGCCAGCGCCCCCCGATCCGGATGGGCTTCAAGATGCCGGGCAGCGCGTAGGATGCGCGCAAAGCGACGGCGAGCGAGCCTTTGGTGAGCCAGACCTCCTGGCCGGAGCCGAGCTCCGTCGCGACCGCCACGAACTTTTTCGGCAATTCCTCGATTTGCAGATCGCCGATATGCGAAGCCAGCGTCTTTTCCAGGCGCTTGCCCGTCATCAGGCTCGATCCGGCGAGGTTCACGTCGAGATAGCGCAGGAGCTGCCGCAAAGTCAGCCCGCGCGCCAGGCTGTGCAACTCCTCCAGCCGCCCCGCCGCGTAGAAACCGCCGGCAATCGCCCCAATCGAGGTGCCGGCCACGATCTGCGGCTCAAGGCCCGCCTCGGTCAGCGCCTCCAGCACGCCGATATGCGCGAGCCCGCGTGCGGCGCCGCCGCCGAGTGCCAGTCCTATGCGTGGCCTTTCCATGGATCGCTGCATTGCGGCCGGGCCCTATGCTTGCGTGCCATCCTCAATAAATTCAAGGCCCTGCTGCGTTACCCGCCGGTAAAAGCAGCTCCGCCGTCCCGTATGGCATGCCGCCTCGCCGGAAAGCCTGACGCGTACCCAAAGCACATCCTGGTCGCAATCGGTGCGCAGTTCTTCGACCAAAAGCCGGTTGCCGCTGGTCTCGCCCTTGCGCCAAAGCGCCTGGCGGGAGCGGCTCCAAAAATGCGCCTCGCCCGTCTCCAGCGTCAGGCGCAGCGCCTCCGCATTCATATAGGCGAACATTAGGACGCCGCCGTCCGCGGCATCGGTGACGATGGCGCCGATCAGCCCGGCGCTGTCGTATCTGGGCGCGAAAACGCTGCCTTCCTCGATATCGCGCTTGGCGGACCCGGTGGCCTGAGACATGAGCGTGTGCCTCTCTGGCCCTACTTCACGGTAACGGGGCGCTGCCCGTTTACGAGCTGTATGAAACGCTCGCGATACTCAGGATTGTCCTTGAACACGCCGGTGAACCGCGTGGTGATGGTTGTCGTGCCCGGCTTATGGACGCCGCGCGTGGTCATGCACTCGTGCAGCGCATCGATCATCACCGCAACGCCCGCCGGCTGCAAAACCTCCTCGATGGCGTTGGCGATCTGCGCCGTCATGGTCTCCTGCGTCTGCAGACGCTTGGCGTAAATATCGGCGACCCGCGCCAGCTTCGAGATGCCGGCGACGCGCCCGCGCGGGAAATAGGCGATGTGCGCAACGCCGACGATGGGCAGCATGTGGTGCTCGCAATGCGACTCGATGCGGATGTCGCGCAGCATGACCAGGTCGTCGTATCCCTGCACATCCTCGAAGGTGCGCGAAAGAACATCGTAAGGGTCGGCTTCGTACCCTGCAAAAAACTCTTCGTAGGCTTCAACCACCCGGCCCGGCGTTTCCACGAGGCCCTCGCGGGACGGATCGTCGCCGGCCCAGGCGATGAGCGTGCGCACCGCTTCTTCCGCTTCAGCCCGGCTCGGCCGCGTCCCGGCCCGGTCCACGCCATTGCCGCCATGCAGACCGCGGCCATGCAGCTCCGGGGGTGAAGCTAAAGTATCCATGGGAACATACCCTTTCGGCAGGTGGTTACGGAGCCAGGCCCGAACGGAAGATAGTTGCGCTGTCCAATCGATCCAGTGGCATTTGTCGCGCGGCCCCCGCCGCAGGGTCGTCCGGGGCCCGCCGCATTCTTGTAGTCAACACATGAGAAGCCGGGGCGATTGCAGGTGCTGAGACGCAACAGTATATAAGAAGGGCGATTCCCCCGGCAAGGCCGGCTGCTTGCTGCGAGTTTAAGCCTATGGTTGACCTGGAAGATATCTATAGCCAGCGGGTGCTGGAGCTGTCGGCGAATATCCCCCGCACCGGCCGCCTGGAAGACCCGCACGCCATCGCCAGCGTGTACTCGAAGCTGTGCGGCTCCCGTATCACCGTCACCCTCAAGATGGAGGGCGATACGGTCACGGACTACGCGCAGGATGTGCGCGCCTGCATTCTGGGGCAGACCTCGGCGGCAATCATGGGCGCCAATATTGTAGGCTCTACCGCCGCCGAACTGCGCGAGGTCCGCGAGCAGATGCATCGCATGCTCCGCGAGGGCGGGCCGCCTCCTGGCGGGCGCTGGAGCGACCTCGCAATCCTCGAATCGGTGCGGTACTACAAGGCGCGGCACGCCTCCACGCTTCTCGTTTTCGAAGCCGTCGAAGAGGCCATCGCCGCCATCGAGAAGGACCAGGCGGCCTAAGTGCTATAAGTACACAGATCCGTGCTCCGCATAACCCTCACGCCCCTCACCCTGTCCCTCTCCCCATGGGAGAGGGGACGCCCTAACAACGGCCGCGAGCTGACTCCCTCTCCCACGGGGAGAGGGCGGGGGTGAGGGGCGTGACCTATGGCTCATCCCTCAGCGATACTGTGCGCTAGCTTTCGGGGCTGCATCCCAAAGCCGCATAACGCCTAATTGTCTGGAGCTTATCACTGTTCTACCCTATTTTGGCGTCGCCTGCGGTTAGCCGTATATGCATCTCTTTGCCTTGGGGGGAAAAACCATGAGCACGCCAAATTCCAGCGGGACTGGAATTCAGAAAACACTGCTTTGGATTGCCGTGGCCGCGATTGGCGCCTTCTCGCTCGGCTACGTCGCTCTGAGCCGGGGCGAGACCATAAGCGCGGCCTGGCTCGTCGTCGCCGCGATCTGCGTCTACTTTATCTCCTACCGCTTTTACGCGCTGTACGTAGCCAAGAATATGCTCGGCATCGATCCCTCGCGGCAGACGCCGGCCTACCGTCACAATGACGGGCTCGACTACGTTCCCACCAACAAATACGTGCTGTTCGGCCATCATTTCGCGGCCATCGCGGGCGCCGGCCCGCTCGTCGGCCCCGTGCTCGCGGCGCAGATGGGCTACCTGCCCGGCACGCTGTGGATCTTGGCCGGGATGGTCTTCGCCGGCGGCATCCAGGATATGACCGTGCTGTTTTTCTCGACGCGCCGCGACGGCCGCTCGCTCGGCGACCTGGTGCGCACGGAAATGGGGCCAGCGGCCGGCGGCGTCGCGCTCGTGGGCGTGCTCTTGATCATGGTCATCCTTCTCGCGGTGCTGGCCATGGTTGTGGTGAAAGCGCTCGCGGGCAGCCCGTGGGGCACCTTCGCCGTTTTCGCGACCATCCCGATCGCGTTGCTGATGGGCATCTATTCCCGCTTCATCCGGGTTGGCCGTATTGGCGAAATGTCGGCCATCGGCATCGTTCTCCTTATGACCGCGCTCGTTTACGGGCGGACCGTGGCCGAGAGCCCAGACCTGGCGCCTTTGTTCACCTTCAACGCCGAAACGCTTTCCCTGATCGTCATCGGTTACGGTTTCGTGGCATCGGTCCTGCCGGTTTGGCTTCTGCTGGCGCCCCGCGACTACCTGTCGACCTTCCTTAAGGTCGGTACGATGGTGCTGCTCGCGGTAGGCATCCTGATCGTGCAGCCCGATCTGAAGATGCCGGCACTGACGAAATTCATAGACGGCAGCGGTCCCGTTTGGGCGGGCAGCCTCTTTCCTTTCCTGTTTATCACCATCGCTTGCGGCGCCGTATCCGGCTTCCATGCGCTAATCGCATCCGGCACGACGCCGAAGTTGCTTGAGAACGAAGGCCAGATTCCGATGATCGGCTACGGCGCGATGCTCACGGAGTCCTTCGTGGCCATCATGGCAATGATCGGTGCATCGGTGCTGCAACCGGGCATCTACTTCGCCATGAACAGCCCCGCCGGCGTCATCGGAGCGGATGCTGTCAATGCGGCGCAGGTCATCTCCAATTGGGGCTTTGTCATCACCCCGGATGCGATCGCCCAGCTGGCCCAAGAGGTCGGCGAGAAGACGCTGCTGTCGCGGACAGGCGGCGCACCCACTCTCGCGGTCGGAATGGCAACAATCCTTTCCGGAATGTTCGGCCGCACCATGATGGGGGTATGGTATCACTTCGCTATCCTGTTCGAAGCCCTGTTCATCCTCACCACGGTCGATGCTGGCACTCGCGTGGCGCGCTTCATGATCCAAGACACGATCGGCAGCGTGATTCCATCCTTCAGGAACACAGAGTCCTGGTCTAACAACGTGATCGGGTCCGCGATTGCGGTTTCGGCCTGGGGCTATTTCCTGTACCAAGGCGTGATCGATCCCATGGGCGGTATCTACACGCTATGGCCGCTGTTCGGCATCGCGAACCAGATGCTGGCCGGCATCGCGCTGATCGCCTGCACCGTCATCCTGTTTAAGATGAAGCGCGAGCGCTATGCCTGGGTGACGCTGATCCCGACGGCTTGGCTTCTCGTTTGCACGCTGACGGCAGGCATTGAAAAGCTGCTAAGCTCCGATACCAAAATCGGCTTCCTCTCGCATGCGGCAAAATTTCAGGCTGCCGCGGCAAAGGGCGACATCCTGGCGCCCGCGAAATCTATGGCCCAGATGAATCAAATTATCTTCAACGATTACGTGGACGCGGCGCTGGCCGGGATCTTCGTTCTGGTTGTCGTGGCAATCGCGGTTTTCGGAGCCATCTCCATCCGCCGCGCTTTGGGCAGCCCCGCCGTCACCGCGCTTGAGGTGGGGGGCATGGCGCCCGCGGGAGCAGCCCATGGCTGAAAAGCTTAAGTTCTGGGACTTAGTGACTAGGACCGCAAATCTCATGGCCGGCATCCCCGACTATGAGACCTACGTCCAGCACCGGCAAACCTGCCATCCAGGCGAGCCGGTGATGTCCTACAAGGAGTTCTTCCGCGAGCGGCAGCAGGCGCGCTATGCCGTGGGCCGGGGGAAATTCCGCGGCTGCTGCTAGGCTTAGCCGTCAGCATTGCGACGTCATTGCGAGCGAAGCGAAGCAATCCGGAGAAAAAACTCGAGGTGGTTCAAGTTGTCCCTGGATCGCCGCGGCAGCGTTGCCGCATGGGATACGCAAACGCTATGGCGTCCAACTGCCGGCGCTTGCGATTTCCCGATACATGGCATCGGGCGCCAGATCGATCTCGCCGGGCCAGGTAACGGCGCCATATTCGAGATAGACTTGCTCAAACAGCGCGGCGTCCGAAAGCGCCGCAAAAACCCCGGCGTCCGGCGAAAATATAAGCCGGCTCATATCGACGATGCCCTCAAGCCCGTCGAGAAAACGAACCCTCAGCCTGTAATCGGGCAGCGCCTCGACGGAGGCAACGCGCCAGCGGGCTTTCGGCACGATGGGCGGGACTACGGTAGCGGATCGATTTTGTCCGGCGTCTGGTTTTGTGAGCATCGGTTCCATGCTTCCATTAACTCGGTTCGATGGGCCTTCGCCCATTCCATGACGAGCGCCTGCGCGCGTCGCGCATCAAAGCAAATCCTCGAATTCCTCAACCGTCAGCCCGGCGTCTTTGACGATCCGGCGGAGGGTACCTGTTTTCAGGTCCCGGCTGTGAAACGGTACAGTGACACGCAGCGCAACATTATTCTTATGGCGCATAATGTGGTGGCCGCCCGTGACGTGATGCACGGCAAACCCCGCCTTCTCCAAAGCTGCGATGACAGTGCGGGCCGTTAGCGCCGGAAGCTTTCCCATTATGCGACTTCGGGAAGAGCCACCGTGAGCGGGCTGACGAGAGCGCCGCGTTCTTCCGGGAAGGGAAGGCCATCCTTGCGAAGGCTTTCGAGGTAGCCGGTGATGGCGTCGCGTGCCATCGCGAGGGCTTCCTCCACGGTTTCGCCTTCCGTTACAACGCCCGGCAGCGACGGACAAGAAACGACGTAGCCCCCGTCCGCATCGGGTTCAAGAATAACCGTGTAAGTGTAGGATGTCATGGCTCGCCCAGTCAGCTTCGATTTCTTCCCAGCTAACGGATTTCAGATCCTCGCCGGCACGAGACCTCTTTTGGCGGGTCTCGCCTTATCCGGTTAAGCAGCCAACGCCGCCTCAACAGCGTGCGGCTGCTTTTCAATTACCAAAAGCAAGACACGGCTTGCGCCGGTTGGCGCCCTGTGTCCCTGCTCCCAATTTCTCAAGGTGGATACGGAAAACCCATACTTTTCGGCAAATGCCTTCTGGGACAGACCCTGCCTGTTCCTGATTGAGCGAACATCCAGCGGATGCGGGACCGGAACGATAGCCTTCTTGCCGCGCGAATGGTCGCCACGAGAATACCGCACGGCATCCTTGAGCCCTGCGATAATCTTGCTACGCGCCATGTCTACCTCCTCTTGCCTTGCCTTTTGCACTCTTCAACAACTTCAACTGCGGTGCAGCCTTTCCCGGCCGATTTTCTTCAACCAGGCAATTTATTAATTTTTTGATTGCCTTTTTCTCTGCCGCAGAGATGTTTTCCTTCTCCGACTTGGGATATATGGCGATCAAAAAGATCGGCATATGATCTCCGCCGTAGTAATAAAGCACCCTTGCCCCGCCGCTCTTGCCTTTCCCCTTGGCGCCAAAACGGAACTTTCGAAGGCCGCCGGTTCCCTCCATGACGGAGCCGAGCTGACGCAAGCAGGCAAGCTCCTGCTTCATTTCTTCAATCTCTTGTGCCGATAAAATATTCTCTGCATCGGCCGCGAAACTGCCAACCTCGACAATTTCTAGTAACCTTTGGTCTTCCGGCTCCACGAAAATCGAACCAAGAGGCTCTGCAATGGGTTTTTGGGGCATACGGATGCTCCTAAGTCAAAAAACCTAAACTAACAATATGCCCTCTTATATACGTCATTGACGTAATATGTCAATGACGTACGTGCCGCTTTGGTTTAAGAACCGTTATCGGGTTTGCAGTCCTACGACCATCGGAAGAAGTGACGGCTTTTCAGGCCGCTGTCGCGGTGCTGACCTGGGTCAACGTCAGGGACCGCCTGATTTGTAGCGTCGAGGCAGTTTCATCCCCAAAACAGCGTAACCCCATGATTTGTATATGCGCTTGGCTGGGTGCCGTTGGCAAGGCCACCTGATGAAGGAGGCACTAAACGCGAGCTTCCCCAAAACCGGGCAAGCCAACCGGCTGCGTCTTCCCCTCAGCGTTTGCCTCGGCCAAACTAGCCCTTCTTCCTGGTTTGTCCGGCGCGTTCCTCTTCGACGATCCGCTTATTTTTTGCGGCAGGCTGATAGTTGGGATCAATGGCGAGCGCGTGATCGAAATCGGCGATGGCGCGGTTATACTCGCCTTTGCTGACATAGGCGTTTCCGCGGTTGTTATAAGCGAACACGTATTTCGAATCGAGGCGGATGGCTTGATCGTAATCGGCGATGGCGCGGTCATAATCGCCTGTGATGTTATAGACGAAGCCGCGGTTGTTATAGGCGAGCGCGTATTTCGGATCGAGGCGGATAGCTTGATCGTAATCGGCGATGGCGCGGTCATAATCGCCTTTGTTGTAATAGGCGAGGCCGCGGCTGTAATAGGCGGTCGCGTATTGCGGGTTCAGGCTGATGGCCTGATCGTAATCGGCGATGGCACGGTCATAATCGCCTTTGTTGTAGTGTTCGTCTCCGCCCCCGGCGTATTTTTTCGCGCGGGCTTTGTCATCGGCCGATGGCGCCAGATGCGGTGCGAGACTGGCGATCAGCCGCGCGGCATCGGCCGCAAAATAGCGCGCATCGGTTCTGAGCTGAAAGCCATTCATCCACACCAGCTCTTTCAACCCGTCCGGCAAATCCGCCTCGCGCAGGAACTTCGCGTCGTCCACATAGACCGGCACTACGGGCACGCCGCGCTTCAGCGCCGCCTCGATCTCGATGCGCACGAAATCGTTCGGGCTATCGATCCGCCGGCTGCCATGCTCGTCCACCGCAGTGAGCCAGCGGTCCGCGATCAGCGCGAGCAGCAGCTCCGCGCTCGCCACTTGCTCATTCAGATAGCTGCGGAAGTTCACGCCCAGCGGAATGCCGTGCACGTCCATGAACACCGCGCCCGCGCCGAATTTCGCCTCGAAATGGCGCGCGAGCGGATCGTAGATCAGCGTGGCGACGGGCCGGGAATCGTGCCGCCGGTAGGAGATGAAAATCTTGCTCATGAATACCGCGCCG
>JBKQNN010000431.1:0-11936 GCA_052145975.1 Rhodomicrobium sp. | reverse complement strand
CAATGCGCTAAATCGGGCAATTTTGCGCAGGCTCAAGAACACTTCGCCGCGAGGCCGGGTCCTCAAGCGTGCGAAGCCTTCCCCAAAAGCGCTTCGCTTTGGGCTGGCCTGCGTGCCCGCGCTTGCGGCTAATTTCAAAACTTCCCGTCGAAACGAGTAACTCAAGATTTCCCGATCCGCTCCTAATCGTATTTGGTTACAAATTGTAACGCCAGCAGCGTCCTTTGAAATACCGCATTAAATTCTGCCCAGCACCCTGACCCATCTGTTGCAAGGGGCCAGCTTCTGGCCGCCGGGGGCATAGCCGGCGGCGGCCGCGCCATGGGTTTTTTCGGGGACTGGCGGCAGATTTTGGGAAGGGACGAGGCCGCCGGTCAGCGTATCGCTGCGCCTGGCGCCAGAGCAGATGGCGCCAGAAGGCGTTCGACGCATTCGTGAACGCCGGTTTGCCACGCGGGCAACGTGACGCCGAAGGTCCGTTCCAGCTTCGAGCAATCGAGCCTGGAGTTGGGCGAGCGCAGGGTGCGCGTTGGATATTCCGCCGATGGTATAGGCTCAAGGCTAACGGAAAGCTTGGCTAGCCGCTCAGATGCGGAAAGCACCTCCAGGGCCAGATCATACCAGGCCGCCGTTCCCGTACCGGCAGCGTGAAATATGCCCCAGGGCTTTTCTTCATCGGGCCGTACCGTCAATTGCAAAGCAACTGCAAGAACGGCATCGACGAGGTGAGGCGCGTACGTTGGATTGCCGTATTGGTCGTTAACAACTTTCAGCGGCATTCCCAACTGCGCGCGCTGAAGAATGTTGCTAACGAAGCAGCGGCCGAAGGGGCTGAAAATCCATCCGGTTCGCAGGATGACGTGCTTCGGGTTGGCCGTTTGCACCGCGAGTTCCCCGGCGAGCCTCGATTTTCCGTAAGCCGTTGACGGTTGCGTCAAATCGGTCTCGATGTAGGGGGACGATTTGTGCCCATCGTACACGTAGCTTGTCGAGATATGTATGATGGGAACCTGCCTTCTGGCGGCAGCCTCGGCTAACAGCTGTGCTCCGGTGGCGTTGAGCGCGTATGCCAGCTCCGGTTCGCTTTCTGCTCCGTCGACATCCGTATAGCCAGCCAGGTTGATCAAAACATCGGGTTGAATATCGCCCAATGCCCGCTCGATGCTGCGGGGATCGCAAATGTCGAGCCCGGGGCGGCCGATCGCAAATGCGGTAATGTCGTTGCGTCCCGGCACCATTTGCATAAAGGCCCGTGCGATTTGTCCATGCCAGCCGGCGGCCAGTATTCGCATGATTTATTGCCCCGAAGTGTCTGTAGGTGCCCATCACCGCCTTGAAGCAATAACGCGTCTTTGTGCCTTAGTACAGCCGGCGGCGCGTTCGCACCCGCATGCCGCTCCGGTCTTCTTTTTCTAGGTGTCCGCCCATTTCGCATAAATTGGGTAGGGAAAGGTGGCTCCCGCCCCGGAGATGTCCGCGGCTAGAACGGCCGCTGGATGCGCAATCTCAAGGGGACGTCACGGAGATTCCTTTGAAATAAACTTGCGCATCCTCGCAATAAAGACCGATCTGGCCGCCTAAATAGGGATTTTGCGAGTCGGTGTACGCCGTTACCAACGCACCGTTGACGGATACGGAGATTGTGCGGCCGGCGATGCCGACGCTAATGTTGTGCCAACTTCCAACTGGGAATGCCGGACTTGAGCCCGAGGCCAAGAAGCGCTGGCTCCCGGGATAGGAAGGATCCTCCTTGCCCAACTCCCACCCGTTCGGCTTCGGAATGAAGTAATAGAAATGGGTGCCATCGGTGTAACTCCACAGGACCCATCCCACCTCCCACGCTGCTGGAGGGCTTCCCGTTCGAAGCTGGCTAACTGTCCGCATGGAAGAATTGAAAGTCATATTACTGGAAAATCTTGGGCCCAGAACAAGAGCGCCGTGGGTTTCGCCGCTTGAGGCGGCTGGCCGTGGCCGGAGAGACAGTGCCTGACTATCCCCCGCGGATATGATGGAATTACAGCCATATCCGCCGAAGGCGGATGTCCACTCACCAAAGCTCTCTCCATCCCGGAAGCATTCGTTCTTGCGGTAATTTGCGAAATCCTCCGAAAACTGGGCTGAAATGGCTGCAGGCTCCTGGCCGTAAACAAACTCAACAGCCGATAACGGCATCAGAGTAATCGCTGTAATTAATCTTAGAGGTTTCGAGAACTGTAATTGGAGCCTGGGGCTTCGGTCAATCATCTCACCTACTCCTTTCGGGCATAAATGCCAAGCTGGTGCCAGACTATTTGTGTGTCTCTATGAAAACGATAGAGAGTTGCCATGCTGCAAGCCCTTCATCAATAAGAACCAGGTCTGCTGTTTTCTTCAAAAATTTCAGGGCATTATTCCAACCGCCTCACCCAGCCCAAGTCCAATCCAAACGCTTCTCCTTATTTTATGCGGTTAACTAAGTAGGAAAAAATTACATCGATATGCGCGTTGCAGAAAAGGTGTTTTTCAATAATGCGAAGCTTTTGAAGTCGGCGGACGGGAACTAATAAGTGCCTAACAGATTTATCGGGGGGTATGGATGCAAGGAGACATTCGTATGCGTCAATCCGTTGTTTGGGGCAACGGCGCCTCAGAAGGTTGGCTTTTGCCGGCCCGTAGCGGCCTAAAGGTACCGGATACCACCAGGCGGAAGATGGTCGCGCCGGCAAGCTTAAGCTAAGGTATCTAGTCATATAGTTGTCATAAACTCTGTGTACAGGCCAATAGTCCTTATGTTTCTAAGGGAGTAAGAACCGGTGGAGCTTTTTATCGTAGTTGTGCTGCTTTTCGTCAGCATTCTGATAAATGTTTCCTCCATAGACGACGCTTTCGTCGATCTGCTGGCCTTCGGTATAGAGAGATTTTCGTTTACCGGCCCAGCAAAGGGGGAGAAGGGAGAAATCCCATTCACGGCCGTCTTTGTCGCGAACTGGCACGAGGAGGATGTGCTGGGCCGGATGGTCGAGGGCAATCTCGCGCGCATCCAAATCCCGGCGGTCAAGCTTTACCTCGGCGTTTATCCGAACGACACGGGAACGCTCAATGTGGCGCAGGAGCTTGCCGCAAAGCACCCCGATCGCGTGAAGGTTATCGTCAACACGCTTCCCGGTCCAACATCCAAGGGACAGATGCTGAATGAGATGTTCCGGCAGGTTTTCTCATCGGAGAATGCGCCCGAGCTAGTCGTCCTTCACGACAGCGAAGACATCATCGATCCCCGGACCTTCGAAGTGTACACCGCTTACGCGCGCGATTGCGACTTCATCCAAGTTCCGGTCTTCTCCCTGAACTCGCTGAACCGGTCAATGGTGGCCGCCACCTACATGGACGAATTCGCGGAGCGGCATACGCGCGAAATGGTCGTCCGGCACGCCGTTGGCGCAACGATCCCTTCGGCGGGAGTGGGCACGTGTATGACGAAAAAGCTCATCGCTCATTTCGTCAAATCACGAGGCTATGTCCTGATGACTGGATGTGTGACGGAGGATTACATCCTCGGCGTCGAGGCAAAGCGGGCCGGATTCAAATCGGCATTCGCGGCGATCTCCGCCGATGAAAAGCGGGGGTTGGACTTTGTCGCGACCCGGGAGTTTTTTCCAAAATCCCTATCTGCCTCCATCAAGCAAAAGACCCGCTGGGTCTATGGCATCAATTTTGAAGCGATGCATAAGCTGGGCTGGCAGGGCGACGCCTGGGATGTCTACTTCTTTTTCAGGGATCGCAAGGGGATAATTACGAATTTCCTGCCGCCGGTATCCTTCGTTTTATTGCTGCTCCTTGCTTCCGATGCGATCGATTTGGGCGAGCTTCCCGGCGGTTTAGGTACTGTCTTTGAAGTCTCCCTGACTTTAAACCTTGCCGCGCTTGTCACGCGCTACCTGATCCGGGTCGCATCCTTCCATCAGGTCTACGGCATCTACGATTGGCTTGGCGTCGCGCTGCGCTGGCCCGTTGCGCTCTACATAAACATGATGGCCGTGTGGCGCGCTTGGAAGACCTACACCGGCGAAAGCGCCTTCGCGACCAAGCCAATTGTCTGGTCCAAAACAGTCCACGAACTTCCCGACGATCTAACCGCGGTCACGCGTTAGTCTTTCAACTGAGGGGTTATCATGCGTATTCTTGTAGCGTTCGGGACCCGTCCCGAGATTATAAAGCTTGGGCCGGTGTATCGAGCGCTGTGCCAGACCGGCAATGAGGTGCACACGCTTTGGACCGGACAGCACGTCGAGCTTGCGGCCGGTCTGCTCGATCTCTTCGAGATTGAAATTACCCACAACTATACCGGCATCGTCGACGAGCGGGGCCTCGCCAGCAAGTTCGGGCTGATGATGGAGCGCATCGATAAGATGCTGCGCGGCCAAGCCTACGACTGGATCATCGTGCAAGGAGACACTGCCACGGCGGCCGCCGCGGCGACGGCAGGATTCCTCAACAACATCCCGGTGGCACATGTAGAAGCCGGCCTGCGGACCGGAGACCTGCAATCTCCCTGGCCGGAAGAATTCAACCGGCGAGTGATCACTCTGTGTTCGGCCTTGCACTTTGCACCGACCAGTCAGTCAGAAGCAAATCTGCTTGCGGAGGATATTCAGCCCGGAAGCGTGATGACGGTTGGTAACACTGTTGTCGACGCCCTCCTTTACACCCGCGAGAAAATCTCCCGGAAATACACCCCAATCGAGCGGAAGCTCACCGATTTGCCGCGGGATAAGAAAATCGTCTTGGCTACGATGCACCGGCGCGAAAACATCGGGCCGAAAATGCAGGAAGTTCTGCGGGCGCTGCGAGATCTTGGAGAGGATGGCGACAAGGTAATCGTCCTTCCGGTGCACCTTAATCCTGAAGTCCGTTCCTCCGTGCTCGCCATTCTCGGCGACGCCGCCAACATCGTTCTCCTGCCGCCCCTCCAATATCCCGACTTCGTTCATTTGCTTTCGCGGGCTTGGACCGTTGTGAGCGACTCGGGCGGCATTCAGGAGGAAGCCCCAACCTTCGGGCTCCAGATCTTGATTACACGCGATACCACGGAAAGGCCGGAGGTTATCGATGCGGGCTTCGGCCGCCTGGTTGGATCGGACTACGATGCCATCGTTTCGGGCGTACGCGCGTTAACAGCAGCAAATTCTCCGCAGCTTGTTAAGGCGCCAAATCCGTTCGGGTCGGGAAAAGCCGCAGAGCTAATAGCAGCTGCGCTGACCACCCCAAGTGTGCAAACGCGGGGGCGGCAAGCCTCCTTCGTCAATGTGCTGCGGACAGCGGCAGCTTCGGAGGCAGCATGACAACCCAAACGGCTTTTTCAAGTGCACGTGACTCGATCCAACTCAAAGTGAGCCGGATCCAATGGCAGCGTGTGTGGAAGCTTCTACGCAGCGGGGTGCTCGTCGCAATCGTCGCTGCCGTGGTTGCACTGTATATGAGCGGGGGAAGCCTGCTCCTAAGTGCTAACGGTTTAGTAACCCGGGAGCGAATCCGGGTTGCCGCCCCATTCGATGCGCGGATCGCTGAAGTCTACGTTCATCCTGGCGACCATGTCGAAGCCGGGCAGAAAATCGCCCGGGTCGAGGCGGGGGCAATCATCCGGTCTTTGTCCGATATCGCGGCAGAGCGTGCCCGGCTTTCGAGCAGGGTCGCGCAGTTGCAAGCCCGCGGGAAGGTTATCGCATCGACGTTGTCGATCGCTGAAACGAGTGCAGGTCAAGCGAACGCGTTTCTTCAAGAGCTGACTAAAGCGAAGCAGCAAGGGTTGGCCGTTTGGCGCACGAACCAAGAAATCTCCGCTGCTTATCTGATCGCCGCCGACAAAGCTGCGAGCTTGAGAGCGGAAAGCGACTCCTTAGCTTCGGAGCTAGCCGCCAATCTGTCCGGCCTCGAAGAAGTCAGTCAATCCCTTTTCGAACTCAAGCGTGTCTATAATGGCGGTGTGCTCACTGCTTCTGTCAGCGGCGTCGTGGGCCCTGCCATCAGCGTTTCCGGTCAGGTTCTCAGCGGACAAAACTCTATAACAGACATCTATACCGGCGAGAGCTACGTGCTGGCCTATTTGCCGGATAGCTACCTCTTTGACATCAGCGAAGGTGAGCGCGTTTGCGTGAAAGCTCACAACCAGACCCTTAACGCTGAAATCGAGAGGATCCTCCCCATCACGGAAGCCGTGCCGCCGGAGTTCCAGATCCCGAGCAAAGTGCGCGATCGCGGCCAATTAGCTAAAATTGCCATTACGGATGGCACCGCATTCGCAATCGGCCAGAAAATCAGTGTGACCGGCCTTTTGACCTCCGATTGCCGCTCCGGTCTCGGAGCTTTGGTGAAACGGAGTGCTGCGCTGGTGGCAAATCTCTTCGCAGCTACAGGCGCTAAAGCGAGCCCACGGAGGCAACAGTGAAAGTAGCTTACTTCGGTACGGACGGCATTCGCGGCCGCGCTAATGCCGGCATAATGACCTGCGATCTCATAATGCGGATCTCTATGGCCGCCGGGCATGTGCTCCGCAAGGGCAGCCATAAGCCGCGCGCCGTGATCGGGAAGGATACGCGCTTATCCGGCTACATGTACGAATCGGCCATTGTAGCCGGGTTGACCTCGGTAGGCACCGACGCCCTTCTGCTGGGTCCGGCGCCCACGCCGGCGGTAGCGCTCCTGACACGCTCGCTGCGGGCCGATGTCGGCATCATGATATCCGCCTCTCACAATCCGTATTTCGACAATGGAATCAAACTCTTCGGCGCAGATGGTTATAAGTTGCCGGACGAGGTGGAAAGGCAAATCGAAGAGTTGATCGAGGCCCCGATGGATGGCCTCCGCGTGCCACCCGAAGCAATGGGACGGGCAAAGCGTATAAACGGTGTCAGCGAGCGGTATGTGGAGTACGCGAAGCAATCGCTCCCGCGCGGTATGAACTTTGAAGGCATGCGGATCGTCGTCGATTGCGCCAATGGAGCAGCCCATCGGGTCGTGCCGCAAGCCTTCTGGGAGTTAGGTGCTGAGGTATTGCCGATTGGCGTCGAGCCGAATGGCACAAACATCAACGACAAATGCGGCTCGACCGATCCGCAGGCGCTTTGTGACAAGGTGAAGGAGCTGCGCGCCAATATCGGCATAGCGTTGGACGGCGACGCCGACCGCGTTCTCATATCCGATGAACACGGCAACGTTGTCGATGGCGATCAGCTTCTCGCACTCATTGCAAGGAATTGGGGCGCGAAGGGTCTTGTCTCCGGCGGAGGCGTGGTCTCGACGGTAATGGCGAATTTTGGCCTTGAGCGTTACCTGCAAACGCTCGGGTTCCGCCTTGAGCGCACGCCGGTGGGCGACCGGTACGTCATTGCCCAAATGCGGGAGCATGGTTTCAATATCGGAGGCGAACCCTCCGGTCACATCATCCTCTCCGACTATGCGACCACCGGTGACGGGTTCCTAACCGCTTTGCAGATCCTAGCCTGCGTGATGGAAGAAAGCCGTCCCGTTAGCGAAGTCTGCAAGTGTTTCGAGCCTGTGCCGCAGCGCGTGCGAAATATTTCCCTCAATGGGCAGAAGACGCCGCTTGCGAATCCCAAGGTCAAAAAAGCCATCGAGACTGCACGGAGCGAACTCAACGGCTGCGGCAGGCTTGTTGTGCGCCCAAGCGGGACGGAGCCCGTAATTCGCATTATGGCGGAGGCCGAAAATATCGGCCTTGTGGAGCGCGCGATCGACTTGGTGGCTGCGAGTATGGAGAGTTGCCGGACCGTTTGATCTATGTTCGCGAGCCGCTGCCTGGGACCAAAAGATTTAGAATTCTGGACCAAAAGATTCAGAATTCTAACAATTTACAACTCACCCTACAACTAGCTTGCTTTCCAGATCCTGGCGAGCGTGCTAGAGGAACGGCGCCCGGTTAGCGAAGTATGCAAGTGTTGCGAGCCTGTGCGGGAGCGCGTGCGAAATATATCCGTCAATGGGCAGAAGACGCCCCTTGCGAATCCTATGATCGAATAAGCCATTAAGACGGGCCATTGCACAAGCGATACTGAAGGAAGCCAGAACGCGTTGTGTTTGAATGGCGCCGCCGTGGCGCAACATTCATGAGTTTTAAAGTGAAGCAGTAAACAAGTAACTAAAGAAGGGAGCAGCAACATGAGTCTAATACAAATGACACGCCGGTATTTTGCGCTTGGGCTGGCGGCGGCGTCGATCATGGCCGTTGGCACAGTATTCGCAGGAAGCAGCGTTACACCGGCAAAGCAAAACGGCGTTACCCCCCCACCCCAGACACCGGGTTGGCAGATGGTTAAACACCGTCCGGGCATGACCGCGGAAGAGAAGAAGCGGACGAACATGTCCCACGTTAGTAGACCCCACCATGCGAGCCGCAGCCCTTATGGCAGCGCGCTATCGCCCAAGTAAGCCGGCCGCGCACATCGTATCCAACTTTCGGTTCGAATAGAGGAAAACGCTATGAAGAAGTTCTTATGCGTCTTAGCGCTATCGGTAGTCAGCTGGGTGTCGGTCCCGGCGGCACCTGCAAGCGCACAAACAAACCCGATAAACGCCCTGATACTGTATGATGCCCCTGCGGGCGTTCAATATCAGAATATGGGTTTGTCCTACGCCATTATGCTTCGCAACCTGCTCGGGCATTTCAAATACAAAACCGTCACTCTGGAGTCCGTCGCCCAGTACACCGCCGGTCAGATCGCCAACAATGACGTGACCTTCTATATTGGCTCCTACTACGGCAATACGATCCCTACCGCGTTCCTCAACGACGTCAATGCTACCACAAAAACGGTCGTCTGGTTTAAGTACAACATATGGCAATACGCCTGGTCGGCATCCTACAACTTCAGCACCAAATACGGATACAGCTTCGTCAGCCTTGCCGGCATGAACTCGCCGCCAAGCGCGTCCAATCCGGCGCCGGGCTTCTACGACACCATCACCTATAAAGGCCTGCCGATGGTCAAGTATTACGCCTACAACTCATCGACTGGCGCAATAAGCGCCGATCCTGACGTTGGTGTGACCTCGATTCCCACCGGGTCGGCAGCCCAGCAGCTCGTGACCATCACGAATAGCGTCACCGGGGCAACGGCGCCTTACGTCGTCCGGTCGGGGAACTTCTGGTATTTCGCCGATATACCGCTGTCCTATATCGGGCCACGCGATCGCTATCTCGTACTTTGCGACCTGCTTCATGACATCGTCAACTCCGGCGTCGCAGAGAACCATCGCGCGCTTGTGCGATTGGAGGACGTCGATGCATATGTCGACACGACCTCCATGCAGACGCTGGTTAACTATCTCTCTTCGCAGAAAATCGCCTTCGGCATCGCGACCATCCCGCATTACATGGACCCGAACGGCGTCTATAATGGCGGGGTGGCCGAGAGCATCGCGTTCTCGCAGGCAACTCAGCTGCAGACGGCGCTCAACTACGCGCTTCCAAAGGGTGGCCGCATTCTGATGCACGGCTACACGCATCAGTACGACAACGTTAAGAATGCAATTGACGCTGTCAGCGCCGACGACTACGAGCTCTGGAACATCGTTACAAATACTC
This sequence comes from Rhodomicrobium sp., assembly GCA_052145975.1. GTDB lineage: Bacteria > Pseudomonadota > Alphaproteobacteria > Rhizobiales > Rhodomicrobiaceae > Rhodomicrobium. The sequence goes on along the minus strand of JBKQNN010000431.1, from coordinate 2,359 downwards.
CGGTAACAGAGGATACTTCGTCCGCGTATGCGAGCGGCCGGCTTTCTTCTGGCCTTTCAGAACTGGGCACCACCACTTACAAGCCGTTCGCGTGGGAGGCACCGCATTATCAGTCCTCGCCGAACAGTATCCTTGCGGTGCCACCGCTCTTCAGCAAGACCTATCAGCGGGTTGTCTATTACACCTCGAATAATCCCAATCTCAACACGACGGGCCCCACACAGGATTACGCGGTGGGACAAATCTTCCCGTACATCATCAACAAGGACTATTACGGGCAGTATGTCATTCCCGAAAACTTGGGCAACGTGGAGTATAACATCAGCACGTTGGACCCGTCATCCAACCTAACCTATACCGCGCAGGATATCCTGACGAATGCGCAGTATGCGATGGTCGTGCGTGACGGCTTCGCCTCGTTCTTCTTCCACCCGTTCTGGCTGGAGACGGGCATTGCCCCCTATCTGCCGGCAGGAGCCAATCCTTTGGCAGACTTCGAAAGCATCATCACCGGTATTTCTGGCATGACTAGTTCCACCGGTCTGAAGTACACATGGGCCGATCCGAGTACGGTGCAATAAAACGGCCCAGGTTTAGTGCGGAATCCGATGAAAAGGAGCGGCCAGCACGCCCGCTCCTTTTCCTTTTCAAGCAGCGGCCATCGAAACGGCCCCGCAGGGCGAATCCTTGGGTCATATCGTACCGGATCTGCCGGGCACAAAAAGTGAGTATACGGCGGCCGTAGATTAAGAACTTTGTTTCGGCGCTCCAGACCGGCGCAACGGTTTCCCCGCAAGCCCCGATGTGCTGTGCGGTGGCTTAAGGCGGCGGATCAATAGGTTCCGCGCCATGACTGCCTCCCAACCTTCATCCACCTCGCCCGCCACCACGAACGGCCCAGGTCCCGGTGCGCGGACTCGCCCCATTGATAAGCGCGAGCGTTGATAGGCGCATGGCTACACCAACCGGAATTTGTTCGAGCGGCTTTAGGTCATCAAGAAGTAAATCTTCGACAAGTATTAAGTCTACGTTAACAAGCAAGCCCACTTTCGAAAGCACTTTGACAATGATCAACCCATGTGCAAAGGCAACAGCTATCTTATTGATCCGGCTGCCCCATGACAAGCTAACGGTTAGATGCGGAGTACACAATGTACCCAATGGGCCTAAGAGTATCAGATCAACTCTGTGCCGAGACTTTGGAGCGCATGTCTGCGTCTACCGCAGGAAATGCCTGGTTTGAATATTTGTGTGACGCCTATCAAAGGTCGGTTCTTTTTCTCGATATTCTGCGGCAGAGGGGCGATCAGCAGGCATCCATGGCTGAGCGGCCCATGGCAACCGTGCTTCGTTATAAGCAGGAGCAACTGGTAAGCGGATATTCTTTTCCCCGGCCGATGAATTATTCCCTGTCACGGATTATACCGCCAGAAGGAATGAGGACCAACCCGCGGAAGCGGCCAGTCGTAGTGGTGGACCCTCGCGCAGGGCAAGGGCCCGGCATTGGAGGCTTCAAAAAGGAAAGCGAGATCGGCGATGCGCTCGCGGCAGGGCATCCTGTTTATTTCATCGGCTTCACCGCGGATCCTGTTCCAGGTCAGCGCTTCCTCGACGTTGTCGAAGGCCAGGTCAAGTTCTTTGAGGAAGTTGTAAGGCGGCACCCTGAAGCGCCAAAACCGATGGCGATCGGAAATTGTCAGGCCGGCTATCAGACACTGATGGTCGCGATGCTTCGCCCGGATCTATTCGGCCCTTGCCTCGTGGTTGGCTCGCCCATGTCCTATTGGCAAGGCGTCCGCGGGAAGAATCCGATGCGTTATTCGGGCGGCCTGCTCGGCGGCAGCTGGCTGACCGCGCTCACAAGCGATCTTGGCGCCGGCAAGTTCGATGGCGCCTGGCTCGTCGAAAACTTCGACAATCTCAATCCAGCCAACTGGCTTTGGACCAAGCAATATCAGGTTTACGCAAACGCTGACACCGAAGCGCCCCGTTACCTCGAATTTGAAAAATGGTGGGGCTCTTTCATAATGACGAATGGCGACGAAATGCAATGGCTTGTGGACGAGCTGTTCGTTGGCGACAAGCTCACCCACAATCAACTTCTTTCAAGCGACGGAAAGCTTTTCGATCTTCGCAATATTTCCAGCCCTATAATTTGTTTTACCTCTTTTGCCGACGACATAAGCCCGCCCCAGCAAACGCTAGGCTGGATTCTAGACGTTTACCGCGATGTTGAAGACATTTATGCTCAAGGCAAGACGATCGTTTATTGCCTCGATCAAAAAGCAGGTCATCTAGCGCTCTTCGTTTCCTCGCGGGTGGCCAAAAACCAAGACGAGCAGTTCATTCAGCTTATCGA
>JBKQNN010000430.1:0-5300 GCA_052145975.1 Rhodomicrobium sp. | reverse complement strand
TGAAATCCGGAACCGCATTCTGCGCCTTAACAGACCGTTCGATTCGCTTAAGCGCCTACTATGGTTAATCTGCGGATGGTAAACGGCCGCCCGGCATATTTTCCGCCGCCGTCTTTCTACGAATCTTTTCTCACTTTAGGCCGATTTCTGCGACTCCAAAATCCTATTAAATATATTTGCAAGTTCCGGATTAATGGATGCAAGCCCGCCCGATGCCCGGCCTTGTGCGAAATATGCATGCATTATCAATGCGTTACATAACAGCCGGCCGTTAAGACTCCCGTAAAGCGCATTACTTTAAGATATGAGCCGATGAAAACCGCGGCCGGCGCTGCTAACTCACAGGAATTCCGCAAGCGTGGCGTACAGGAGGGCCAAGTCTTGCGGGCGCGAAAGGCGATGTTCGCCATCCTTGATAAGCGTGAGGCGCATATCGGGGCAGGCGATCGCGTCGAGGAGCGCCATCGAGTGACGCCATGGAATGTCGGGGTCTTGAAGGCCATGAAGGATGCGTATGGGCACGCAGAGCGGGACGGGGCCGGCGCCGAAGAGGTGGCGCTCGCCATCCTCGATCAGCGCCTTGGCGATCGCGTAGGGCTCATCGCCATAGGCCGAGGGGCGGTAGTAGACGCCGTCGCGCAGGATAACGCCGCGAATCTCTGCCGATGCGTGCTCCCAGAACAGGCGCGTCATGTCCCAAGCCGGCGCGATAAGAGCGATGCCTTTGAGACCGGAAGCGGCTTGCGAAGCCAAGTGGCGCGCCAGAAGCAGGGCGATCCAGCCGCCCATGCTCGATCCTACGAAAACCGCAGGCTTGCCTGCGAGCGCGTGGGCGCAGACCGCGGCGGCTTGGCCGAGCCATTGGCTGATCGTGCCTTCTTCGAATCGTCCGCCGGATTTTCCATGGCCGGAGTAATCGAACCGCAAGCATCCGGCGCCGTTCTGTCGCGCCCAATCGCTAAGCGCGTTTGCCTTGAGGCCTTCCATTTCCGATCTGAAGCCGCAGAACCAGACAAAGGTTGGCTGATTTCCTTCAGGTTTTTGGAACCGGTATGCGATGGGCAGCGGCGGCTCGCCTTGCACGCCAACCGGGAGTATTTGCAGTTCTTCGCCGTTCATCTTATGCTTCTCTCATGAGACTTAGCAAAAAGCCCGGCATGAAGTCTTACCGCCCCCTCGGGAGGGTTGCCGGGCCGCGCCGCCATGGACCTGCCCTATGTTAAAACGAGTACCATGGCCCGTCATCCTCCAGATCGTGCCCGAGCTTTCAGCGGGCGGGGCGGAGCGTACCGCTGTCGAGATGGCGGAGGCCGTGACACTGGCCGGCGGCCGCGCGCTTGTCGTATCGGCGGGCGGCCGGCTTGAGGACGAGCTGGCGGAAGCCGGCGGAGAGCTGATCCGATTCCCGGCCAAAACGAAAAACCCGGTAGCGATCCTGTTCAACGTGCTGAGGCTTTCCTGGCTCATCCGCAGCCGCGGGGTAAGCCTGGTTCACGCCCGAAGCCGGGCGCCTGCCTGGAGCGCCCTGCTTGCCGCTAAGCGCACCCGCCGCTGCTTCGTTACCACTTACCATGGCATCTATAACCAGAAGAGCCGGCTGAAAGCCCTCTACAACAGCGTCATGGCGCGAGGCGACGCCGTTATCTGCAACTCCCAATACACGGCGAAGCTCGTATGCGAGCGGCACCCGGACGCAGCCGCGCGCGTGGGCGTGATCTACCGGGGCGTAGACCTCAAGAGCTTCGATCCTGCCGCGGTTTCGCCTGAGCGGGTTCGCGCCGTTCGCGAGGCTTGGCGCGTGCCTCAAGGCAAGCGCATCGTGCTGGTGCCCGCCCGGCTGACGCGATGGAAGGGGCAAAAAGTTCTGATCGACGCGGCGGCGCAGTTGCTCTCGCGCGGCGAATACCCAGATGCCGTGTTTGTGCTCGCAGGCGACGAGCAGGGCCGCTCGTCCTTCAAGGCAGAGCTCGAAGCCGCCATCCAGGCGCACGGCCTCGGCGGCCGCGTGATCGTTCCAGGTCATTGCAGCGACATGCCGGCCGCGTTCAAGGCGTCGGCCTTCACGGTGCTGCCGTCCATCGAGGCAGAAGCTTTCGGCCGCTCGGCCATCGAATCGCAAGCCATGGGCTGCCCGGTTATCGCATCCAACATCGGAGCGTTTCCGGAAACCGTGACGCCCGAGCCAGGGATTCTTGAGCATGCCGGCAGCGGCCAGGGAGGCGCCGATACCGGCCGCCCGGCCTGTCCGCCAAGCCCAGGGCCTTGGCTGTTCGAGCCGGGCAACGCCGCAGCACTTTGCGATTCGCTGCGCTACGCGCTGGCGTTGGATAATGGCCCGCTGGAGGCGCTGCGCCAGCGCGGAATGGAACGGGTGCGCCGCGAATTCTCGAAGCGCGCCCTGCAACTGCAAAGCTTGACAGTTTACGACCGTTTGCTAGGAACTCAACTCGCGGAGGCATTCAAAACTGCGTCGCAAAAGTGAAGTCTTGGGATAATCGCTGGCGGACGCCGTGCAGCGGCGTTTTCGCGCGAGAAGGCACTTGACTTGCGGCGCGCCGTTTTTATCCTCAAATTGTAATGCGCCCGGCCTGTGACGGCCGGGAGCGTGGATCGTCAACAGCCATAGGAGAAGTCAAATACGCCGTCCGGTAAGAACAGACGCGCCTTCCAAGGGAGGGCCGCGCATTAATGAAGCAATTGCTGCACGCGATGTTCAACTCATCGACGAGCTCGGGGAGAACCACGGGACGATTGCGAAGCGCGATGCGCTTACGAAAGCCCAGGAAGCCGGTCTCGATCTTGTTGAAATCGCGGTGAATGGAGAAATCCCGGTCTGCAAGATCATGGATTTCGGAAAGTATAAATTCCAGGCCCAGAAAAAGGCCGCGGAAGCGCGAAAGAAGCAAAAGACCGTCGAGGTCAAGGAAATTAAGCTCCGCCCTAATATCGACACGCATGACTACGAGGTTAAGATGCGCTCGATGAAAAAGTTCTTTGAAGAGGGCGACAAAGTAAAAGTGACGCTTCGTTTCCGGGGCCGTGAAATGGCGCATCAGGAGCTCGGCATGCAACTCCTTGTGAAAGTAAAGGAGGAGACGGGCACTATCGCCAAGGTCGAACTGGAGCCGAAATTGGAGGGCCGGCAGATGATTATGGTTCTTGCTCCCCGGTAGTCGCAGAAAAACGGAGAGCGCAAGCGTCTTTAGTGTTTCGCGTGCAGTCAAGGTGTTGGCTGCTGTGGCGGGAAATGTCTCTCCTAATTCCCAGATGTCTTAAATTTAACAATGGCTTAAGAGTGTTTTAAGCCTTGCGGGAAGTATTCGCCCCATGTACCATAAAAGTGGGATGGGGTGTACTTCGTCCCCAAGAGACTGAGCACTAAGCTGAACTATTCCAAGATGATGATCAAGATAACCGGAAAAAACGTCGACCTCGGCGAAAGTTTGCGTGGTTATGCGCAAAGCCGGGTGGAAACTGCGCTGGGAAAATTCTCGGGGCGGCTAGTCTCTGGGCAGATCAGCCTGGAGAAAAACCACGATGGATTCTCGACCCAGTGCGCGATACATCTTGAGTCGGGGCTCGATATGCAGTCGGCCGGGGCCGGCTCGGACGCCTATGCCGCCGTCGATTCCGCGATGGAGCGGCTCGAAAAACGGTTGCGCCGCTACAAACGCAGGCTTAAAAGCCATAGCCAAGGCACCGTTAACTCCGCGCCACTTTTAGACAGCGCCGGAATTGATTATGTGATAGACGTTGAGCGCACCGTCGAATCTCCTGAGGAAGACGGAGATGGGGCTGGGGCTCCGGCTGTCATCGCCGAAAAACCGGCACGCGTACGGGCCATGGCGGTTAGCGACGCTGTGATGCAGATGGACCTTGCGGACCAGCCATTTCTGGTGTTCCGTAACGCCGCGCATGGCGGGATTAACGTTGTGTACCGGCGGCCGGACGGCAACATCGGGTGGATCGACCCCAGCGGCGGCGCGGGGAGCGCCAAAGCGTGAGCCGCAATAGAGGACGTTAGCGCGTGGGACAAGATATGGATTTGAGCGACCTCATAACGCCCTATGGCGTTATTCCGTCCCTTAAGGCTGCGAACAAGAAACAAGTGCTTCAGATCCTGTCGGATCGCGCCGCGGATCTGACCGGGCTGAATAGCGTCGACATCTACAACATACTTTTCCAGCGCGAACGGCTCGGGTCTACCGGCGTTGGCTCGGGCATTGCCATCCCGCATGGCAAGCTTTCCAACCTGCGCCATAGCGTGGGCGTTTTTGCGCGGCTGGAGGAGCCGGTCGAGTTCGAATCGATCGATGAGGAGCCGGTAGATATCGTCATGCTGCTGCTGGCACCGGAGAGTGCCGGAGCGGATCACCTTAAAGCGCTGGCCCGTGTTTCTCGCCTGCTCCGCGAGCCGAGGGCCGTCGAGAAGCTCCGCGCCTGCCGGGACCGCGCCGCGATCTATGCAGTCCTCACAGAAAAGGCCGCGTCCCACGCGGCCTAGCCCAAATAGCGCAAAGCCCGCCTTTTGGCGGGCCTAGCGCCGCTAGTGAAGCGTCACGAGTTCCAGATCGCTTTCTTCAACATTCTCGAGCGCTGCGGACCGGCTGTCGGTCAATACCATAGGCGTCCCATCGGCGGAAACGACAGCGTAGAGGTCGATGCCATCGGGCAGGCCGCCGAGTTGCGGAAAAAGCTCCGCTACGTCCTTCGCTTTAAGCTGCTTGATGTAGGCGAGCTCGCCTTCACCCCAGGCTTCGAGTTCAAAGTCTTTGAGGGATTCTTCCACGATAAGCACCTCCTGTGCCCAATGCACACCCCGGCATGCCTGTTATTCCACCGCTCGCAGGCGATAGGAGGACGTGTCCGATGTGGACGTGTTACCGAGCATATATGGAACTGGCACTGTCTTTCAAGAAAGACGTGCGGCTATCACACGCATATCCCCTTCGGAGGTTGGTGGAGCCAGGCGGGATCGAACCGCCGACCTCTTGAATGCCATTCAAGCGCTCTCCCAGCTGAGCTATGGCCCCAACGGCGGGACCCGGTTGAGCCCTTGCCGTTTGTGAACCCCGTACTTAATCCGAAGGCGCTCAAGCCGCAACAAAAATGAGAGCGTTTTGCGGCCTTATCTTGGGTGCGCTGCCCAGAATCGAAGAGTTGCTAGTACGCCCGATCCGCGGGAAATCCTGTCAGCGCCAGCCGCATATGGGTCAGGATTTCCCGCGGGGCGTACTAGGCTTCAACCGTGAACCTGTATTGCGCGCCATATTTCTTGCCAAAATCCGCGATCCGCTCAT
>JBKQNN010000429.1:0-4802 GCA_052145975.1 Rhodomicrobium sp. | reverse complement strand
AAGAACCCGGTTTTTTCACCTCATATTTCACCTTGAGGTTCAAATTAGGGGAAGTTCAGATTATTAACCCCTTGATTTTAATGGTACCGCTGCCCCGGCTCGAACGGGGGACCCCCAGATCCACAATCTGGTGCTCTAACCAACTGAGCTACAGCGGCCTACGAAGAGCCGCAGTAAACAGCGTTTCCGGGCAAACTTCAAGCGCGCAAATGCCCGGAGGCGGTGCGAAAAGCCGCTCGCCCAGGCGGAGAAGTGCAGGAGCGGGAAAACAGCTCTTGCACTTCGAGAATTCTAAAATAGAGTTCGCAATAGCATGCCTTCTGGCTTGACCAGAAGGCGGTATTCCAAGATTTGCATATAGCGAATACAAATAAACCCAAGCAGGCATTTGGCGGTCTGCCGGGGAATACTTGCTTAGAGGTGGCTGGAAGGATTGGCCTTCTGAGCGGACTGCGCAACGAGCCTGGAAAGCTCTTGAGCCTGCTGTGCGAAAGTTTCCATCTGCTGGCGCGCAAACTGGCTCTGAATGTCGAGAGCCTCTTTCAGGTCTTTCGCATGAACAAGGCGCTGAGCGAGCTCGAAATTGGCCTGGAGGTTGGCCTCGGTGTACTTCACGGCCTTCTCGCTAAGCTCGCGGGTGCCGTTGGCGATTACGTCCGTGGACTTGGCCACGACATCTTGAGCCTGGCGGGTGGCCTCAAGGAAGCGGTTGTAAGCTTCGCGGGCTTGCTCAACGCTCTTGCTGGCGAGGTCGCGAACGGATGCGGGAATCTCGAAATCGATCTGCTGGCTCATGGTGTTCTCCTACATGGGGGGTTCGATCGCCGGAGGCTGGATTATGCCCAATCATTGAGCATGCCCACATATATGAAACTGCTTGTGTTGCAACGCAACACAAATCTTGTGCGTTGCACAATTTCGTGATTGCCGCGATTTAACCAAACTTTCCACATATAAATCCACCTTTGTTCTTTCTTCGCTTGCATTCCGTCCCGAACACCCTCCATCTGCGGGACATACGGGTGAGCGCTGCGCCCGCGCAATCGCCGCAGGAAGAGAAATTGGCAGCAAGACCGAATAAAGCTATCGCCGGTTCCGATCCTCTCACGGATCTGCTTTTCTCGCCGCGCGCGGCCTTCGTCTGGGATCATACGGCCAGTGCCATCGCATGGATGAATGCGGGCGCACGCTCCAAATTCGGGCTTGACACGGAGGAGTTGCCGCCGAGGCTTGCGGCCCGGCTGGCGCAATGCTTCGATGCAGCCCAGGGGAACGGGAAAGCCGTCAGCGCCGTTAAGTTCAAGGCGGGCCACCATCCCGCAATCTCCTGTTCTTTCGAGGTTATCGAACTCGCCGGCGGACATCGGGGGCTGATCGTATCGGAAGCGGCCAGCGCGCAAGAGCCGCCGAACGTTGTGCGCCTGCCCGCGCCCGCCAAGAAGAAGACTGCGGCCAAGCCGCAAGCTGCGCCGGAGCGGCAGCGGGCGCCCAGCAAACCCACGCCCGCCTGCCAGCTCACGCCTGAGGAGTTGCGCGCCTTTAAGTCTATCGGCCGGACGGTCCGCCGCCTGGCCCGGGAGAAGGAGTGCTGCGCCGGCGCACCCGAGGCGGTTTGCGCGCCTCCGCCCCGGCAAAGTCACCCGGCCGGCGGCTCGCAAGCTACCCCAGACCTGCTCCTCTCCGCCTTCGATCTCGTGCTCTTTCTCGGCACCGATTTCGCCGTCTGCCGGTCGGAAGGCCGCCCACAGCACGTTGGCTGGCGCAAATCCAAGCTGATGGGAAAGTCGGCCGAAACGGTCTTGCCTCTTGCGGAGCAAGCCATTTTCCGCCGCATGATCAAGAAGCTCAACGCCGGCGCCAAAATCTGCCGCGACACGCTCGTTGTCTCTAACGAGGCCGGCGGCAGCGTGCCCTGCCGTGCCATCCTCGGCCGCTGGCCTGACGGCAACGCCCACTATTTCCTGGCGCTGCTTTCGCTCAGCGTGCCGGCGCGCTTGAAGCGGCAGCCTGCCCTCCCGCAAATAACCCGGCTGGCGGCGTAAGAACGCCGTTAACCCTGTTCTTGCGGTTTTCTGGCGCTGCATCGCGCAATATTTCTGGTTTTCTTTAGGGGCATTATAGCAGCAATATATTTACAGATTATTAAAGCACCAACCAAGGCATTGATAACACACGACAAAATCCAGTCACAGCGCGCCGCTTGCCTGCGCTAAATGCGCCATCTTATGGTTAACATCAAATCTGCCCATATATTTAATAGTATTTTGGAGCCGCAGAATTCGGCCTAAAGCGGGAAAAGATTCGCAGAAAGACGGCGGGGAAAATATGCCGGATGCGCGTTTACTATGCCCCCATTAACTATAGTAGGGCGCTACGCGAAATGAGCGGTTTCTTAAGTGGTCTCGATCCGGCGATGCGAGATCCGCTTGAACCTTAAAACGGCAGTTGAAACCGGCTCTACGCGGAAATGTCCGGCAAATCAGCGTGTTGCCGGGATGCCATTTCACCCTCTGGATGAAAGGCGTGTGGCACAGATTCCAGACCGTCATTCCCGCGAAGGCGGGCATCCATGGAAGCAAAAAACGCGGTCCCCGCGGGTGCTTAGCGTGGGTCCCCGTCTTCGCGGGACGACGCTAAAATAGACGATAGGTCATTGATTATACGAAGGGTTCCACCCCTCATCCAGTCCTTCTCCCATAGGGAGAAGGACAGGATGAGGGGTGGAACCCTCTGCGTAATCCGTTACTTAGCGTTAACTTAGCGCATATGCGTCTTCGCGGGGACGACGCTGCGGCTTGATTCTGCATGCGTTTTTACCCGCAAATCGCCGTCAACTGCCGTTTCTAGGTTGATCGCTGCCCGGCGTCATTGCGAGCGAAGCGAAGCAATCCAGGATCGAAACGCGCGCACTGAATATGGATCGCCATGGCGGCTTTGCCGCCTCGCGATGACGGCTGCGGAAGCATTCAAGCTGATCCAGTACGATCCACAAGACACTCGCTCGCGGCGGTGGGGCAAATTGCTTAGCCATTCTTCCGCCGGCAAGCACGTCCATCTGGCTTAGACAAGCGCCGTTCCGGGGTGGACCATTCGACCGGATTTCGTATTGCAGCCAGGGAGATTGACGTGCGCATCGGAATATTATTTGTTGCCGCGGCGGCGCTGCTGGCTTCGATGACAGCCTCGCAGGCCGGGACGCCGGTCAAAATCGGCATCCTGAACGATCAATCGGGCCCTTATAAAGATCTATCTGGCGAAGGCTCGGTCACCGCCGCGAAGATGGCGATCGAGGATTTCGGCGCCGCCGGCCAAGGGCTCGATGTGACGGTGGTTTCCGCAGACCACGAAAACAAGCTGGACATCGCGGTGAACAAAGCTCGCGAATGGTACGATCGGGACGGCGCCGACGCCATTTTCGACGTTCCGAATTCGGGCGTGGCGCTCGCGGTTTCGGCGCTCACCCAAGAGAAGAACAAGGTTTTCATCGATTCCGGCGCGGCGTCATCGGACCTGACCGGCGCCAAGTGCTCGCCGAACACGCTGCATTGGACCTACGACACCTGGGAGCTCGCGCATGGCACCGGCTCCGCGATGGTGAAGGCCGGCGGCGGCACATGGTATTTCCTGACGGCTGGCTCTCCATTCGGCGAGGCATTGGAGCGCGACGCTTCGGCGGCTGTGCTTTCCGGGGGCGGCATGGTGCTTGGGGCGATCAGGGTCCCCCCCGGCACTCAGCAACTTTCCTCTTATATGCTGCAAGCGCAATCGTCGGGCGCCAACGTGATCGGGCTGGCCAATGGAGGCGGGGACGCGATCAACGCCATCAAGCAGGCGGCCGATTTTGGCATCGTGCAAGGCGGGCAGAAGCTGGCGGGATTGCTCGTGTTCATCACGGACGTACACTCGCTTGGGCTCAAAACGGCGCAAGGCCTCGTCTTGACCTCGCCCTTTTACTGGGACCTCAACGAAGGCACGCGCGCCTTCGCGGACCGCTTCATGAAGGAGACGAACCGGCGGCCAACGATGGTTCAGGCGGGCGTCTATTCGTCCGTTCTTCACTATCTGAAGGCAGTCCACGCCGTGGGCAGCGCCAAGGACGCAGCTGCCGTCATCGCCAAAATGAAAGAGATGCCGGCGGAGGATCAGGCTTTCGGCAAGAGCACCGTGCGCGCCGACGGCCGGGTGATCCACGATTCCTACCTCTTTGAAGTGAAGAAGCCGGAAGAGTCGAAGGGCCCCTGGGACTACTACAAGCTGATCGCAACCACGCCTGCGGATAAGGCTTTCCGGCCCATGAGCGAAGGCGGCTGCCCGCTGGCGGCAGGGAAATAGCCCATGGGCGCTGACACAAGTGCTGACAGACGCCCGGTTCTGCCATGATCGGAGCTTCCGCCCCTCACCCCAGCCCTCTCCCATGGGGAGAGGGACAGGGTGAGGGGCGGAACGCCCGTTCATTACGCCATCCGCCGATTTTAGCGCCTTTGGGGATCGCCCGGCCACCGGCCCGCGTGCCGCCGTCCCGCCCGCGCAATCAGGCGGCGATTGTAACATTAAAAATACGTTAAAAATAATTCGCAATATTAACGGCTTGTTAATCATGGACGGTCAACATCAGAATCGCGATACGGTCGATTTGGGCGCTCGCGGCAACCGTTAACCGCGCAGACCCGTGAGCCGCCCGGTCTGTATCGCTTGTTAGTTGCGTTTCCGGCAGCATTTGCAGCCGGAAGTGCCGCAGTCCGTTGGGCATTGCCCCGGGATAAGGCATCGAGGACGGCAAGCCTAATCTTCGTCGCCCGCAG
>JBKQNN010000428.1:0-4702 GCA_052145975.1 Rhodomicrobium sp. | reverse complement strand
CTTCTTTACCAGCGGCGAGTGCCGCAATGCGCTGGCTGACAACGGCGTCAGACTGATCGCCTGGCGCGAAATCGGGAAGCTCATTCAGGCGTGATACTAGATCCGGTTGAGTGCATCACGAAGTCCCCCCTCATCCTGTCCTTCTCCGCGCCAGCTCGCCTTGGCGAGCTGGCATGATTTGCTGCCGCAACCGCAAGCGGCTGCGGACGGGGAGAAGGGACCCTCGAACTACCCGCAGCGGATGTTCTGGGGTCCTCTCTCCCCTTGGGGAGAGAGGCAGAGTGAGGGGGTCTTTGCGAAGTAATCAACCGGATTTGGTATGACTCGTGGCCAGTTTTTTTCTAGGGTCTCGTGTTACATCGGTTCGGGGCCGCGGGAGATGGCGGCGGCCCCGGTGCGGGCTACCTCGACCAAACCCAACGGCTTCATCAGGTTGATGAAATTCTCGATCTTCGAGATGCGGCCCGTGATCTCGAAGACGAAGTGGTCTGTGGTGGCGTCCACCACCTGAGCGCGGAACGCCTCAGCCAATCTCAGGCTTTCAACGCGCTTCTCGCCCTTTCCCGCCACCTTGACCAGCGCCAGCTCCCGTTCGATAGGGTCGCCCTTCATGGTCAAGTCCGTGACGGCATGCACCGGCACGAGCCGCCCGAGCTGGCTCTTGATCTGCTCGATGACGGCGGGCGGGCCGTGCGTCACAATGGTGATGCGCGATTCGCTCGCTTCATGGCTGACCTCGGTCACGGTCAAGCTGTCGATATTGTAGCCGCGGCCTGAGAACAGGCCGACTACCCGCGCGAGCACGCCCGGCTCGTTGTCCACGAGCACCGCGAGGGCGCGCCTCTCTTCGCTCTCCATTTTCGGCTGTTCAGACGGCATTCCTGGCCCCCATTCCATCTTACTCATCGGCTGCTGCCCCAGAGTGCGTCCGGAAAAAGTGTGAGCGGTTTTTCCGATAGGACGCACGATTAAACAAAGACTTAGAGCCCCGCTTTTGATTCCATCAAAAGCGGATAGGCTCTAAACCAAGATCTTGCCGGCGTCGGAGACCTCGAAGGTCAGATCGTCAGTCCCGCCCGCGTCGCCCAGGAGCATATTGTTGTGGGCCTCCCCCGAAGGGATCATGGGGAAACAATTGGCGGTCTTGAAGACGCGGCAATCGAAGATCACGGGCTTCGGCGTCTCGATCATTTGAACGATGAGATCGTCCAGCTGTTCCGGCTTATCGGCGCGGAGGCCAACGCCGTGATAGGCTTCGGCGAGCTTCACGAAGTCGGGCAGCGCCTCCGCATAGGAGTGCGAGTAGCGGCCTCCATGCAGGAGTTCCTGCCATTGGCGGACCATGCCCATGTATTCGTTGTTCAAGATGAAGATCTTGATGGGCAGGTCGTACTGCGCCGCCGTCGACATCTCCTGCATCGTCATCATTACCGACGATTCGCCTGCGATATCGATGACAAGGCTTTCGGGATGCGCAACCTGCACGCCGACGGCGGCGGGCAAGCCGTAGCCCATCGTGCCGAGCCCGCCGCTGGTCATCAGCCGGTTCGGCTCCTCGAACTTATAGTACTGCGCCGCCCACATCTGATGCTGGCCGACCTCGGTCGTGATGTAGGTATCGCGGTTCTTGGTCAGCTCGTAAAGCCGCTGGATCGCGTATTGCGGCATGATCACGTCGCCTGCGCTCTTGTATCTGAGGCAATCGCGCTCGCGCCAAGTGCCGATCTGCGCCCACCAGGCTTTGAGCGCGCGCTTATCGACCTGCGGCGCGCGGGCTCGCCAGACGCGCACCATCTCTTCAAGCACGTAGCCGCAATCGCCGATGATCGGGAGATCGGCCTTCACGTTCTTCGAGATGGACGAGGGATCGATGTCGATATGGATCTTCTTCGAGCCGGGCGAGAATGCGTTGAGCCTGCCCGTGATGCGGTCGTCGAAGCGCGCGCCCACGCAGACCATGACATCGCAATCGTGCATCGCGAGGTTGGCCTCGTAGGTGCCGTGCATTCCGAGCATGCCGAGCCATTGGCTGGAGGAAGCCGGAAACGCCCCAAGCCCCATCAGCGTGGAGGTGACCGGAAAGCCGGTGAGGTCCGCAAGCTCGCGCAGCAGCTTCGATGCGCCGGGGCCCGCATTAATGACGCCGCCGCCGGTATAGAAAATCGGGCGCTTGGCCGCCGCCATCAGATCGACCGCGTCGCGGATCGCTTGGCTGCTGCCCTTGATTTGCGGCCGGTAGGTCCGGTGCGCGGCTTTGCTGGGGCCGGAATAGGTGCCCTTGGCGAATTGAACGTCCTTCGGGATATCGACCAGCACCGGCCCCGGCCGGCCGTTCTGCGCGACATAGAATGCCTCGTGCAGGACGCGCCCCAAGTCGTTCACATCCTTCACGAGGTAGTTGTGCTTGGTGCAGGGCCGGGTAATGCCGACGGTATCGCATTCCTGGAACGCGTCCGAGCCGATAAGCGCCGACGAAACCTGACCCGAGATGCAAACCAGCGGGATCGAATCCATCAAGGCATCGGTCAAGCCTGTGACGGCATTGGTAGCGCCGGGGCCCGATGTGACCAGAACCACGCCCACCTTGCCGCTGGAGCGCGCATAGCCCTCGGCCGCGTGGGTAGCGCCCTGCTCATGGCGCACAAGGTAATGCTTGATGCTGGTCTGCTTAAAAATCTCGTCGTAGATCGGAAGCACAGCGCCCCCAGGATAACCGAAAATCACCTCAACGCCTTGATCGGCGAGAGCATGTATGACGATTTCGGCGCCTGTCATCGCGCGTGCCATGGGGGAGACTCCAAAAAATGCGGCGGCCTTGCGCAGCCGCCCGCCAGTTCACGATAGATGCTTTTTAGTGCCGGACTGCGCTAAGCCTTTAACTGCGCGCGGTCAAGCGGTTTTGTATAAAACGAAAGATATCACCTTTTGTTCTTTCCATTAATTGCGCATAAAACATGTTCCACGCACTAAAATTGCCACGCATCCAAGTGAGTTGTCTTTTGGCGTAATTGCGCGTGGAGGTTTTGGCGGTCGCCGCCGCTTCCTCCAGCGAAATCTCGCCGCGCATGTGGGCAAGCAGTGGCGGCAGGCCTACCGCGCGCATTGCTGGCAGTGAAGGGTCGAGGCCGAGCGCCTCGATTGCGCACGCTTCCTCCAGCGCTCCGCCCGCGAGCATGGCGTCGAACCGCGCATCGCAACGGCGGTATAGCTCGTCGCGCTCCAGCGTCAGGGCGAGGGGATAGGTTTGCGCGAGCGGCAGCAGGGGCGGCTGCTTGCTGGCCTGCCATTCGGCCAGCGGCTTGCCCGTAGCTTCCAGCACCTCGAGCGCGCGGACGATGCGCTGCGTGTCGCTGGGGATGAGGCGCGCCGCGGTCGCGGGGTCGCGGCGGGCGAGCTCAGCGTGAAGCGCCTCCGCCGGCTCCGTTTGCGCCGCGGCCCGGTAGCGCTCGCGGATTTCGGGGGGGATTTCCGGGATGTCCGACAAGCCCTCGGTCAGCGCTTTGAAATAGAGCCCCGTCCCGCCCACAACGATTGGCAGCCAACCCTGCTGCGCGGCCTCCGCCAGCGCCTCCTTCACATCGGCGAGCCAGAGCGCCGCGGAATAGGGCTCGCGCGCCGGCCGGAAGCCATAAAGCCGGTGTGGCGCCGCGGCCTCTTCTTCCTGTGTGGGCCGGTTGGTGATGACGCGCAGCTCCGCATAGACCTGCATCGAGTCGGCGTTGATAACCGCGCCGCCGAACTCCGTGGCCAGCTCCAGCGCAAGCGCCGACTTCCCGCCGGCCGTCGGCCCGCAGATCAGCACCGCTTCTATGCCGCCCGGCGCATCCATCCGTAACTTCGCTTTGCTCCCGCCCATGCTGTTAACCCCGCGCAAGCATTCATTTAAGCATGACGGGGCGAGATATGCAGTATTTGAGTTCCGCTAGTTGCAACTGGTTGCAATAACGGAGAGCTTACGTTAGCTTTATGCAACTGGTTGCGCAAAGGTCCCCGCTATGCCGTATCCCGAACTTCTGAAGCCCCTCGACCTTGGCTTTACCAGCTTGCGAAACCGCGTATTGATGGGTTCGATGCACACCGGCCTGGAGGAGGCGCCCAACGGCTTCGAGCGCCTGGCGGCCTTCTATGCCGAGCGGGCGCGCGGCGAGGCCGGCCTGATCGTGACCGGCGGCGTCGCCCCCAACGAGCAAGGCCGCGTCATGCAAGGCGGCGCGATGCTCCGTCGAGCGCTCAGCCTCTGCCCAAAGCGCGATGGCGCCCTCTTCCATCGCCCCCGGCCCGTTGCCGTCCTACACCCGCGCACAACATCACCAGGCGCTCAAGCAATCCAGCTTCGACCGCACCGGCGGCAACGCCGACTATTGGCACATTCCCGCCGGCGGCGAACTGGAAGTCTTCCGCGCGCAGGGCGCCGGCGCCATCACTCACGTCTGGTTCACTATCTCCGCGCGCTCCGGCGACCACCTGAAGGAACTCGTGTTGCGCGCCTACTGGGATGGCAACTCCCGGCCCAGCGTGGAGACGCCCATCGGCGATTTCTTCGGTCTCAACCTGGGCGCTTACGCGATTTATCAATCCCAGTATCTGGCCTGCTCGCCCGGCAAATCGCTTAACTCGTACTTCGTCATGCCCTACGCCCGCGGCGCGCGCCTGAACGTCACCAACGAAGGCAAACAGGAAGTGGGCTCCTTCTATTCCAATA
>JBKQNN010000427.1:0-3088 GCA_052145975.1 Rhodomicrobium sp. | reverse complement strand
CGCCATGTCTTCGCGCAACGCCTATCTGAATGCCGGGGAGCGGGCAGCCGCCCCGCAGCTTTATGCCATTCTCACCGATATGGCCAAAGACCTGGCGGCGAGCCGCGAGATCGGGGAAACCCAGCAGAAAGGCTTGGCGCGCCTCGAAAACGTGGGCTTCCAGATCGATTACCTGGAAGTTCGCGATGCGGAGACTTTGACGCCCGTAGGCCCGGCTATCGAGAAGCCCGCGCGCCTGCTGGCCGCGGTGTATCTCGGTAAAGTCCGGCTCATCGACAACGTTGCCGTTACGCCGCCGCCAGCCCATTGACCGTCATCCATCCGCGCGATTGCCCGAGGGAGCTGGCGTTGTGGGGTTCGCCAGCTCCCGCCCGGTCAGAAGAACTTATAGTTCAAGCCCACGCGGACGATATCGATACTGCCCTCGTCATGCTTCCAATATTGGTCGCCATGCTGTGAAACCGTTCCCGTCGTTCCGCTCCACTCGGGGAAGCCGTCTGCGTACAGATACTCCCCTTTCGCTGACAGCCTGTCGGTGATCATGTATTCCACACCGGCACCCACGACGTAGCCAACGTGCCATCCCGAATTGAAGTTGCTTTCGTTGGCATCGTTGCCAACGATAACCTCGTTCGAATGCAGGAACGCAACACCGCCAGTTCCGTAAACGAGCGTCCGTCCGAAGGCATAGCCGGCGCGGGCCCGGACTGTGCCAAAGCCGTCCCAGCCCCCGGACCAATCGTGGCCGTCATAGATATACATGTGCTGATTGCCTTCCATGCCGGCCCAGCTCATATCGGCCTCAACGCCCAGCACCCAATTGGGCGTATATTGCCAGTTGTAGCCCACCGTGCCGCCAATCATGACGCCATCCGGGTTGTTGTTTGCCCACCCGTGCTGGTTGTTGGCGTTCGGCGAAACGTAGTTGCTGGAATCGCCCGTGCCATAGCCCGCAATCCAGCCGCCATAGAAGCCAGCCCAGTTCAACGGTACGGCCGCGAATGGAGTGTCCTTGAGGCTGCCGAAATCGGCAGCATTCGCTGCAGTCAGCGCACACAAACTCACACTCAACCCAGTCAAAACGGTTCTCGTGCCCATAGTTCTCTCCAGAATAGAAGGCAAGCCGCTAGTATTGCGCGCCCAGCGCTTCCGATTTAAGCCGGGAAATTGAGAGAGCGTATCTATGGACACTAGACTTGATGATTCGATTGTCCATATATTGACCGAAGCTTGGTGCTTTTTGCCCAATATTGGGCGCTTCCAAAATCAATGTGGCACGCTAAGCATATGTTTTAGTGGACATTCTTCGGACATACGAAATTTATTTGCCAAGTGTGGCCACAATTTACTACATCTATTGCTTGCTTTTTACAACGCATACCAACGTGTGGTAGTAGACCGAGCGTGTGCGGCGCCGGACTATTTTCAAGTGCATAATAACAGTACGTCCCCCGGGAAGTCCTACCGGCGAAATCGCCTGGCGCGCGTCAGCCACAAAAGTGTGAAGCAGCAAAGATCAAACCCGGCCCCCTCTGCGTTATCATCACAGAAACGGCGCGAAAGCACCGCCGTCGCTTAGACCTCGACCGTAGGAGGGATCGTCATGGCAGCCCGTTCCGAAAAGATCGCATTCCCGGGGTCTCGTGGAGTGGCGCTGGCCGCACGTCTCGACTGGCCGGAGTCCAAACCAAAAGCCATGGGGCTTTTTGCACACTGCTTTACTTGTTCGAAGGATCTCTTTGCCGCCTCCAGGATTGCGAGCGGGCTGACGCAACGCGGTTTTGCCGTCTGCCGCTTCGACTTCACGGGCCTCGGCATGAGCGAGGGCGAGTTTGCGAACACGAATTTCTCGTCCAATGTCCAGGATTTGCTCGCGGCAGCTTCTTTTCTTCGTGAGAATGTCATGCCGGTTGATATTCTTATTGGGCATAGCCTTGGGGGAGCGGCAGTGCTCGCGGCGGCCGGTGATATCCCCGAAGTGCGGGCAGTTGCGACCATCGGAGCGCCGGCCGACGCTGCACATGTCACGCATAGTTTCGCGGCACAGATCGGCAAAATCCGCAGCGATGGGGAGGCGGCGGTGACGCTCGCCGGGCGCAACTTCACGATCACGCGCCAGTTCCTTGAGGACGTCGAAGGAACGCGGTTGACGGATCGCATTGCCAGCATGCGCAAGGCGCTGCTGATCTTGCATTCACCCACCGATGCCGTCGTTGGGATCGAGAATGCATCGGCCATCTTTGCGGCAGCGAAGCATCCGAAAAGCTTCGTGTCTCTCTGTGGCGCCGATCACCTGCTGTCGAAGCGGGAGGACGCAGCCTATGCCGCGGAAGTGCTCAGCGCCTGGGCCTCACGCTACATCATGGATGCGGCCGGGGCTCCCGGCCAGGCAGAGTTGCCGCCAGGCGAAGTTGCCGTTTCTGAAACGCGGGCAAGCAAGTTTCAACAGGAGGTGTGTGCAGGAGCGCATCGCCTATTGGCGGACGAGCCCATCGCTGAAGGCGGGACCGGTACAGGGCCAAGCCCCTACCATTTCCTAGCGATCGCGCTTGGAGCCTGCACTTCCATGACGCTCCGCCTCTACGCCGATTTCAAGAAGCTGCCGCTTGAGAAAGTTCAGGTGCGCGTGCGCCATGCCAAGCGGCATGCGGACGATTGCAAGGATTGCGCGGAGAGCGGAACGCCAAGGATCGACTATTTTGAGCGGTTCATCACACTCGAAGGACCTCTTGACGCCGCGGCACGGGAGAAGCTCATGGCCATCGCGGACAAATGCCCTGTCCATAACACGCTTGTAGCGGGTTCGCGGGTTCTAACAAAGGAAGAAGCATCCAGTTGAGGGCCGCTCTTCTCGAGCCAGCGCTCAGCCCATGATGTCATGCCAGCCCTTCAAGGTGCCGGAAATGCGCTCTATCGCTAGAGTGCGTCCGGAAAAGCACGCCTTCGGGCTTGACCCCATATGCGCTAAAATAGACGGTAGGTCATTGATTATACGAAGGGTTCCACCCCTCATCCTGTCCTTCTCGGCAAGCTCGCCTTGGCGAGCTTGCAACTTATAGCGTCCGCATTCGCAAGCGAATGCGGATGG
>JBKQNN010000426.1:0-4781 GCA_052145975.1 Rhodomicrobium sp. | reverse complement strand
TGAGGCCGTTGAAAACCGGCTCAAGCCGGGCTGTCAGGCCGTAGCGGGCAAATCCAGACGCAATCATTGCATTGTCATGCGGCCAGACCGATCCGTTATGATACGACATCGGGTTATAGCGGATCTCGCTGGCAGCAACTGTGCGAATACCCCAGCCTGAGTTAAAGGCGGGCCGCAAAGTGTCTGTCGCCACAAGCTTGGCCCGTTCCACACTCATGATCCCCGTGAACAGGGTGTGGGCGGCATTGCTGGTTCGCACGCGGCATGGCTCTTTGCACCCATCGAGGGCCAGCGCATAAGTACCCAGGTCCTCGCACCAGAAGCGATCCTCGAAGCGCTCGCGCAGCCTGGCCGCCTTGGCGAAAAGACTTTGGGCGAGCTCGTAATCGCCGAGCCTGCGGGCGCAATCCGCCGCCGCGATCCAGGCTGCATAGACGTAGCCCTGCACCTCGACCAGGGCGATAGGGCCCTTGGCCAGCTCGCCATTGGCGTGGAAGATGGCGTCGTGAGAATCCTTCCAGCCCTGATTGGCGAGGCCGTCTCCGGTGGCGCGCGCGTATTCGATAAAGCCATCGCCGTCGGGGTCGCCTGGGCCGTCGATCCAATCGAGCGCGCGCTTGATGTTGGGCCAGATTTCGCGCAGGAAGGCGTCGTCGGCAGTCCGCTGCACGTAAAGCCCGGCAAGCAGCACAAACAGCGGGGTGGAATCGATGCTGCCGTAATACAGGCCGAATGGAACCTCACCCAGCGCCGCCATTTCGCCCGACCGCATTTCATGCAGGATCTTGCCGGGCTGGGCGTCCGAGGCGGCGTCGTACCGGCCGGCCTGGAAATGGGCGAGCCGCTGCAGCACGCCACGCGCCACAGATGGATCGAACCAAAGCATTTGCAGTGCTGTAATCAGGCCGTCGCGGCCAAAGGTGGTCGAATACCATGGGATGCCGGCGTAAGGGTATTTTCCCTGGGGCGTCGCCGTCATCAGCATCCTGAGATCGGCAAAGGACCTGCAGACAACCTCGTTGAATACGGCGTGCGATATCTCGATGGTGGTGGTTGGTGCCGTGTTTCCGGTCAAATCGCGCCTTGCCTGGATTAGGCCGCGCAAAAATGCGGCGCCCGGCGGCTGGCTTTTGCCGTCGCAGCTCACCGAAATGTATTGGCGCCACGGGACGCGGGGCTCAAGCGTCAGCGCATATCTGGCCCTGGAAGCGGTGAGTTCGTCCGGCGCCGGTTCGAAGGTCAGCTTCGTTTTCCTGACCTTGCCATCGAGGCCTGTATAGCTCAGCAGCACTTTGCCGGGGCCGGTCACTTTCTTGCGAAGCGTGCCGCGGGCGGGACGCCGCATGCCGCGAACCTCGAAAAGATCGGCGAAATCGCTGTCGAAATCGATTGTGAGCTCAAGGGAGACGGGCTCTGCGCCGTGATTGGTGAGCGCACTGCGCTGGGCGAGTGAGCCATCGTGCAGATAGATCGTGCGGCCTATGTGCACTGTGTCCTTCAGAAGAGCGATGCCCTTCTCAGACAAAATGTCGGGGTTCGTGAGGTCGGCCCGAAGGTTCAGATTGTCGTCCCGCATCGTCGAGCCAAGCAGCAGCGGCTCCTGGCCGTTGATGGAGAAGACAAGGCTCGAAAGGTGCCGCGTGTCATTGGCGAACAGGCCGCCTGGGCCGCCGCCCGCGCAGCATATGTCGCCGTAATTATCGAGGATTGCGAAGCAATCGTTCTGCTTCATCGTGCATCGTGGACGGGAGGGTGCCCCGCCGGCGGCGATATAAAACGGCGACTGCCCATCGCCAGAGCCCAGCTCCGGCGCGCCTGCCGCTTCCTGTTCTTCAAGCATGGTGACTTTTCTCCATTGCCACCGGCTATCGCCCAAGCGGGCCGGGCCCGGATTGCGGACAATCGCACTGGAAATCCGCCGGATGGCAGGAATGGCCGTGATTGTTTTGATTCGTATCAATGTTGACAGGGCAAGTCAGCTCATATCTTGTTAATACTCGACCATTGAGGAGGGTGCGCCATGGCTCTTGAATCGCTGAAGGCAGAGATCGGCATGATCCTGGAAACGTTCTCGAACCCGCCTCACGACCGGTACGAGCTCTATGTCCAGCTTAAGGAAAAGCTCAACGAAATGCGGGTGTTCGGCATGACGCCGCCCGATGACCTGCTGGACTTTGAAGAGGCGCTCGACGAGGAGTTCGCCGGGAAGCGGCGGGAGCTGCGCCGGCCGGCAAAGTAGGCGCTCCGCGTTACTGCGTCGAAACTGCGTCCAGCCAATCGCGCGTGCGCCGGGCGGGATCGGGGTTGGCGGCAATGTCGGTCACAACCGCGATGCTATCCGCGCCCGCGGCGAAAACCGCCGGTGCACGCTCAAGCGTAATACCCCCGATGGCGACGAGCGGCCGTTTGGCGAGCGCTTTCCATTCGGAAATCCGCGCCAACCCCTGCGGAGCCCATGGCATGACCTTGAGCTTCGTCTCGTAAATGGGGCCGAGCGCCACGTAATCGGGGTCCTCGCGCAGGGCGCGTTCGAGTTCCTCATGGCTGTGGGTCGAGATGCCGAGCTTCATTTCTGCCCGCCTGATCGCGGCGGTGTCCGCAGTTTCGAGATCGCCTTGGCCGAGATGGACGAAGCCCGCGCCGCAATCGATTGCTTCGCGCCAATAGTCGTTGACCACCAGCTCGCATCCGAACTCGCGGCATACGGCGAGCGCGCGGGCGATCGCATCGGGGATGGTGGCAACGGCCGCGTCTTTCATGCGTAGTTGGATGAGCTTGACGCCGAGCCTGGCGAGACGCTCAACCCATTCCGCATTGGGGACAATAGGATAGAATCTAGGGAGCATGGCCGCTAATCCCGGAAGGCCAGGCCCGCGACCGGGGTCGATGGGCTCGCCATGTCGCGCGGAGGCATAAGCCCGGCCCGGTAGGCCAGCCTGCCCGCCTCGATTGCTTGCGCGAAGGCCGCCGCCATCGCCACTGGATCGCTGGCTTTGGCAACCGCGGTGTTGAGTAGCGCGCCGTCGTAGCCCATCTCCATCGCCTGCGCTGCGTGAGACGGCGCGCCGAGCCCAGCATCGACGATGAGGGGCGTGCCGGGGAAATAGGCGCGCAAGCTGCGAAGGGCGTAGGGGTTCATGAGGCCGCGCGCCGTTCCTATGGGAGCTGCCCAAGGCATGAGCAGCTGGCAGCCCGCGCCTAGCAGGCGCTCGGCGACGCTCAGATCCTCGGTGCAATAGGGGAAGACCTTGAACCCGTCGCGGCTGAGAGCGCCCGCTGCTTCGACGAGCCCGAATATTTCGGGTTGCAGCGTGTCGTCATTGGCGATGACTTCAAGCTTGATCCAATCCGTATCGAACAGCTCCCGCGCCATCTGCGCCGTCGCGATGGCTTCGCGCGCGGTGTGGCAGCCGGCCGTGTTTGGAAGGATGCGAGGGCCCAAGCTCCGCACAAGCTCCCAAAAGCGCTGACCGGCGCTGCCCGTGGAGCTGCTTTCGCGGCGCAGGGAAACGGTTAGGACCCCAGGCTTTGCCGCCTCTACCGCGCGGCGCATGATTTCGGGCGATGGATAAAGTGCGGTTCCGAGCAATAGCCGTGAGGCTAGGCGTTCGCCATAAAGCGGAAGGCTGTCATCGCCGTTGCCGTTCATGCTCACCCTCCCTGACGGGGCGATAGAACCTCGATGGCGTCGCCCTCGGCAATGCTCACCGCGGCGCGCGACTTGACCGGCACGAACTCGCCATTCCGCGCAGTCGCAATCTTCGAGTTTGAGAGGCCAAGCTCGCGGCACAACTCATCGAGGGTGCTCGCCTCCGTCATGCGGGCCTCGCCGTTCACCATGATTTTCACTTTCGCCATGCCAATCATCTGAGGCAGGCGCACGAAAAAAGCAAGCAAGCGGCCAAAGGGGGCGTCCGTTCCGTTGGGGGGCGCGGGAAACTGGACTGCCGGGACGCAAAACCGAACCGGACTATTTTGGCCGCTTGCTCGTTGTCACCAGTTGAGGGAATTGCGGCGCCCTTACTGGTGTTCTGCGTTTGTTCTAGTTTGCAGCGGCTCTTGTGTCAAGCGCTTTTCCGTCGTAAAGACATGCACTTTGTGGAGAACGGCTGTGACGGTAACGACAAAACCTTCGTCCTTTATCGCGGGGCAGGCCCCGTTTTTCAAGGCACTTTCAAGCGGTTATCCAGCGACGCGGCTTAGGCGGCCGCGGGCTACGGCATGGTCGCGCGCGCTTGTTGCCGAAACTTCGCTTTCGGCCTCCAATTTGATCTGGCCGATCTTCGTCGTTGACGGCAAGAAGACGCGCCAGCCCATCGCCTCCATGCCCGGCGTCGAACGGCTTTCCATCGACGTAGCGGTAGGCGCAGCGGAGGAAGCGGCGGAGCTTGGCATTCCGGCCATTGCCCTGTTCCCCTACACGCAGCCGAAATTGCGCGACGAAGCCGCGACGGAAGCTTTCAATCCCGAAAACCTCGTCTGCCGCGCCGTGCGAGCGATCAAAGAGCGCGTGCCGAAGATGGGCGTGATTTGCGACGTGGCGCTCGATCCCTACACCAGCCACGGCCATGACGGGCTCCTGATCGGCGGCGAAATCGCCAACGACGAATCGCTCGAAGCGCTGGTCGGGCAGGCGCTCGTGCAGGCCGAGGCAGGCTGCGATGTGCTCGCGCCCTCCGACATGATGGATGGCCGCGTGGGCGCGATCCGGCAGGCTCTCGAAGGCCGCGGTTTCAAGAACACGCTGATCATGTCCTACGCCGCCAAATACGCCTCGGCGT
>JBKQNN010000425.1:0-2592 GCA_052145975.1 Rhodomicrobium sp. | reverse complement strand
CTAAGGCTAGCTCATGCCGCACAAAGAACTGGATTGACGCTGCTAGCCTTCACACGATTAGTACGATCAAACCTCATGCACCTCAAGAGGCTTGATCGATTACTTGGAGACGTCATTGAAACGCCACCGAATGACAGACAGATGGGATTCCAATGCTTGTAAAAACGAACCGGACAGGCGTGGGTCATGCCCGGCCATGACAGTAGTGCAGGGAGAGCCGCTTGCGCGGGGCGATAACGGATTGTGCGCGCCGTAATACTTCGCGTTTTGACAGCGGGCGCCTTGCGTTCTAAGCAGTTGGGAGGCTCATCCATTACGAGGCGCAAACGAATGGCTGGATTTCACGCGGTGGTGCTAGCGGCGGGGCAGGGGACCCGCATGAAATCGTCAATCCCTAAAGTCTTGCATCCGCTGGCGGGAGCGCCGCTCGTGGCGCATGTGCTGCGGGCCGCCGCAGCGGCGGGTGCTACGCGCTGTTCGGCCGTGATCCCGCCGGAGGCCCCAGGCTTCGAAAAGCTGCACCCCCCCATCGAAACGCAGCTTTTCGTGCAAGCCGAGCGCCTGGGCACGGCGCACGCGGTGCTGACCGCGCGCGCTGCGCTGGAAGCGGAGGACGGCCCGATTCTCGTCCTCTATGGCGACACCCCGCTCGTCGAACCCGAAAGCCTCCAGGCCCTTGCCCGTACGCTCGAAGACGGCGCCGAGGTGGTTGTGGCAGGGTTCCATGCCCAAGACCCCAAGGGCTACGGGCGGCTTATCACGGACGGCGGCGAGCTCCTGGCCATCCGCGAGGAGAAGGACGCCACGCCCGAAGAGCGCGCCCTAACCCTGTGCAACTCCGGCATCATGGCCTTCCAAGGCCGGACGCTCCTGGGCCTGCTCACGCGCATCGGTAACAACAACAAGGCCGGCGAATATTACCTCACCGACGCCGTGGAGATCGCCCGCGCCGCGGGCCACCGCGTGGCGTTCGAGATTATCGCGGCGGACGAGGTGCGCGGCGTGAACACCCGCGCCCAACTGGCCGAAGCCGAGGCCATTCTGCAAGACCGCCTGCGCGCCCGCGCCATGGCCGGCGGCGCAACCCTCATCGCGCCCGAGACCGTAACCTTCTGCCACGACACCGTCATCGGCCAGGACGTGCTGATCGAGCCCAACGTCTTCTTCGGGCCGGGCGTCACCATCGGCGACGGCGTCACGATCAAAGGCTTCAGCCATATCGAAGGCGCAACCATCGAGCCCGGCGCCATCGCCGGCCCCTTCGCCCGCTTGCGCCCCGGCGCGCGGATCGGCCGCAATGCCCACATCGGCAACTTCGTGGAGATCAAAAACTCCGAAGTGAAGGCCGGCGCCAAGGTCAATCACCTGAGCTATATCGGCGACGCCGAGGTCGGCGAGAAGGCCAATATCGGCGCCGGCACCATCACCTGCAACTACGACGGCTACAAGAAGCATAAAACCATCATCGGCGCGGGCGCCTTCATCGGCTCGAACAGCGCGCTGGTGGCCCCCGTCAAAATCGGCGCCGGCGCCTATCTCGGCTCCGGCAGCGTGATCGGCAAGGACGTGCCCGATAACGCGCTGGCGGTCACGCGCGCCCCCCAGGTCACGAAGGAAGATTGGGCCAGCCGCCTCCGCGCCCGCCACGAGGCCGGCAAAGACAAGGAAAAGAGCGGTGAGGCTTAGGATTTGGAAGGCCAGGGGGCTAGCCCCCTGGACCCCGGTATTGAGTGGGATAGGGAACGTTGGGTCTCCCGCTGTGGATTGTTCAGGGGTCCCCTCTCCCATGGGGAGAGGGACAGGGTGAGGGGAGATACGCCCATTCTTCACTCTGCGCCGCTTCTGGTTATTTTCGCAAGGAGAGCCTATACTCTCTCTTCCAGGAGACCGGGCAATGAAAGTCGAGCTGAACGCGGACGTTGAAGCACGCATCAGGAAGCTTGTCGAGGCGGGGCAATTCCCTTCCATCGAAGCCGCCGTCAATTACGGTGCCTCGCTTCTGCACGAGCAGCTCGCCGAACGCGACCGCAAGCTCGCGGATCTGCGTGCAACGCTGGCCGCCTCTATTGCCGAGGGCGGTAATCATAGCGCCGATGAAGCGCTCGCCTATTTGGCTGGACAGCGTGCGGCGCGTCGGCAGCCGTAATGCCCACACTCGTATTCTCGACACCGGCGCTCAGGGATTTGGCTGAAATCGAGGTGCGCGTTGAGGAAGTCAGCGGCAGTAGCGAGGTGGCGCAAGCGTTCGTCACGCGGCTTGTTGAAAAATGTAAACGCTTGGCCGGATTTAAAACAAGGATTGGTAGGCCGAGGCAGGAACTTCTGCCGGACCTGCGAAGCTATCCGTATCGTAACTATGTGATTTTCTTCCGGTATGTAGGCGATAGTTTCTACGTCGTGAATGTTTTGCACGGCGCACGCGACATCGGCGCTTATTTCGCGGGGGCGGAAGAAGGCAAGTAAATTAACGCTCCCCTTTGCCTTGTGGCCTTGGCCGCCCCGCCATCCCCGTTGCTAAAGCAAGCAGTTCCGGCGATAAGCGGAACCGGGACAATTGCCGGAGGCGGGCATGACGCGGGACGAGACGATTGC
>JBKQNN010000424.1:0-3303 GCA_052145975.1 Rhodomicrobium sp. | reverse complement strand
CAGATTTAATGTTAAGCATAAAACGATGTATTTGTCTGGGCGGGCAGCGAGCGGTCACGGAAATTACTTCGTATAATCAACGCGTTAGGTGCGTAACATTTTATTAAAGCGCATTTGCCTATAATTGCGCCTTAAAGGAAGACCCGGCAGTTGCAGCGAATTGCCCAGCAATCCGTCAAGTTGAGGTAAACAGACAGTTACTGCCGGGCCGGCGGAAGTTTACGATTCGAGGTAAAGTAAATGCTAAGTTTCAAGCGAGAACGAATAGGCCGCGCCGTCATCCTGGAACCGGCTCCCTAGACGGGCGGCTCCCGGCAAGATGAGCCCGCTCAGGAGTTTCATTCTAGCGTTTACAGATTAGTAAGGGCCGGTATAGACTGCCATTTCGTAAAATCGCTGAAATTGAGAACCATTTGCTGGACCCGCCCATGCTCGACAATATGGACATCAAGATTCTGACCATCCTGCAAGAAGACAGCACGCTTCCCGTTGCCGAAATCGGCAAGAAGGTCGGGCTTTCCACGACGCCATGCTGGCGGCGCATCCAGAAGCTTGAGCAGGACGGCGTGATCGAGCGCCGGGTCGCCCTGCTCAATCCCAAAAGCGTCGGCGCCGGCGTCACCGTCTTCGTTGCCATCACAACCAACCAGCACAATGCGGCCTGGCTTGAGCGCTTCGACGCCGTCGTGCGCAATTTTCCCGAAATCGTCGAAGCCTACCGGATGAGCGGCCAGGTCGACTATTTGCTCCGCGTCGCCGTGCCCGACATCGAAAGCTACGACCGCTTCTACAAAGCCTTCATCGGCCAGATCGATCTAACCGATGTGAGCTCCAGCTTCGCCATGGAGCAGATCAAATTCACCACCGCCCTGCCGCTCGCTTTCGCCGCCAGTTCCACGGCCAAGCGGGCACACCACGAAGCTTGACGGACTCTTGAAACCGGCGTTCCTGAAACCATGACGAATGCAAGCAAACATGCGGTAAGGCCGGAATGGCGGAATGCGCGGCGGATCGCCGTCAAGATCGGATCGGCGCTCCTAACCGATGGCGCTGCCGGCACGCTGAAGCAGGCTTGGCTTGAAGCCATCGGAGACGATGTGGCGGAACTTCGCCGCGAGGGCCGCGATGTGATCCTGATTTCGTCAGGCGCAATCGCGCTTGGCCGGGGCGCGCTCGGGCTTGCAAAGGGGCCGCTCAGGCTGGAGGAGGCGCAAGCAGCGGCTTCGGTCGGGCAGATCACTCTGGCTCACGCTTACCAGACCGTCTTCGCCGCCCGCGGGCTCACAGCGGCGCAGATCCTCGTAACGCCGGGCGACACCGAGGAAAGGCGGCGCTATCTCAACGCGCGCAATACCGTCGAAACGCTGTTCAAGCTCGGCGCGATCCCAGTCGTGAACGAGAACGACACCGTGGCGACAACCGAAATCCGGTATGGCGACAACGACAGGCTTGCTGCGCGCGTCGCCACCATGGTCACGGCGGATTGCCTGGTGCTCTTGTCCGACATCGACGGGCTTTACACCGCGCCGCCCGCGCAAAATCCCGACGCCAAGCGCCTGGAAGTTGTGACCGCGATAACGCCCAAGATCGAGGCCATGGCGGGCGATGCGGGCACCGAGCTTTCGCGCGGCGGCATGGTCACGAAGATCGCCGCCGCCAAAATCGCCGTCTCCGCCGGCACGCACATGGTGATCGCATCGGGCAAGGAGCTGCATCCGCTCCGGGCTTTGGGCGAAGGTGCGCCCTGCACCTGGTTTCTGGCCGCGGCGAACCCGGTGACGGCGCGCATGCGCTGGATCGCGGGCACCCTTGAGCCGAAGGGCGTAATCGTCATCGACGATGGCGCGCGCGCAGCCCTTCAATCCGGCCGCAGCCTTTTGCCGGCGGGCGTCAAAAGTGTGAGCGGACAATTCGACCGGGGCGAAGCCGTTGTCATCCGCGACGAGTCAGGCTGCGAGATCGGCCGCGGCCTTATCGGCTACAACGCGGAGGAAACCGCTCAGATCGCGGGCCGCAACTCCATGGAAATCGAAGGGCTCCTTGGTTACGCTGGCAGGGCCGCGCTGATCCATCGCGACGACATGGCACTGCATATAGGTTCTTAATTAACGCCGCCATTCGAGAGTTATAAATTATGACGAGCGACGCATCAGGCCCTGCGGTTCAATCGAAGCCAGCCTCTTTCAGAGATCCTGAACCGCTCGCGAAGTTCATACGCGTGCTTTTATACTTGCAGATCGCTCTGGCGGCGATCAATATAGTGTCGTCCCTTCTTCAGTTTGACTTACTTTCCGATTTTCAAAACGAGGTTTATCAAGGCGACCCAGCCGGGAAGGACGCAGCCGCTCAATCGAACGACTTGCGGGAAGGGATTGTGGGGATAGCGACGTTCATACTTTTCCTGTTCACGGCTGTTTTTATTCTAAAGTGGATCTACAGGTCCGCTCAAAACGCCCAAATTCTGGGCTTTCATCCGATGAAGACGTCGCCGGGCTGGGCGATCGGATGGTTTTTTGTACCGTTCGCAAACTTATACATGCCCTATAAGGCGATGAAGGAAATTTGGCTTGCAAGTCATAGCCCTGTTGCTTCAAACGAGCGAGAAAACACAGCGTTGATCGGCTGGTGGTGGGCGCTTTTTATTATATCCGGCGTGCTCGGCCGCATCGAGCTTCAAACCGCTCTTCATTCCAATACAATCGACGAGCTTCTAGCGGCTACAAAGGTTGAAATCGTTTCCGCAGCATTCGATATTCCTTTGAATCTTGTATTTCTGTCCCTTATGGCAAGGATAGTCAAAGCGCAAAAGCAAGATTTATCTTTGGTCTTCGCGGGTTAGTAATGCAACCATTTCAGGCACTCCTGTGATGCAAGCCAACTTTTCAGTAGACGCCTTTCTTGCCATCGGCCGAAAGGCGAAGGCAGCCGCTCGCGCGCTAGCGCTTGCACCGGCTGAGCAAAAAGATCGCGCGCTTCGTGCTGCCGCCAGCGCATTGCGCACCCGCATGGCGGATATTCTTCAAAAGAACGCGGCAGACCGCAAAGCAGCCGAGTCCGCCGGGCGTCCCGCCTCCTTCGTCGACCGGCTCACGCTGACCGAAGCCCGCGTGGAAGCCATGGCGCGCGGGCTCGAGGAGATCGCCGCCCTCCCCGATCCCGTTGGCAGCGTGATCGCCTCGTGGGAACGGCCGAACGGGCTCAAGATCTCGCGCATCCGGGTTCCCTTAGGCGTGATCGGCATGATCTACGAAAGCCGGCCGAATGTGACGGCAGACGCGGGCGGCCTCTGCATCAAATCGGGCA
>JBKQNN010000423.1:0-5310 GCA_052145975.1 Rhodomicrobium sp. | reverse complement strand
GTGTTTCGCGCCTTCGAGGCGCACCAGAGTTAGCGGACATACGGGCGCTTTTCGATCAGCCCTCGCAATTCGTCAATTCAGAGGACAGCACTACCTCGGGCAGCGGACATCGTCATCCGGCGCGATGAGCCATGCTCCAGCACAAGTTGGATAAGCCCGTTCCTTCCTTCGGGTCCTTATGGCCGGGATTGCGGGCGATCTCGCGCTTCATAAGCTTAATGGTTGCAGAAGGCTTCTGCGCCGCATCCGCAATTGAATTAAACAAGGAGCGCAGCAAAAAGCCACGTCAGCCTGGCCATAATCCCCCCAATCAGCTTTGGAACCTAAAGCTACCGCTCTTCGGGTGAAAGAGGCCACCCAAAGAAAAACACAAGCAGCAGTTGCTGCATACTCCAGTACAACCGCGGAATACGCAAACTAACATTCTACAGCTTCTCGTAGAGAAGCTGTCTTATTGCAGTCATCAGGGCTATCTATACAGGAGTTAGGTTCGGGTGCAAGTTGCACTTAAACGAAAAAATCGTGAGAGGGGCAAAAGGGCAGGCAATTGTGGCTGCGCTGCCAAAGGGGGCAACCAGCCATTTCGGCCCCGCGCTCAAGCGCCATCTTGAGCCAGTACCATCGAGGGCAGAGCCTGCCCTCGCGAAGGCGGGGATTACCATTCCCCGCCCGCGTGCACAGTTGCGGGACCCGGGTTTAGGCATCTCCAAGCAGCGGGTCGCCGCTGCTCAACGGCAAGCAGGGCGCTTTCCTAGCCGGAGCCGCCAAGGTGCTGCGCGCAGGCGTTGCCTTTGCGTCCAGGATCACGATTGACGATACATGCGCTCAAGTAGCAGCGTGCGGTAGAGCGCCGCTTAAAGTGTGCGGGGCACAAGGCCAGGAACGCCTTTTGCACCTATGTCGGCAATGGTCGCGTGGCCTTTTTTTTGCGCCAACAAGCTCGAAGAGCCGGCTCGATATTGCGTTTTGAGCCTGTGAAAAGATTGTCAAGGCGGAGCGCGAGCAACTCAATGGAGTACCCGCTCTCCTAGGCGCTCCAGTATGGCCGCGATGCCCATGCCGCCAGCCGAACAAATGGAGATCAGGCCACGTCCGCGGCCGCGCTGCTCAAGGAGCTTGGCGAGCCTGGCGGCGAGCCATCTCGCTGAGAGACAACCCTTTCAAGAGAAAGCGCGCCTTAAATCCTTTGAATGCGTGACGGCTGCGCCGCCACCTGCCGCGTGGACGTGGAGAGCGAGGCGGTGTTCGAGAAGCTGAAGGTAAAGCAGGACGTTCTCACGGCACTTGAGCCGGGACGGCGGAGCAGTTTCCGTCGAACTTGGCGGAGTAACAACCGGCCAGTTGCCGTGCTGGCGGCCCAAAAAAAGCCCCCTTCGCGAAGGAGGCTTTTGGTTTTCCGGCAGTTATCGTTGAATTGTCAGGGCGACACTTCGCCGGTCTTGAAATCGATGGTCTCGCCTGCGGGAGTGGGACTGGAGTTTCTCCGGCTGCGGCTTTTGGACTGCTTTAGCTAGCAGCTGCCGCCGTTCATCTCCAGGATATGGCCGGGCAGCGCTCCGGTGAGCCGCTCGTAACGCTGCTCGTCTCCAAGCTCGTCGACGGCCAGGCGTTCGTCAGGGGCGAACTGGGCCTAGAGGCCGCGTCGCGGCCCAACGCCAAACAGCAAGCCCCCGGCTTGGCCGCCACAATCCTCTTGTAGACAGCAGCCGGCTCCTGGTTTAAATCGCAAGCGATTGAAGAGAAAGGATAATAGTCATTAGCGATCAGGGAATCCCGGTTTAATGGGAAAGACGCCAACCCAAAGGGGCACGTGATGACAACGCTGATTTGGGCTAGCTTTATATTGGGCGGCATCGCCGGGCTAGTTGTGCTGCTTTTTCTCTTCGGGGCATGGGGTTTAAACCTCGCCTTGAAGAGGCGGGTGCTTGAGGACGACGATGGGAAGTATTGATTTTAGGGCCCGGCCACGGCTGAAACACCACGCACGGTCTTTTGTGCTGCCGCCGCTTACTTAAGGCGTCCAAAGTAGCGTAGAACCCGGACCCAAAAGAAGTCACGCTCCATCTTATAAAGGACAAGCTGGCCGGGGTTACGTCTCAAGGGCCGCCTAGAAGGAAGGGCAGGGGAATGCTTCCGCCCATCTCGAAAAGTCTCGCGTTGCCTGTTCCCAGCCTCAATTCTTAGCGAGGCATCATAAGCGGCTCTGCGGTCTTCGGTCTTGATGGTTTCCCAAGCGCCAGTGACCAGGCCCGCAAGCGCAGTCTTGTCAAAATGCCGGGCGCCGCCACTGCCCGGAACCAGGTCGGGATGGAGCCATCTGAGTATAAGAGCCATGTGCCGGCGCAGCTGCGATGGGGAAGCGCTGCTGTCGGCTCCCAGAATGCGGTAGCTGTCGGAACTCCGGTTGAGGAGCACCTGCTCCGTGAAAAAACCTGCGGCCTCCGTTAGGAGAGCCTCGGAGCTGCCGGTGACCGCCTGCGCTTCGCGGATGGCATCGCGATCGCCCGCTGCAACCTCCAAAAGCAATGTTATACCCCTTGGCAGGGATGAGCGCCGGGCGCGCCGCAGGAATTGCGGCCGGTTCAAAATGGCTAAAGCTGCGTGGAGCGCCTCGGGACTGCGTTGGCTCATCTCCCCCCACCTGGCTGGCTCTTGCATTCTTTCCGTTTAGCGATTGCCGCCGACCTTAAACGGGATTCAGCATGTATATACCAGCCTGAACGGGTTGCGCGGACTTTTTAAGATCTTAGCGCGAAGCTTGCTGCACCGCCCGGAGACTAACTGAAGAGCCGCCGCAGGCGCTGAAAGAGGCCGCTGGGACTGCTACGGTTGGAAGCCTCGACGCCGCGTAAATCTTCGTTCGCTCCTTTCGCAAGCGGGAGGGGCACCGTATTAGGCGGTTTGTTGAGCAGAACAGCCTGCGGCCGCGTTACGGTCAAATGCTGGGCTTCCGCCGCTCCGGCGAGCCTTTCGGCCTGCATTCGCCCTGCGAGAAGGTCTGGCGGACGCGGCCCCATATTGTGGGCGTCGGTTGCGAGGATGTGCACGAGACCTTCAGCGAGCATGCGCTCCGCCCAATAACGGGGCCTCCTGCCGAAACTGCCCAAGAGGGAACCGGAGGTGACTTGCATCCAGACGCCGCGCCCCGCAAGCCTCTCTATGACATCGTACTTGTTTTCGATCCAGGAAAGCCGTTCAGGATGGGTCAACACGGGAACGCAGCCTGCCAAAAGGATATCGAAAAACAGATCCTCGATGCGGGCAGGGGCGACATGGTGGGGCGGCTCCACCAAAACGTAGGCCGAATCGGCAAGCGTAAGGAGATGCCCGCTCTTGAGCCCTGCAACAAAGCCCGGAACGATGTGATTGTCGGCGCCGGCCGCAAGCCTGAGCGGAATACCCGCATCGTCAAGCCTCGTTTGCAACTCCTTGACCGCCTGCCGGATTTGGGGCCCGGCGTTGTGGTAAAGGCCCGGCAGAATGTGCGGTGTGCAGGCGACACGCTCGACCCCTTGATCCACATAAGCGCGAGCCATCGCCAAGGATGTCTCCAAATCGGGAGCCCCGTCGTCGATGCCCGGAAGCAGATGACTATGAAGATCGAACATCGAATTCCAATCCCATCAGTTTAGCGGCGTGCGAAATATGGCATCTCTGGGCTGTCCATTTAACCGGAGTTAGGCGTAGAATGCCGCCATGGAACGTCCTCGTGCCGGCACCCACTACCCCAAAGCCCTTGGAGACTTCCAGGCGTGGTTCCAGACCGATGCCGATTGCTTGGACTACCTGGAATGGCTGAGATGGCCTAGCGGCTTTGTCTGCCCGTCCTGTGGAGTCCCCGGAGGATGGCGGCTTGGCGACGGCAGATGTCAATGCACGGGATGCGGAAAGCGCACCTCCGTGATGGCAGGCACCATCTTCGATCGGACCCGCACCCCCCTCACAGTCTGGTTCGCCGCCTGCTGGCATTTTGCGACAGGGAAAGACGGCATCTCGGCGCTGAGCTTGAAGCGGACCCTGGAGATCGGATCCTACCAGACGGTGTGGGCCATGCTTCATCGCCTCCGCTCTGTCCTGATTCGCCCTGATCGGGAGCGCCTCAGTGGAAGGGTAGAAGTTGACGAGACCTACATTGGAGGGCTGGAACCGGGGCTCTCCGGTGGCCGCGCCCAGGGGCAGAAAGTCCTCACCGGTATTGCGGTCGAGATCCTGGCTCCCAAAGGATTCGGGCGCTGCCGGATGACGCCTTTGGCGGATGCCTCGGCAGCTTCCCTTCATCCCTTCGTTGAGGGCCACATTGAGCCAGGATCAACGATCGTCACGGATGGTTGGCAGGGCTACCGGGGTTTGGAAAAGAAGGGATACCTCCATGACCCGCACAGCCAGCGTGCGGCCGCGGCGCGTGATGAGGACCCGGGCGAACTTTTGCCCGGTGTTCATCGGATCGCCTCCTTGGCTGTGAGCGCCGGTGCAGATCCGCGTTTAGATGACGGCGGTGCCCGGTGACGCGTTTTTTCTTCGTGGATGGACAGCGCAAAGAAGGCAGCGGCGGCTTCCCTTAAGGTCAGTTCCTGAGTTCGGTTGAGGGCGCCTGTTCCTGCGTCCCGGCCTGCCCTCCGGAGGACTTCGCGCGCGCAGGCTGTCAAACGCGCGTGAGCGGCACCGCAGTCATGCGCAGCATGGCGAGGAGCCACCGTTTGACAGGCGAGCACGCGAAGGCAGGCTGATTTGCAGGCGAGGCGCGCCTCCGCGGGGCTGACACGGCGCTGCGGGACAGGCTAAGACGCTGCCAGGATTGAAGGCGGGCGGGCGCCTATTCTCAACGGCCAAGCTGGGTCTCAGCGCCACGCCCCACACCGTGCTGGGCACGAATGCGGGGGCAGTATCCCACTCACCGCAGGTTTCGTCCACATCCGTCCGGCTGCCCGGAACGGATCGAGGCGGGGCCTGCAAGGTTCTTTCTGTGCGCCCGCTGCCGCGCCAGCGTACTCATCTGCAGTCATTGCGACCGCGGCCAGATTTACTGCGCCGGAAGCTGCGCAGAGGACGCGCGCCGCCAAGCCCAGCGAGCTGCAAGCAGGCGCTACCAGACGAGCCGTCGCGGCCGTATCGCCCATGCCTTGCGAGCGCGCCGTTACCGGCACCGGCAAAAAAACGTGACGCATCAGGGTTCACTCCCGCAGCCCCCGGATGATTTGCTGCCGGAAGACCTGGCGGCGGCAAGCGAACGCCCATCTCCAGGCGGCTTTGCAAGGCCGTCAGCACAGCGGTGCCACCGGTGCGGCTGCCGCTGTCCGGATTTCGTGCGCC
>JBKQNN010000422.1:0-4959 GCA_052145975.1 Rhodomicrobium sp. | reverse complement strand
CGCTTTACTTCGCCGCGCATAGACCGGGCTCTTCGAGTTCGCCCGCCAGTATCTCCGCAATATGGCGCACCTCTATCGCTTTTCCTTCGCGCGCCAGTTTGCCAGCGATGTTCAGCAGGCAGCCAAGATCGGCGCCGGTCAGGACTTCCGCCTTGGTTTCGGCGATCCGGTCTGCCTTCTGCGTAACCATCGCATTTGAGATATCTGGATATTTGATCGAGAACGCGCCCCCGAACCCGCAGCAGACCTCGCGATCGCTCATTTCCACGAAAGCGATGCCATCGAGGCTTTGCAGAAGCTTCCGCGGCTGAGCGGCAACCCCCATCTCCCGGAAGGACGAGCAGGAATCGTGGTAGGTCACGCGGCGGGGATATGCCCTGCCGGTAAAGTCGACGCGAAGAATATCCGAAAGAAAGGCCGTAAGTTCAAAGACGCGGGCCGCGAATGCGGTTGCTCTTGCATGCCAGGAGGGTTCGGTTTCCGGATCGAATAGCTCGGGATAGTGCTTGCAAAGCATGCCGGCACACGATCCCGAAGGCACCACGATATAGGAATAGTGCTCGAATGCGGCGATGACCTGCTCAGCGATTTCTTTTGCGGCCTTCCGGTCGCCGGAATTGTAGGCCGGTTGCCCGCAGCAGGTTTGAGCGGCGGGGACCGCGACGCCGCAGCCCGCTTCCTCCATGAGCTTTACCGCGGCAAACCCCGCCGAAGGCCTGAACAAATCGATTAGGCAGGTGACAAAGAGGGCAGCCTCTACAAGCTGCCGTTCCCTGCCGGGTGGAGGGGGGGTGGACATGAACCTGGCTTCCTCCGGCGCGGCGCATCTGCCGCCGGGGTGGCGGCCGGCGCCGGTTTAAACCTCGGCCGAAGCCCCTGGCATGTGCGCCGCGACCCGCGCGGAAGGCCGGGCCGGTAAGTCGAGGTCCTCGTCCCAATAGGGCGTAGGCCCGTAAGCTGCCTCAAGAAATTCCACAAACACGCGAAGCCTAGCGGGAATGAAATGCTTGTCGGGATAGACAGCGTAGATGGCAACTCCCGGCGCCTCACGGTACTGCGGCAGAATGGGCACGAGTTTGCGCGCGAAAAGATCGTCGCGGATCTCCCAGGTCGACAGGAATCCAATTCCGCAGCCGCAGGCCACCGCTTGATGGACGATTTCGCTGCTATTGGTCTTTATCTCGCTCGAAAGCTTAAGCGAGACGACGCCGTCCGGGCCCTGCAAACGCCACGCAGCGTTGTTCTCCGCAACCACTTTGTGGGATGTGAGATCGGAAAGAGTCTTGGGAGTTCCACGCTCCTTCAAATAGGCTGGCGAAGCGCAAAAAACCCGCCGGCAGGGCGCAAGCTTGCGTGCCACCAAGCTCGAATCGTCCTGTTCGGAGATGCGGATGGCTACGTCTATGCCTTCGCGGACGATATCCATGATGTGATCGGTTGCGATAATCTCGATACTAAGCTCGGGATACTTCTTCATGAAGCTGCCAAGGTACGGCGCTATATGCAGCCTGCTGAAAGCGGTGGGAGCCGTTATCCGAAGCGTTCCCCCGGCCCGCTCGTGGCCGGACGACACAAAGGCTTCCGCTTCTTGAACGGTGTTCAAGATCTGTACGACGCGCTCATAAAAACCGCGGCCGGTTTCCGTGAGCTGCAACTGCCTTGTGGTCCGGTGAAAAAGTCTCGTGCCAAGCCTGGCTTCCAGGTGGCTAATCCGTTTGCTAACGACTGCCGGCGAGAGATCCAGCTCACGTCCAGCGGCCGACATGCTGCCAGCGGTGACCACCCTGGCAAAAATTTCGAGGTCAGCAATCGAGGTCACGGCCCCTCCTTATCATAACGCCCAAAGTTGTATACAATCGGCGCTCGAAAATATGCAACGCTCATATAAATGTTCAGATCAAGAAAGAGTCAAGAGCCCTTGATGCAATATAGGATAATATGATGTTCGTAACTTATAGCAATTTGCCGGTTTTACATTAATTTCGTGCAAGGTGGAAGACGGTCCCGGCCAAAAACCTGAGAAACCCTTAAGTTAAGAGGCGACGCTGCAAATGTCTCTAATCCAAATGCCAAAACCCGACCCCATGGCTCTTGCGCGCAGGCAAGCCATTGTGAGTGCCCTTTCCAGGGCGGTTGGCCAAGGAACGCTTGTGAGCGGGGATAGCGGCCTTCGCGCCTTCGAAACCGATGCGTTCACCGCCTGCCGGGCCATTCCGCTGGCGGCAGTTTTGCCCCAGACTACGGCGGAAGTTAGCCGGATTCTGAGATTTTGCAATGAAAACAGCATCAAGGTTGTCGCGCGCGGCGCGGGGACTTCCCTTTGCGGCGGCGCGCTACCCCTAGAGGACTGCATTGTTATCGGCCTATCCCGCATGAACAGGGTCCTGGATGTGAATCTTGGGGATAGAACTGCCACCGTAGAGGCGGGCATTACCAATTTGGGCATTTCTAACGCAGTTGCCCCGGTCAGGTTCTTCTACGCCCCCGACCCGTCGAGCCAGCCGGCCTGCACGATAGGCGGCAACATCTCCACGAATGCCGGGGGCGCGCATTGCCTGAAATACGGTGTGACCGCGAATAATGTGCTCAAGCTCAAGATGGTCTTGATGAACGGAGAGACCGTCGAGCTTGGCGGCGACTACCTCGACGGGGAAGGCTACGACCTGCTTGGCTTGGCCGTTGGCTCGGAGGGGCAGTTCGGGATCGTAACGGAGGTAACGGTTAGAATTCTGAAGCAAGCCGAAGGGGCCCGTCCGCTGCTCATCGGGTTTCCCTCGGCCGAATCCGCAGGCGCCTGCGTGGCCGCGATCATCGCGGACGGTCTCATCCCCGTGGCTATCGAGTTCATGGACAAACCCGCCATCGAGATATGCGACACGTTCGCGCAGGCGGGTTATCCACGGGACGCGGAGGCCATGCTCATCGTCGAGGTTGAAGGCTCGGCGCGCGATATTGAGGAGCAGATCGGGCGTGTAAAAGAGATTGCCAGCCGCTTCGAACCGACAACCGTTCGCGTCAGCCAAAGCGATGAGGAATCGGCGGCGATTTGGAAGGGCCGCAAATCGGCGTTCGGGGCCGTCGGCCGCCTTTCCGATTACTATTGCATGGATGGCGTTATTCCGCTTAGCAAGCTGGCCGGGGTTCTAAAGCAGGTGGAAGAGGTTGGCGCGAAGTACAAGCTCAAGGTTCTGAACATCTTTCATGCCGGAGATGGCAATCTGCACCCCTTGATCCTTTACAACGCCAACGATGCCCGCGAGAAGATCGCCGCCGGGGAATGCGGCGCGGAGCTGCTCAAGCTGTGCGTCGACGCTGGCGGCTGTCTTACCGGAGAGCACGGGGTGGGTATCGAAAAGCGTGAGCTTATGCGCTATCAGTTTTCGGAGGCCGATCTCATCCAGCAAATGCGGGTCAAGGCGGCCTTCGACCCGCAATGGCTTCTAAATCCCGGTAAGGTTTTCCCGCTCGATCTGCAAGACCGCTTTATAGGCGAGGCGCTAGAGAAACATGGCTGACGTATACATGCCGCGGAACGAAGAGGAACTGGCCGGCTTCGTGAAAGACGCCCGTGCCGGCCGGTATCCTCTTGAGATCTGCGGATTTCGCTCCAAGCGCGAAGCGGGCCGGCCTTTGAACCCTTCGGCGGTGATCTCGTCCGCGAAACTGTCGGGGATCACACTTTACGAGCCCAACGAGCTCGTCATCTCGGCGAAAGCCGGCACCCCGCTCTACGAAGTGGAGGCGGCGCTGGCCCGGCATAGCCAGGAGCTGGCCTTCGAACCCGCCGATTTCAGCCGGATCTATGGCAGGGACGCGCTTGCCGCCAGCATTGGCGGCGTCGCGGCCATGAACATTTCGGGGCCGAGGCGCGTTTTGCGCGGAGCTGCGCGCGATCACATGCTCGGGATCCGCGCCGTGAACGGCGAGGGCACGCTCATCAAATCGGGCGGGCGCGTGATGAAGAACGTAACCGGCGTCAATCTCGTGCGGGGCCTGAGCGGGTCGTGGGGCACGCTTTCGGTGTTCACGGAGGTGACGTTCAAGGTGCTGCCAAAGGCGCCTGAGAGCCGCACGGTGATGTTTCTGGGGCTGGCCGACGAGGCGGCAACAGGGGTCATGAGCGCCGCCATGGGCACGCCCTACGAGGTTTCAGGCACCGTTCATCTGCATGCCGCACTCACAGCGCGTTTGAGCGACCAGGAGATCGCGCCCGCCAGAACCGCGCTTACCGCGCTCAGGCTGGAAGGTGCGCCCAGAAGCCTTGGCTACCGCGCCGAGAAGCTGCGCCGGGAGCTTGCTCCCTTCGGCGATACCTACGAGCTCGATCCGCAGAGGTCGCAGGATTTTTGGGCCGATATCCGTTCGCTTTCGTTTCTATCGGAGGATTTCGAGCGGCCGTTGTGGCGCATTGCCACGGCCCCTTCCAAGGCCGCGCTCATTGTGCGGGCCCTCTCCGCCTTTTTCGAGGTCAATGCCGCCTATGAATGGTCTGGCGGCTTGCTTTGGCTGGAATTGCCGCCATCTTCGGATGCAAGCGTCACCGAGGTGCGGCGCGTGCTGGCTGAGTTCGAGGCCGATTCCACGCTGATGCGGGCGCCGCGGGCGGTTCGTTCGGCCATCGAGGTTTTCCATCCGCTGCCCTTTACAAAGATGAAGATCGTTCAGGCGCTTAAGAATGCTTTCGACCCGGCGGGCGTGCTCAACCCGGGGCGGATGTACGCGGGAGTTTGAGCGATGGGTTTTCCGGAAATCCGCCGCATCCGCACCGCCGTTGCGAGTTTCACACCGGCCGGGCGGCCGGCCCTTCTGGATGAATCGATGCCGTCATCTCCTGCTGTCATGGCCGGGCTTGACCCACGGCTGTCCGGTTTAATTTTATGGACGGAGCGCATGACATTGATTCTACTCCTATCCGGACGTTTCGCGACGATCTGGACACGAAAAGGGATCAATGCCATG
>JBKQNN010000421.1:0-11101 GCA_052145975.1 Rhodomicrobium sp. | reverse complement strand
TTGTCAAAGGGCTCCGGCCCAGTCAGTTACCTGCCCAAGCCGCCTGTCAGCTACCGGAGCTAACCAACCATTCTCCGGGTGGAACCTTCCTCCACTGGTAATCCGCGCCTTCGTGGCGCACGTTAATGCCAGCGTGGTAAACGGCACCGCGTCCTATTTTCCGCCGCCGTCTTTCTGCGAATCTTTTCCCGCTTTAGGTCGATTTCTGCGACTCCGAAATACTATTAAATATATTTGCAGTTGGCGAATTAACCAAAAGCGCGCCGTGCGGAGCCACTTTTAATATGCAATATCAATGCATTATCATCCAGCGCCGCGCTAACGCCCCCTTAAGGAGCTATCGCCTACAATTCTACTCATCAAAAAGGGCCAGGCGGCCCACCCCAGCCCTTAACGTCTCACCTGCGTTTTGCGGGGCGCTGGAGTTATACCATCGGCGCACCGGCCGCGAAAAGCCGCACTCCATCCCAAATAGGGCCACGATTTATGCTCCCAATACCGGGCAGGTATTTAAGCTCGGAAGCGATGGCTCATGAAAATTTGCAAGGCCCTTGCCACTGCTGCGATTGCCGCAGCTCTGGCGCTCTGTTTTTCCGCATACACATCAATGGCTTGGGCTCAGGCTCGCGTTGCGGCGGTCAGCGGCGAACTGGAGGGGCTTTGGCAGGACGGCGTGCGCGTCTTCCGGGGCATTCCCTACGCCGCGCCTCCCGTAGGGGAGCTACGCTGGCGTGCGCCAGCGCCGGTGGCGGCCTGGAAGCGCATCCGCCAGGCCTATGCCTTCGGACCCGCCTGCCCGCAAACCCCCAGCAAGGACATCCCGCTTCGCGACATGAGCGAGGACTGCCTGACGCTCAACGTCTGGACGCCCTCACGGCGCCCAGGAGCCCGGCTTCCGGTGATGGTCTGGCTGCACGGCGGCGCTTTCGAGAACGGCTCCGCGCGGATGCCGATCTACGACGGGGACAACCTCGCCACGCGCGGCGTGGTCGTGGTCACGCTCAACTATCGCCTTGGTATTCTTGGCTTTTTCGGGCATCCGCAGCTCGACGCGGAGGCGAAGGCGGAAGGATTTCCCACCGCGAATTACGGCCTTCTCGACCAAGTCGCGGCGCTGCAATGGGTGAAAGCCAACATTGAGGCTTTTGGCGGCGATCCCTCCAACGTCACCCTGTTCGGCGAGTCCGCCGGCGGCATCAGCGTGCTTGCGCTCATGACGGCGCCCTCCGCGCGCGGGCTATTCCACAAAGCCATCGTCCAAAGCGGCGGCGGGCGCTGGATCGCGCCTTCGCTCGAGGCGAGTAGCGGCAGGTTTCTTTCGGCGCATCAGATCGGCGAGAAAGCCGCGCACGCCTTCGGGCTCGCGCCTGAAAATGCGATTGCAG
Source organism: Rhodomicrobium sp. (assembly GCA_052145975.1). Lineage (GTDB taxonomy): Bacteria > Pseudomonadota > Alphaproteobacteria > Rhizobiales > Rhodomicrobiaceae > Rhodomicrobium. The sequence continues at coordinate 9,716 of JBKQNN010000421.1, read as the reverse complement.
GCTTGCGCGGCAAGCGTTGGGAGGAACTGCTGGAGAATCTCCGCGACGCCGGAGTTGAGGACCACGCGCCGTTTCTCGACGGGCAGTTGCTGACCGGCCAGCTGGAGGCGGTTTTCGACAGCGGCGGCGAGGCTCCCGTGCCGCTCATCGTGGGCTCCAACAGCTATGAAGGCGTGCTTCTGCGCAAAGCCTTGCATGTCACGGAAGCCGATGTGACGCGCGCCGCGGGCTCGCAGCTCGACGAACTATCCTCGATGTACCCGCCGCAGCTCCTCATGACGAACGGCTTCCTCGCCGACCACATCTGGGGCGACGCCCATTTCGTCGAACCCGCGCGCATGATCGCGAGAGACGCCACCCACAAGGGCCTGCCGGTCTATCATTACAACTTCGATTTCCAGCCGCCGCTGCTGCGGCTTCTGGGCGGCTCGCCGCATGGACTTGAGGTGGCCTACGCGCTTGGCACCCTGCGGAAGGTGGTTCCCTTCCCGCTTAACATGCTGATGCACCGGCATAATTACGAAGTCAGCCGGCTGATGATGCTGTACTGGACCAACTTCGCCAAGACCGGCGATCCCAATGGCGGCGGCGCGCTGGACTGGCCGCGCTTCAAACAGGACGACGAGGAAACGCTGGTTTTCGGCAACGAGGGCTTATCCATCGAACGCGACTACCTCAAGGACCGCCTCGACCTCTTCCAAACCATCGTCTGGTGACGGATAGCCCCCACTGCAACCGTGCGGCGGCTAATGCTATGTAATTAGCCGGATTTCATGTTACTTCCGGCCGAAATCGAACATGCCGTAGAGGTCGTCAATCGCAGGGCTGTTGACCGGCGCGTAGCGGTTGCGGGCATCCGTCTTGGGATTTGGCAGATTATCCCGGCTGCGGGCGCTTAGCGGTGCAAGGCCCCAGTTCCGCTCGATAAATTTCACCACCGATGCGTGATCGGCGTAGCCGTGCACGACGCGGCCGCCCGTAGCGTATGGCGACACGGCTATGAAAGGGATGCGCGGCCCGTCGCCAAAGAAATCCAGCGGCTGAATGAAGCCGGAATCGTAATAGCCGCCGCCTTCGTCGAAAGTGACGAAGATCGCAGTATCCGCAAACAGCTCCGGCTTGGCCTTGACGCGCTCGATAACATTGCGCGTGAACGCTTCGAACAGACCGAGCTTCGAGCTTTGCGGATGCCCGTCCGTCCACCAATCGGGCTTCACATAGGAGACGGCGGGCAGCGTGCCGCCCTCGATATCGCTTAGCAGATCTTGCACATCCTTCAGGTGCTCAGCGCGCGAAGCTTGATTGCCCATGATCGACGCCTGGAACTGAAACGGGTTGCAGAGATCGCAGTAAGGCGCCTTCTTCCCGCTTAAGGCGCCCTGGTAGCCGCCGCCGTAATAGCGGAAAGAGATGCCCTTCTCGCTCAGCGCATCGCCAATGCTGCGTACAGTGGTGGGCGGCAGCGCCTTTTCGCCTTTATCGGGCGAGCCATCGGCCTTGTAACCCGGCGTCATGTTGTTCAGCACATAATAGTGGCCGGCTTCGCATTTCGAGGCCGGCTTGTAGGGAAGCGAGGCGAGATAGCTCAGGATCGGCGCTACTCCGGGCTCAGACGCATCCGAGCAATTCGTGAACCAGCTGCAGTGGTCGGACGAGAAATGGCTGTCCGCCAGGCTTTTGGGGTTCGGGTTCGCCATGGCGAAGTCTGAGGGAGGAATGGCGTTACCCTTGCCGTCGCTATAGTAGAGGTTATCGGCAAAAGCGATATAGAAATGCTCCACCATGGTGCCGCCCATTTGCGCCTGGTGGTAGTTGTCGCTCATCGTGTACTCATCGGCGAGCGCCTTGAGGTAGGGCGCATCCCCCTGCAGCACATTATAAAATGCCATCGAGGTTCCACCCTGCTCTTTTGAGGAGGAACTTATGGCGGTATAGGGGTAGAGATCGCTGAGGCAGCCGCTTGGATTGGCGGGCGTAGCCTGCGCGGCGCTGCAATCGGATTGCTGCCACATCTGGTAGAAGCGGTGAACGGGGTCAGCGGTGTAGGAATCGTAGGGCAGGTTCGGCCCTGTAAGCTGGAACGGCCCATTGGGGAGCTTTTCCGCGCCGGGCACCCGCAAATCGGGGCCTTGCTTGTCCGGCAAGCCGGTGGCGCCAGTGGTCAGCAGATGCAAATCGGCCGGTGCTAGACCGGGCTCCGCCCCCTCTGGAATAACCGTAAAGGGCGGCTGCTTGGTGCCAGGCTCATTCGGAGTGCCTTCGAGCTGAGGCGGCGGCAGGAAGCCGTAGGGCGTCTTGCCCTGGGCGGCGATAAAATAGCTGGGCTGCGGCGCCGCCTTATATTGCTGGGCCAGTTCGAAATGCGGTCCGGGCTTACCGTCTTCGGTCACGATGCCCTTGGACAAAAGATTGGACACCGTCTCGCCAGGCCGCGGCTTGTAGACGCCGAAAACGTGGTCGAAGGTGCGGTTCTCGCCAATGATAACGATGAGATGCTTGATGGGGCTTGCCGTCACGGGCGCGCCATCCCGCGTGCCGCGCTCTTGAGCGTAGGCAGCTACCGCTACGGATACAGCGAGCACACCCGCCAAAGTGGACAACAGCACAGACTTCCGTGTTTTAGAGGGCATACCGGAGCTCCGAAAGCGGGCAGCAAATTGAAAGAAGCGTATTATACCAACCGCCATAAGTTTCGACCGTTCTTCGTCATTGCGAGCGAAGCGAAGCAACCCAGAGGCAAGTCACTGAAGTTGCTTCTGGACGCCCTCGGCCGCCAAGGCGGCCTCGCGAGGACGGGGAGTTTGCCGGAACGGTCAGCACTTTTGACGGTTGGTATTACTTAGCACACGCTTGTGACACCGGAATGTTTGCCTGCGGGTCTTGGCCGTGAGACCCGCACTGCCTCCTCTTGCGAAATTACCGTGATCCTTTATAAGGTTGCGGACGACGGGGATGGGGCACCCCCGAAACCGCCATTTGGCTGATGGCTCCTGCTGCAACGAAAGCGGCGGGAATCTGCGAGGAACCCGCTTAACGGCGGGTATTTTTGTGCCCGCCTTCGAAACGCGGAGCGCTCATGCTGACCTATCTCTACATCGCTCTGGGCGGCGCCATCGGCAGCGTTGCCCGCGCCTGGATGGCGAACGCCGTGGTTCGCGTGCTCGGGCCGCATTTTCCCTGGGGCACCATTCTCATCAATGTCACCGGCTCGTTCGTCATAGGCCTGTTCGCCGCGCTCACGGCAAGCGAGGGACGCTTTTCCGCGACCCCCGATGCCCGCGCCTTTGTGATGATCGGCATCTGCGGCGGCTTCACCACCTTCTCGTCCTTCAGTCTGCAAACCCTGGACCTGGCCCGCGACGGCAAGCTCGGCGCCGCCTTCGCGAACATCGCGCTATCGCTCATCCTTTGCCTGCTGGCCGTGACCGCGGGCTATGCGAGCGCCGAGGTCATCAACAGGGGCGCGCCACAGCGAGAAGTCTTGGGCGCAACGGCCAATGGCGGCGTGGTTCTGGCGGTGCTGGACCGGCCGGAAAATGTGGGTAGCGTGCTGTCTAACGCGACGCGGCTCTTGAGCTTCTGTGGAGACAAAGCGACGCTTGAGGCACTTGCGGTGCGCACCCCGCCGGTCGCCGAGCTGATGGAGGCCGATCAAGCCCTCACCCATGCGCAGGAAGCGAGCCTCAGAGCCTCCGAGGAAGCGTGGGCGCGCGAGGTAAGGTCCATGACGCGGCGCTGGGAAGAGCAGGTGCGGCCACTGAGAACCGTCAAGTTTATCGAAACCGAAGGCGACATCGCTCATCTCGTGGGCGAGCTTGGCCGGATTTCCAGCGCCGCGGTTCTGGGCAGCGCGCGCGAACCCGGCAAGACGCGCGACGCGCTCCACGCTGCGCTATTCGATACTTCACGCCCCGTCCTGATCGTGCCGCCGGAGAGCAAAGGCGAATTCGGGCGCGTGGTCGCGGTCGCCTGGAAGGACGATGCACGCGCCCCGAAAGCCGTTCTGGACGCCATGCCGATCCTGGCCAAGGCGGAAGCCGTGCATGTGCTACGCGCCCGCGTGACCGAAGCTGTGGTCCCAGCCCTGCTTCGCGAGCATGGCATCCAGGCATCGGCCCATGCCGTACCGGGTCACGATGGGCCCGTAGGCGCGCAGCTCCTGAAACTGGCGCATGAACTTGGCGCCGATCTTCTGGTGATGGGCGCCTATGCCCATGGCGAATGGCGGGAGGCGCTTTTGGGCGGTGTCACGCGCTACATCCTCGATCACGCCAATCTGCCGGTGCTGATGCGGCACTAATACCAGCCGTGAGAGATTTCCACTCCTGTGCCGGGGCGTGCTGCGCCCCAGCGTCAAGGTGTGCGGAGCTACCGTTTGTTTTTGTTGATGAAAATTGGGTTCGTTCGGCAGAAAGCCTACTTCTATATAAATAGCTACCTTTGGCCGTCTGAAAGAACGGCCAAGGACAAAGGTGTCAGGACTTTTGGCGGCAGGTATAATACCAACGGCCATAAGTCTTGACCGTTCGCCGTCATTGCGAGCGAAGCGAAGCAATCCAGTCAAGTCACTGACGTTGCTCCTGGATCGCCACGGCGGCAAGGCCGCCTCGCATTGACGGGGAGTGTTCCAAAGCGGACAGGACTTTTGGCGGCAGGTATAACACGCAAATGGTGCACTCTCCGTGGCGCTCACCCTTTAGCATCGCATTTAGGCGCTGCTGGGCGGTGTCACGCGCTACGTCCTCGATCACACCAATTTGCCGGTGCCGATGCGGCACTGACGGCGGTCTGCCGGAGGGTTTGGGCCGACGCGAAATCCGGTTGAATACTTCCGCCATCGTCATCGCGAGGCGGCAAAGCCGCCGTGGCGATCCATAAGCAACATCCGTGAGTTGCCCCTGGATTGCTTCGCTGCGCTCGCAATGACGTGGCGGAAGCGATCAACCGGAACTGGTATGACCAGGCGGCGGCGCCACGGTCAAAGCGCGCCGAGAACTTGCTGGAGCGCGGCGTCGATGTCCTGCCCGGCCGCTTCGAAGGCGTTGCCGGAGCTGGTGTCGAAGATGGCGGCGCGCAGCCGCGCGTCCGGGTAAATGCGCTGCAGGGCGAGCCTGTAGCAGGCGAGCTGTGCGAGATGGGCGGGTTTGACGGCGCCGTCCGCCGGGAGGCTGCCCGATTTATAGTCGAAGACGGCGGCTGCGCCGTCGCTCAAGCCGATGCGGTCGGCCTGGCCGAGGATGGCCGCTATTGGCTCGCCCTTGGCGTTGCACACCGTCACCGCGAGACCGGCTTCCGCCAGCGTCTGTCCGCCCTCCGGCGCGAGCGCTCCCTTTGCAAGCAGCGAAAGCACATGCAGGGCTGCCTCCTCCCTTTGCTGCGCGCTAAGCTCGCTGGCGAAGGCGGCTGCAATGAGCCTTGCGGCTTTCGCGCGGTCCTCCGCGGGCAAGGCAGGCAAGACCTCCAAAAGCCGATGGATCAGTGTTCCGCGCGTCTGCGCCGCTTCGCGATCCACCCCTGCGCGTTGCGCGAAAGCGGCCGGGCCTGCTCCGGCGGCCTCCACGATCCGGGAGGGCGAGAGGATCGGATGCGGTAGCTCCTTTGGCGCAGGCGCCGCCAGCCACGCGGGAAATCCCTCCCCATCCGAATGAGCCGCGCTCAAGGCCAGCGCGCCGGTCTCCTGCCATTGCTCTGTCCGCCAAACGGTTCGGCCCTCAGCATCCTGCGCTTCCTTGAGCGCTGGCGCCAAAGCTTTCTGGATCGTCGCATACCAGCTCCCCGCCGGCAGCGAGCCATTGTGAAAGCCAGCGATGTAAAGCCGGTCGCGGGCGCGCGTCATAGCCACGTAGAGAAGCCGCCCTTGCTCGCGCTGCTCGCCGGCCTTGATGGCGTCCTTTGCGTCCGCGATGGGCCGCAAACCGCCGGTTCCCTTGACGGCCCAAACGGGAATGGCGGGCGCGCCGCTGTTATCGTCCAAGAAGAAAACCGGAACCGGGGAGGCGTTCTTATTGCCGCAAGTGTCGGCCAGAATGACGATGTTGGCTTCGAGGCCCTTGGCGCCATGGACGGTCATGATGCGGACCTCGCGCGCCGCCTGGTCCGTTTCGCGCTTCACCTCGGAGGCACTTTTCCGCGCGAAGGCTACGAACTCAGCCAAGCTTGCTTGCGACCGGGCACTGAACGTTTCGGCGAGGCCCAGGAACTCGTCGAGCGCATCGAAACACGCCGGCCCAAGCCTCGCGCCAAACGCCCTCCGGCCCCCCTCGGCTTCCAGGATGTGAGCGAAAAAGTCGAAGGGGCTGAGCCTTCCGGCCAGTGCACGCCACGCGGTAAGCCGCTTACAGTGCGCGCCGTAGTCTGGATCGCGCTCCAAAACCTGCCAAAGCGAGACTTCCCGCCCGTAGGCCAGTTTGAAAAGATCGTCCTCGCTAAGCCCGAATAACGGGCCTTTCAGAACCGTGGCAACCGAAAGATCGTCCTCGGGCTGCAGCAGAGCATCGGCAAGCACGAGCAGATCCATAACCGCAAGCTCATCGGTGAGCGCGATCCGGTCGGCCCCAGCGACAGGGATGCCCTCGCGTTTCAATGCAGCCTGCAGCAACCTGGCCATCGGCTCGCGCTTGCGGAGTAGGATTAGGATGTCGCCCGGCTCAATGGCGCGACCGCGCGAAGCAAGCCCTTCGCCGCTTTCGAGCCAGTGCTTTATCTGCCCGGCGATGCGTTCTGCTAGAGCTTCCGCAGGCTTGGGCGCTGGCGCGGTTGCGGCATCGGGCTCCCAGACGCTACCCTTTTCCTGTTTTTCGCCCCGCTCAGGCTCCCATAGCTCGACGAGCCCGCCATTTTCGGGGCGGTAGGCCAGATGCCGCACGGAATTGCCCTGTTGCAGGCCGGACAGCGCGTCCGACACATGATCGACGGCAGCGAGGATCGGAGCCAGCGTGCGGAACGAGAGATTGAGATCGGCCGTGCACCAGGAGAATCCGGCTTGGTTGACACTCGCCTCGTAGACAGTGCCGTAAGCCTGCAGCAGCTCCGGCCTGGCACCTTGAAAACCGTAGATCGATTGCTTCTCGTCGCCCACGGCGAAGAGGGTGGGCACGCAATCGCGGGCGCCCTGCCCGGCAAAAAAGTCGGAAGTCAGCTTTGCGACGATTTCCCATTGCTCCGGGCTCGTATCCTGGGCCTCATCGATGAGAATATGGTCGACCCGGGCGTCGAGTTCATAGAGCACCCATTCCGTGGCTTCCTGCCGGGAGAGCAAGCGGCGGGTTTGGGCGATAAGATCGTCGAAATCGAGCGCGGTGCGGGCGCGCTTTGCAGCCTCGTAGCGCTCGAAAATCGCGTCTGTCAGGTGAAGCAGGGCAACGCTCGCCTCGACCAGCTTGAGGCCGCAAATCTTTTCATCGAGGGCGAGGAATGCGCTTTGAGCCGCCACGAGCGCCTCACTCAGCGCCTCGGCGCGCTTCCTGACCTGGGTTGTCATCAGCGACTTTCTCGGCTCGCCATCCTTTGTGGCGAAGGCGGCCTTGAGTGCCGTGCATTTCGCCTCGCTGCTGGCCGCTTGCCGAACTGCCTCGAACCTTGCCGCGCTTTCGCAATCGCTTTTCAAGCCGCCTTTGAGCGCGGCAATGGCCTCCTCGAGCGTGTGCAAATCAAGCGCCGGCGCGGCACGCGCCAGGAGTGCTTCCCTTGTGTCCGCTAAGGAGAGATTGAAAAGCCGGCGCAGCCTCGCCTCGATCTCGGGTAGAGGCTGCTCCGCAGCGGTAAGGGCGAACAGGCGCGTGATTTCAGCACGCTTGCCCAACATAGCCTGCAGCACGCCGGCAAAGTCGCGCTCACTCGCATGAGCGGCAACACGCTCAAACGCTTCGCGCCCAGGTCCTGCTGAGATGGCTGAAAACGCGCCGGCGCACGCTTCCTGCAAGGCGTCCCGCGCCTCTTCTTCGGTCAGCACAGTGAACCCGGGGGGAACATTTGCCTCAAGGCTATAGCGGCGCAGAACGCGCTCGCAAAAGCTATGAATTGTCATGATGGCGAGCCCGCCCGGCGCATCGATGACGGTTGCAAACAGGCAGCGCGCCTGCGCCATCTGGGCTTCGGTGGGAGGGTGATCCAGGAGCTTGGCAAGCAGCGGTTTGAGGTCCGCATCGCTGGATGTGGCCCACTCGCCAAGCTTGGCGAGGACGCGCGCTTCCATTTCAACGGCCGCGTTCTTCGTGAACGTCAGGCAAAGGATCGAACGCGCACTCGCGCCCGCAAGCAAGAGCCGCAAGATGCGCTGAACGAGCACATGGGTCTTGCCGGTGCCGGCATTGGCACGAACCCAGGCGGAGACCGAAGGATCGGCCGCGCGGCGCTGCTTTTTCTCGGCGTCGGCCAGCAGCATCGCTTGGGCGGCAAGGGTCTCACTCATCGTCCGCCTCGCTATCATCGGCATCGGCGGCCCATTCGCGAACGCGGGCGAGGTGGGCGTAAGGATCGTTTTCCGCTTTATCGCGGAAAACCGCACGCGTCTCGTACGTGTAGGGAGTTGCCTCGTCGTCGAAGCGATCGATCTGACGGAGCGTGCCTTTGCGGGCGGCCTCGATCGCTTCCGCGGCGGGTACTTTGGGCGGGACGATCTCGCCGGGAGGTTCGCCGCCCGTTGCTACGATATAGCAGAAGTCCGCCGCCGCTCCGGCAGGAATGCCGGCGAAGGCACCTTCCTTGGCAAGAAGCCCTTCTAGGGCAAGCTGCGGCGCGCCGCGGCCCGCTGAAACCTTGGCCGTGTTGGCGCTCGTCTTGAAATCGTAGATGCGTAAGCTTCCATCGCTCAGCCTGTCGATCCGGTCGGCCCGCGCGGTGATCTCGAAAGGCCCAGCGGGCGCCGGCAGGACGAGCTTGCCGGCTACCTCGCTCTTGAGAAGCTGCACGCCTTCCCGCCTGCCGCCCTCCGTCGCGGCGAACCACTCCGCAAAGCGGACGAAACGCGGCCTCCAAAACGGTGCGTTGGCGAGATTGAAGCCCAGCTCTTCCGCTGCTTTGTCGAGCTTCGCGGTCAGTGCCTCGGCGGCGTTTTGCGGCAGCTCCCCTGGATGGTCCTGGAAGAAGGCATGCAGCGCCGCGTGATAAAGAATGCCTTTGTCGCGCGCGTCGCTCGTTTCATCGAGGCGGCGGAGCGGTTCAAGATCGAGAATCCGGCGCGCGTATATGGCGTAAGGGTTGGCAAACCAGTTTTCGATAGCGGTTACGCTCAAGCGCCGTGGGCGGAAAGCGAGCGGAGGCCGGGGCCGGGGGCGGGTCGCTGGAGCGGCGGCACCGGGCGCCCCATGGCCGGCCACCCAATCAAGCCAGGGCCGATCCGTATTAAGCGCGGCCGTTTTACCTGCTTCTGCCAGCGCTTTGATACGCGAGACCCACCGGCTTGGCCGGGTGAGGCTCCCATTTTCCTTTTTTGATCGCGTAAGGATCACCTGCGGGGCGGAAGCGGCAAGCGAAAAAAAATCATGCGCCGAACGCCCGATGCGGCGCTCCTGCGGCGGCAAGCCTACAAAAGCGCGATCCGCCCGGTTAAGCCAGGGGTCGGGGCCAGGGGTCTGGGGCCAGCAGCCTTCGTTGAGGCCGGCGAGGACAATCGTATCGGCCGATAGAAGGCGCGCATCGAGCGGCTTCAGAAGGAAAAGCCGGGGGTGCGGGTTTTCCGGCGTCCTCTCAGGCCTCTCAGAAGCAATGCGCGCGAA
>JBKQNN010000420.1:0-3630 GCA_052145975.1 Rhodomicrobium sp. | reverse complement strand
GTTTCGGCTTATCTCGATGGTGAGCTGAGCGGAGAAGACCTCGCGGAGTTTGAGACACTTTTGCGGAGCGACGAGGCGCTGTCACGCGAGATCGCCGAAATGCAGCGCATCGACCGGCAGCTCACCGGCCTTGGGGCCGATATCCTGGACGAGCCGATACCGGAGGCTTTGCTGGAGCCTCTCGCCCGGCTTGATTCCCGGTGAAAGCCGGATAAGTATCCCACAGCAACAGGCTTATGCTCCAGAATAGTACGCCTGAGAGCGTGCTCGCAGGGCGAGCAGATACTCAGGCCGCGGGCGTTATGTTTTGCGGCTTGTCTAAGAGCAGACTGACGTCTTCGCCGGCAGGGAAAGTCAAAACGGCGCGGGTGCCCTGATGCCGCGCCTCATAGTGCAAAGAGCCGCATAGCTTATCGGCCATTCCCGACATGATGCGCTGACCCACTCCATGCCGGCGCGCGGCATCGCTCATGCCGCCGATGCCCTCATCCTCGACGGCCAGCGTCACGTTCGACCCTTCCGCACGCAGCGACACCCGTACAGGTCCACTGCCCCCCGGATAAGCGTGCCTGAGCGCGTTCAAAATGAGCTCCGCCGCCACGATCCCAACCGCAACCACCGTATCCGGGCCGGCTTGAATCGGATCGGAGAAAAAGCCGATGGCGCTTTCCTCGCCGTCCCTTCCCGCGGCGACATCCTTCAAATCGCGGATCAGGCTTGAGAGATAGCTGGGGAGCGAAATCCACCTCACATCGAAAGACGTGTAGAGCGAGCGGTGAACCCTGGCGACCGCGAGAACCCTGCTGTTGGCCTCCTTGAGCGCCACTTTCACGTCCGCGTTTCCGGACATCTCTCCTTGGAAATGCAGGAGCGACGCAATCAGCTGAAGGCTGTTGCTGACGCGGTGATTGACCTCCCTTAAGAGCAGGGCGCGCTCTTCCGCAAGTGCCTTGAACCGGTGGCGGCTAATGCGGGCTCCGGCGTCAGCGCTCTCCCTTTCTTGCTCGATGGCGCCTTTCGATCTCCGGTTAGGCATGGAGCGGGTCTTCCGCCTCGATAAGGGAAACAATCGCCGCCCCCATGCCGCGAAGCGGCGGCTTACTCAACCTCCGAATTAGGGCTAAGGTCATGATAATGTTTAGTTCCGAAGACGTCCTCTATTGTTGTGAAGACGGTGGCCGTGTCCACTCCAGATGCGCATTTCTACCAAATAGTCAAGATCGTTGAGGCGCGTGCATGAAGTTGGTATATTAGAAAATAGCGGACCGACGCCGCTAACCGTCGCATGAAATCAGGGCACCGGCTCTGCCTTGGCATTTTCACCATTGGCGTATTCTTCAAGGCGCTGGCGCGCGCGGCTCAGCCGGCTTTTGACCGTCCCGACCGGGCAGTCGCAAACCGCGGCGGCCTCCTCATAAGACAGCCCCTCGGCGGCAATCAGCACGACCGCCTCGCGCTGTTCGGGGACAAGCCGGCTCAGGCCCTTCAGCACGTCCTGAAACTCGACGTATTTCTCCTGCGTTGCGCGCAGCTCCAGATAGCAGGGATCGACTTCGTCCAGGCTAGCGGTTTGGTGATATTTCTTATAGCGGATGTCGTTGTAGAAGCTGTTGCGCAGGATGGTGAACAGCCAGGCCCGCAAATTCGTGCCCATCTGAAACTTGTCGAGATTGGACAGAGCCTTGACGAGCGTATCTTGAACAAGATCGTCGGAATGATGCGCGCTTTGCGTCAGCGAAAGCGCAAACGCGCGCAGGTTCGGTATCCATTTGACTAGCTCGTCACGCAAGTCTGCGTGATCGACCCGCTCGTCACGCAAGTCCGCGCGATCGCTCATTATTCCCGCTCCCGCTTTGCGATCTCCTCAACAAGGCGAAGCATCTTCGCGGGGATCGGCTCTCTGAGAACGGCTTCGTAGAACAGGACGACACCGGCGGTAAATCGCGCCTCGTCCAAACCGCCCGCCGGGTTGGCCGCGGCCGGCCGGCCCCTCCTTCTCCTTCCCTCGAGCACCTCTTCGGGCAGCGAGCCCGCACGGCCCCCCAATGCTTCCTGCGCTGTTCCCTGATTTGTCCGGTGCTGCTGGGTTTCCTGAGCCGGGAGGAGCACCTCCTCCTCGCTCTCGCCGGATACGTTCATAATATCAAATCCTTTGCCTGGATCGCCGGTGGCACCGGACATTGAGGGTATTGCCTTAAATGCCTGTTCACCCAATGGAACACGTTTCCTGGATGTTTGTTGCAGCGGGGTGCAACTATATCGCGGCAATAGTTTAGAGGTGAACGCCAATGACGGTCTCTGAATCTATCGCTCCGCATCTGCCCTCGCTGCGCCGGTTCGCGCGGGCCCTTTCGGGATCTCAGGAAAGCGGGGATGCATATGTCGTGGCACTCCTCGAAGCGCTCGTCGAAGACCCTTCCATGTTTCCGTTGGAGCTGGATCGCAAAGTCGCGCTCTACAAGTTATTCCTGAAGATATGGAATTCCGTGGACGCGAATGCGTTCCCGGCATTCCGGCTGGAGCACACGGAAGCCATGCGGGGCCTGCAGGCGCTGACGCCGAAGCCAAGGCAGGCGTTCCTGCTATTATCGGTCGAAGGCTTCGACGCGGATGCTATCGCCCAAATCCTTGACACCGATTCTGCTGAGGTCGCAGCGCTCGTGGCGACCGCGGACCTGGAAATTGCAGACAAGATCGGACCCGCGGACATCCTGATAATCGAGGACGAGCCGCTGACCGCAGCGCATCTCGAAGACTTGGCCATCGGCGCAGGCCACCGCGTCACGGGCATCGCGCGCACCAGCGAGGATGCGCTAAGGCTCGCGCATGAGAGAAGGCCCTCACTGATTCTGTCGGACATTCAACTTGCCGATGGCAGCTCGGGTGTCGAGGCGGTGAACGAGATACTGGGCGAGCTCGAAGTTCCGGTTATTTTCATAACCGGCCATCCGGAGATGCTGCTGACGGGATCGAAGCCGGAGCCGGCCTTCCTGATCGCCAAGCCCTTCAGCGCCGAAACGGTGAAGGCGGTGATCGGGCAAGCGCTGTTCTTCGAGGTCCGCTCGCATAGGCAAAGCAGGGGTTTGGCGGCGGCGGCCCGTGGCGCCCGGATTTGAGTTTTTTGACCGGCCATCATCGCGAGGCGGCCGTTCCGCCTTCGTAGCCGAAGCGGGTGCGGAGCAGGCTCGGGGCTTCGCTCCTCGCAACGGCGGAGAACGCAATGTTCTTAGCGGTTTGTTAGCCATGTTCGATAGGTTGGGCCGCCCAAATCCTGGCGAATGCGGCGTGTAAGAGCGGCGCCACGCGTTTACCTTTTGGCGCGGGGGACGCGCGCTGGAAGCTGCACCGGCCCGCGCTGCGCAACACCGCCGCTTGCCTCCCGGCAGCCTCTGCGGCTGCGCTCTCAGTCCTGCAAATAAAGCCATGGCAAGCCTCCCAACCGCGCCGTGCCTTCCCACAACGCAATCGTGGCCCACAGCGCCTTACCGATGTGCTAATGCCGCGCGGGGCATCGCAGCAATCTGGGTTGTCATGGCCCGGCTCGACCCACTGCTGTGCGGCTTAATTCGCCTGCGTTATAAACGGCGTCAACCCGGAAGGGCGCGGATGCGCCCACTCCGGGATCGTACA
>JBKQNN010000419.1:0-3145 GCA_052145975.1 Rhodomicrobium sp. | reverse complement strand
TCTGCTTAGAGTCCTTCGTTTTCGCGGAGTTTTATCGCAAAACCGGGAAGGCCACTTTTGCGAACTCTGCTTAGGTTCCTGGTTTCCCGGAGCCGCTACCGCCATGGCAGCCATGAACAAGAACCTGCATCCCTATTTGGGCCTAGCGTTTCTGACCGGGTTAAATCTATTTAACTATCTGGACCGCTATGTGCTGGCGTCGGTCGTGCCGCCGCTCAAGGCTGGGCTTTCGCTGAGCGACGCGGATATCGGCTGGCTGACCTCGGCATTCATGATCGGCTATTTCGCCACCGCGCCAGCCTTTGGCTATTTGGGAGACCGCTGGCCGCGCAAGGGTCTGATCGCATTTGGCGTCGCCTTCTGGAGCCTGGGTACGGTGCTCAGCGGCTTTTGCCACAGCTTTTGGGAGCTGCTGGCCTGCCGCGTACTGGTTGGCTTTGGCGAGGCGAGCTTCGCGGTCCTGGCGCCGGCGTGGCTTTCGGATTTGTTCCCGGCAGAGCGGCGCAATAACGCGATGACGATTTTCTATGTGGCGATACCGATTGGGTCGGCGCTCGGCTACATCGTCGGCGGGACTGCTCTGGCCTATGGCGGCTGGCGGACCGGGTTTTGGTGGGCCGGGGCTCCGGGCTTGCTGCTCGCGCTGGCGCTGCTGGCGCTCACTGAACCGGAACGCGGCGCGTCCGATGGGGGCACTTCCGGCCCAGGGCCGGGGCCGGGCGGGATTGGCAGCCTGCTCCGCATCGGCGATTTCGTCCTCGCCGTGCTTGGCTTGACGGCTTACACCTTCGCAATTGGCGCTTTCGGGGCCTGGGGGCCAACATTCCTAAACCGCGTCCATGGGTTCGATCTCGGCTTCGCAGACCATTTCTTCGGAGGGATGCTCGTAATCGGCGGGCTCCTTGGCACTCTCATTGGCGGCTTCGCGGCGACCGCTTGGCAGCGAAAGACGCGCGCCGGTTACGCGCTCCTTCTTACCCTGTCGGGCTTCATGACGCTTCTGGCCGGCGCGGCCGCCTTCCTTGAGGCTGGCGCCACGGCATCGATGATTTTCCTTGGGGCGGCGATCTTCCTGTCGTTCTTGCCCATGGGGCCTATCACAACAGTTCAGATCGAGTGCGTGCCTGCACACTTACGGGCGAGCGCCATGGCCGTTTCGATATTCGTCATTCATTTGTTCGGCGATTTCTGGAGCCCGGTGCTGGTCGGGAAGCTCGCGGACTGGGCACATGAGCCCGATAGGCCGGGCGCTGGGCTGCAACATGCCATGCTGGTGCTGCCCGCAGCCATGAGCCTTGCGGTGCTGTTCTGGGGCTGGCTCGCTTGGCGTCACATGGCGCGGCCTGGTTCGCCAAAGGCTAACGGCGGTTCTGGAGCGCCGGTACGGTTGGCGTGGCGCGCGCTCCTCAGTCTGGACAACAAGATCCTGGGGCTCGTTCTGGTGCCCTTCGCGGTGAACGGCTGGGTTCGCCTGTTCCAGACAGCAAGCTCCTACTGGCCGGCTATTTCTGGGGGGTATTATTACGCGCTACCAGCGCTTAGTCTTCTCGCAAGCGCTTTTTCCGCCGTCTATATCAGCGGCACGTCGATATTGCTGTTGACGGCAGGCAAGCCGCTCGCGCGCGACGAAGCTTTTCTGCCCAATTTACTTGCCGTGGCCGGCGCGTTTGGCGTTTACGGTTTCGTATTGCTCCCGGCCGCGAAAATTCCGCCAATGGGGCTATACGTACCGGCGGCCTTGATGGCGCTAGGCGCCGCTTTGGTTTTGTTATCCCTTATCTACCTGAGGCGCTCTTTTTCGGTCACACCGCAGGCGCGCTCCATTAGACAAAATGGCCCCTACGCCGTTATCCGCCACCCAATGTATGCCGGGAATATTCTGTCGGTATTCGGCTTGGGCCTCATGTTCGTTACGCCGCAAAGCCTCGTTCTGTCGTTTGCGATAGCTAGCCTTCAGATTGGCCGGGCTTATTTTGAGGAGCGTTTGCTTGCTTCCGCATTCCCGGACTATGCCTTGTACAAGCGCAAAGTGGGCGCGTTTTTCCCGCGCCTGAGCGTCCTAAACCAATCGCCGTAAGCTTCGGCCTTTCCGCCGTCATCGCGAGGCGGCCCTTGGCCGCCGTGGCGATCCAGGCGCGACGGGCGCTCCCATGTGTTGCTGGATTGCTTCGCTTCGCTCGCAAAGACGGAAAGGCAAGACTCGGGGCGGCTGGTATTATTTGAATGTTTGGAGGTAAGCGATGACATCCGCCCGGTCTTTGGCATCGGGCAGACCCTTGAAAAACATCTTCACGCCGTGCAGGACCTCGCGCGGGTTGGCGAGATACAGGTCGAGCCGCTCCGCATCCCAGACCTTCCAATCGATGCGCATGCTCCGCATCTTTTCCGAGTAGGAGAAATCCGGAACGGTTGCTATCGGCCGGCCCACGACGTTCCAAAGCGAGGGCCCGATCTTGTTCACGCCAATTTCGCCCGCGTGGCAATTGGTACAGGTGCGGTCGAATATCGCTTTGCCCGCCACGCTATCGCCTTCCGCATGCGCAGATGCAGTCATCGCAATCGCTGCTGTCATCGCGATCAGCAGCCCGGCCGGTTTCTTCATATCGCCGCTCCTTCGCTCAGCTACCGCGCTTGGCGGCAACGCGCCATCATTGCATCAATCGGATTGCACAGTCTTCAGATACGCAATAACTGCGGCGATTTGGCCCGGCGTGAAGACGTATTTCCAGGCCGGCATTCCCTTTGACGGACGGCCGTCGATCACAGTCTTGAAATACAATTCCTCCATGCTGTTCCCATATTTGCGGCGCAGAAGGCGAAGGTCGATCCTGCTTTCCGCCTGCACGGCATCGGGGCCGTGGCAATGCGCGCAAGTGCTCTCGAAGATCTCTTTTCCGTCTTCCGCCAAGGTAGAGCCATCGGCGCGGGCGGCCATCGCAAACAAAGCCAGGCATATCGCCTGGATAAAACCTTTGAGGATCGTTCCGCGCGCGCTCGCGTCTCGCTCGCTGCCCGCCATTAGGCTTTGCCCGGAAATAAGTGCGTCATCTGGCGCCGGAATTTTGTTCGCCCGCAAGGCACAAAAAGGGGCGCATACCTAAGGTATGTAACCCTTTTTGCAACGCAGCGGGAGGACAAAAGGCCA
>JBKQNN010000418.1:0-18857 GCA_052145975.1 Rhodomicrobium sp. | reverse complement strand
TGATCTTCGGCGTGGGCGCGATGGCGGCCTCGCCCGGAGCGTTCGAGCAAAGCATCCTCTTGCTTTTTGCGCTATCTCTGTTTTCAGTGGCGGCGATGCCATTTGCCGCTGCCCTTGCCCTTCGCTTAGGGCTAGAGTGAGCACATATCAGCGCTAGTAGCCGGGAAAAGTTTGAATGTCCGAAGTTTCGGAACCGCAATCGACGAGCCTTTGGCGTATCAGCACGCTGGCCAACCCTTCCACCTTTATGCGGCTGAGCGGCAAGCTCTTGCCGTGGCTCGCCGGCATTACAGCGGTGCTATTCGTGGTGGGCCTCACCATGGCCTTCCGCGCGCCGCCGGACTACCAGCAGGGCGAGACGGTTCGGATCATGTACATTCATGTGCCGTCCGCTTGGCTCTCGATGGCCTGCTATACGCTTATCGCGATATCCTCGGCGGGCTATCTGATCTGGAGGCATCCGCTTGCCGACGTCTCGGCCAAGGCCGCGGCGCCCATCGGCGCTACCTTTACGCTGCTTGCGCTCGTAACCGGCTCGCTTTGGGGCAAGCCGATGTGGGGCGCGTATTGGGTTTGGGATGCGCGGCTAACCTCGGTTCTGATCCTGTTCTTCCTCTATCTCGGCCTGATCGCCTTGCGGCAGGCAATCGACGATCCGGGCAGGGCCGGCCGCGCCGCCGCGATCCTGAGTCTGATCGGCGCCGTGAACATCCCTATCATCAAGTTTTCGGTGAATTGGTGGAACACGCTGCACCAGCCCGCAAGCGTGATCCGTGCGGATGGCCCGACGATAGATCCGTCCTTGCTGTGGCCGCTGCTGGTCATGGCCATCGCCTTCACGGTGCTGTTCATCGCGCTGCATATGAAGGCGATGCGCGCCGAGATCTTGCGGCGGCGCTGCGAGGCGATGATCGCCATCCATGTACGCGGGGGCGGAAGCCAAGTGCCGGACGCCAGCGGGGAGGCGGTATCCAATGTTTGATCTAGGGCCGCACGCGGGCTTTATCTGGGTATCGTATGGAGCCGCCGCGCTTTTGATAGCGGGCCTTATCTTCTGGGCCTGGGCCGGGGAGCGCGAGCAGAAGCAGCGCCTCGCCGATCTGGAGCGCCGGGGGCTTAAGCGCAGGTCTTCGCAGCAGGAGCTATAGGACAGACATGACTGCTAGTGCCTCACCAGAGGAAACGCCGGGCACGGCGAAGCCCAAAGCGACGCTGCTCCTGCCGCTCGTCCTTGTGGTTGTTATGCTGGTGTTGCTGGGCGTCGTGCTTCGCATGGGCGACCACGAGGCCTTGCCTTCGGCGCTGATCGGAAAGCCGGTGCCGGAATTCGCGCTTCCGCCGATTGCCAATGTTCTGGGCGATAACGGCCCCACGCCAGGCCTCTCCTCGGCTGCGTTCAAGACCGGCAAGGTCAGCATTCTCAATGTCTGGGCCACCTGGTGTGCGCCTTGCCAGGCCGAGCATCCGCTTTTGATCGAGCTGAGCCAGCAAGGCATCCCGATATTCAGCATAAACTACAAGGATAAGCCTGAGGCCGCGCGCAGGTTTCTTGCGACCCACGGCAATCCTTTCCGCGCCATCGGATCGGACGATAGCGGCCTCACGGCTATCGATTTCGGCGTCTACGGCGTGCCGGAAACGTTTGTGATCGACGGCGATGGCAAGATTGCCTACCGCTTTCCTGGGCCGCTGAGCCCGGAAATCGTGGCCGAAAAGATCATGCCCGCCATCGAGAAAGCCAGGCGTGGAACCGGCTCGCCGCGTTCCTAAGGCGCCTGCACGGCGGGATCGCGCCGGCCCGGAACCGTTGCGGACGCCGGCATCTGTAAAGATCCCGGATAGCCGCAAGCGGCTTCCGGGATGATACCGCATCCGGTTGAATAGTTCCTGGCCGTCATCCCGTGCGCGCCGCAGCGCGAAGCGGTGTTGCGCAGACACGGGATCTTGCAACATGCCGGCGCCCCGTAAGATCCCGGATACAGCGCAAGCGCCGTTCCGGGATGACAGTCACGGAACTATTCAACCGGATCCGGGATGACGAGGCTTCCCTCAAATCGGCGAAGCGGCGACCTGCACCGCGACGTACCGCTCTTCCTTCAGTTTTTCCTTCAAGAGCTCGGGTTCGGTTACGGGCGTTGAGCAGCGGTGGCCGGCGCAGACATAGGCGGTGATCTTGCCGTCGATGGTGCCTTTCCCGGCAGCAGGCGAAGGCGCTGGGATTGCCTCGCTGGCGCCAACCCATTGCACGATAGCATCGGGAAGCGAGACTTCCGACAACGCCTTCCGCCAAGGTGCCGCGGCGCTGGCAGACTTGTCGCCCGCGATGACGATGTGCTGCGGCGAGATCAAGGTAAGCGCGCCCGATAGCAGGCCGGTATAGGAAATCGCTGTCGTTTGAGCAGCCCCTTGGAATGCCTCCAACAGCCCGTCGGCACGCGTCAAATAGCCGGTATCGCCGGTGACGGCATAAAGATCGGCCAGGTTCTGCAGCATGGTGGCGTTTGGGTTCGGCGTCGCGTCGTCGCCGGCCGAAAGCGGCCGGACGACCAGATCGCTGGTGTCGTCGGCGGCGAGAAAATAGCCGCCGCTGTCCGCGCTGTAATGGCTGTTCATGAACCCGGTCCAGGCGATGGCATCGTCGAGATAGCGCTTTTCGCCCGTTATCTGATGGAGAGCCATGGCCGCCGAAATCATGTTGGCATAGTCGGCCGAGGTCGCGGGTGCTTTGAGCTTATCCTGGCGGAAGGAATGGAACAGGCGGCCATTGGCGAACATCCGGCCCTGAACGAAGGCGTAAGCCTTGCTCGCAAGCTCAAGCCATTCAGGCCGGCAAAATGTGTCTGCCGCCACGGCAATCGCGCGGATGGCAAGGGCGTTCCAATCGGCCAGAACCTTGTCGTCCCAGCCCGGTTTCTTGCGCTTTTCGCGCACCTCGAAGAGCTTCCGCCTGCACGCGTCGAGAGCCTGTTCCTCTTCGCGATTCAGAAGCGCCAGCGCATTGAGACGGTTGAGAATGTTCTTGCCTTCCCAATTGCCGCCTTCGCTCACGTCGTAGATTTGCGAAAACACGGCCGCCTGCTCGCCATTGCCGAGCACGTTGGTAATCTCCGCCGCGGTCCAGACGTAGAACTTGCCTTCCACGCCTTCGGAATCTGCATCATAGGAAGCAGCGAAGCCGCCGCCCGGGACAACCATCTCGCGCCCGATCCATCCGATCGTTTCCGCCACCCGGGCCTTCAACCGGTCGGACTGCGTTTCCTTCCAGACCTCGGTCATCAGCTCGATCAGGAGCGCGTTATCGTAGAGCATCTTCTCAAAATGCGGGACGAGCCAGCGCTCGTCGACGGAGTAGCGCGAGTAGCCGCCCCCGATGTGGTCGTAGATGCCGCCCTGGCACATATGCAGGAGTGTGTTTTTCACCTCCTCGATGCACGTTATGAGCCCGTAGCGGAGCCCGGCCTTCCAGAGAAAATGGAAAATCGCCGTGTTCGGAAATTTGGGCGCGCCGCGAAGGCCGCCGTTGGTCGGATCGATGGCGCCGATGAATTTGCTGGCGACTGCCGCGAACTGCTCCTCGGAGAATTCGGGCGACGCGCCATAATTGAGCCGCGGCGTCAGCCTGGTCTTGAGGTAGGCGGTGTTCTGCTTGATGGTCTCTTGTTCGGTGGCGTAAACGCGGGCGACGCTCTCAAGCACCTGCTTGAAGCTTGGACGCCCGTAGCGCGGTTCGTCGGGAAAGTAGGTGCCGCCAAAAAACGGCATGCCGTCCGGCAGGAGGAACATGGTCAAAGGCCAGCCGCCTTGTTCGCCAAGCTCCTGCAGTGCCGTCATGTAGAGCGTATCGACATCGGGCCGCTCCTCGCGGTCGACCTTTACGTTCACGAACAGGTCGTTCATGAGCGCTGCGGTGTCCTCCTTCTCAAAGCTCTCATGCGCCATCACATGGCACCAGTGGCAAGCCGCGTAGCCGATGGAAAGCAGCACCGGCTTGTCGAGCCGCTGCGCTTCCTCGAAGGCCTCCTGGCACCAAGGCCACCAGTGCACGGGGTTGTCCTTGTGCTGCTGAAGGTACGGGCTCGTTTCTTCGCTCAAACGGTTTGACGCCATGAGGCAACCTTTAATCCCATGCTTTAGAGAGTAACGCCGGCGGCACAAAATGGCCGGTTCAATTATAGGTCTTTTCGGGCATATGTGCCCTGTAGCCTATGGTACAAGATTTTGGGATTGGGAAACAACATTATGACCATCTGTGCCCTGTCGACCGCGCAGGGGCCGGCGGGCATCGCCGTCGTTAGAATCTCAGGCAGGGCTACGCTCGCAGCGCTTGAGGCCTTGTGCGCGCACAAGGTGCCGGCGCCCCGGATGGCCAGTCTCAGGGTTCTGCGCGACCCGCGAAACGGAGAGGTTTTGGACCGGGCGCTCGTACTTTGGTTTCCGGGGCCTGCGAGCTTCACGGGCGAGGACTTGGCCGAATTGCATCTGCACGGCGGGCGCGCCGTGATCGCGGGCGTGCTGGAGGCGCTTGGCGCTTTGGGTTTGAGAATGGCCGAGCCCGGCGAATTCACGCGGCGCGCTTTCGAGAACGGCAAGCTCGATCTGACCGAAGCGGAGGGACTCGCGGACCTTATCGGTGCCGGGACGGCGGCGCAGCGGAACCAGGCGCTCTCGCAAGCGGCCGGGGCGTTGCGGGAGCGCTACGAGGGCTGGCGGGCGCCGCTTTTGCGGGCCATGGCATATGTGGAAGCGTGCCTCGACTTTTCGGACGAGGGCGATATCGCGGAGGGCGCCTTCCAAGAAGCGCTGCCGCCGGCGCGGAGGCTTGCCGCGGAGCTCGATCGCGCGCTCGCCGATGGGCGCCGCGGCGAGATCCTTCGCGAAGGCATCCGGGTCGCAATCGTGGGGGCGCCGAATGTTGGCAAGTCGAGCCTCTTGAATGCGCTTGCGGGGCGCGAGGCCGCTATCGTGTCCGGCGAGCCGGGGACGACGCGGGACATCGTCGAGGTGGCGCTCGATCTCGATGGCTTCCCCTTCATCTTGAACGATACCGCCGGCCTTCGCGATACGCCCAGCGCCGTCGAGCAGGAAGGCATCCGCCGGGCGCTTGCCGCGGCGGCGGATGCGGACATCGTACTTGACATGTTCGACGCTTCCGCCCCTCACCCTGTCCCCCTCCCAGCAAGCTCGCCGTGGCGAGCTTGCCGCTCGAGTCTCCGCATCCGCAAGCGGATGCGGGTGGGAGAGGGAACGCTTGAACTCTCGCCGAGGACAGTTCCGGGGTCCCTTCTCCCATGGGGAGAAGGACAGGATGAGGGGAGTAACGCCTGGACCAAGGCAGTGATCGCCGTTCTCAACAAGGCGGATCTGTTGCCATCGAAGCCGGACTGCGGCGCGGGGACCATCCTCATCTCCGCCAAAAGCGGTGAGGGGCTGGACACACTCAAAGCCGCGCTCGTGGCCTTCGCGCGCGAGAATTTCGACGCCGGCGAAACGGCGCTCATTACGCGGGCGCGCCATCGCCAGGAGATTGGGCGGGCGCGGGCCGCCTTGGCCTCGTTCCTCGAAAGCGCGGAAACGGGCGATCAGGCCGAGCTTGCCGCCGAGCATTTGCGCGAAGCCGCCGAGGCGCTGGGCCGGCTGACCGGCCGGATCGGCGTGGAAGACGTTCTTGGTCAAATCTTCTCCGAATTCTGCATCGGGAAATAATCGCGGCGGTTTCACATGAAACCGTGCCCCCATGATCGCAGGCGCTAGTACGCCCCGCGGGAAATCCTGACACGTCGCTCAGGTCTACGCGGAGCCGCCACCCCTCATGAAGCAGGACCGTGGAAACATGCGCCCGTTTTTGCCCGCTGAATTTTTCCTGTGCAGAATGGTGCTTCCGGATTTTACAATTTACGATAACTAAAGGTAGATGGCGACAATCACAGGTGGCAATGCTCGGCGGTGCTATCGCGGCCCTTAACGTTCCCATCGAAAAATGCATCGTGGCCACCCGCCCGAATAGCGTTCTGGAATAAGCTTGCGCCTCCCGTGGGAGCGGGGAGCAGTTATGGAGACTGAGCATGCGATCCCCCGCCGATATTATGGAAGATGGCTGCCGGGCCGGTTTGGAACATTCCTCCGCAAAACCTCGGAAGCTATCGGGGGTTCTGGTATCCGTTGGATATTCCTTTGCGCTGTCGGAAACTCTTCCGAAAAACATCGGCCAATTCGACGAGTTGGCGATTGTCACTAGCAGTGAAGATACCAGAACGCAGGATTTGGTAAAAAGGTTCGGCGGAATTCTTGTTGTATCGGATCGCTGCTATGATGACAGCCACTCTTTCAACAAGGGACGGATGTTGAATGACGGGCTAGCAGCACTGAATGACCCCGATTGGATTATTTTAACAGATGCTGACATCATTTTTAACGATCGGACCAGAGCCTTTATCCTTAGTCATTCCCTGAACCCAGGTTGTTTGTACTTTACTGGCAGGCATGACCGCACTCCCGTGCTGGGTCAATCCGACGATGTCAATATGGAACCCAATGGATATTTCCAACTTTTCAATCCGCGGGCGGCGGCGACCCGCAACCGGTGGCCAAAGCTAGTCTGCGAGGAATTCTGCTCGGCTGGCAGCGTCGATTCCTGGTTTTTCCAGCAGTGGGATCGCGACAAACTGATGGCGATTCCCGAACTGGATGTGCATCACCTGTCCAGCCAGAGAATTGGCGAAAATTGGAATGGACTTGAAAGCAAGAACAACAAATGGCGCCAGTGGGGCATCCTGACTGTGCATGGATTTTCGACATTTCTACAAGGCAATAAACTTCCTGACGTAATCAAGCTGACTGACACACGCTACGGGCAGAGCATCGTTACCGAAACGAAGAATTTCGATACGCACGTTCGGCTTGTTGCTACAGGCCTGGAATTCCTCGGCAAAGAGATCGGCGGCTGCCACATTCACGTAGCCTATAAAGAATAGCGGATAAGGTGAAATGAGAATGCCATTTCAGATATCGTACCTCGAGCTTCTTATCACCCATCAATGCAATCTACACTGCGATGGCTGCGCAAATTATTCGAATTACGGTCTCAAGAATGAAATGAAATTCGAGGAAAATAAGGAATATCTTCGTCTCTGGTCACGCAGAATTTCTCCGAACACCTTAAGGATCTTGGGGGGGGAGCCAACAATACACAAGAATTTAATTGATTATGTTAATCTAATGCACTCTTTATGGCCGTCAGCAGAGCGGCACCTCGTTACCAACGGCGCATTTCTACACCGTCATAAAGAGTTGCCCGAAGTATTGCGTGCGACAGGGACCTCGCTGCATCTGAGTTTTCACTCCAGCGATCCCAAGTACCTGGAATGGATCCGGCCTATTTTTGCCCACCTCAAGACGTTCGAGGGGGTTAACATTTCCTACTCGGACTACAGGAAATTCAAGCGCCTGCATCGTGGCCTTGGAGCGTCGATGCTACCTTATGAAGACAATGACCCGGTTCAGAGCTGGCTTCACTGCCCGGCAAATCAGTGCAAGACCATCTGGGGAGGCCGTCTTTGGAAATGCGGTCCGATTATGGGTCTCAGGTCTGTTTTGAGCCGGTTCGGCCTTGAGGATTCTCCGGATTGGGCGCGGTATCTAGCGTATGAAGGATTGGGGTTGGATGCCAGCGAGGAAGAGTTGCATCGGTTTTTGACGCAAGGTCCCGAGGATATATGCAATATGTGTCCGAAAGAACCTCAGCCATATAAAAAGGATATTTACAACGTCAATTGGCAGAGGAATGTTGAAAAAGTAGAATGGGAGGGTGATGAAGTCGAGATCCAGAAGTTTATAGATTCCATCAAGGCTGTGCGCATGGGAGACGTCTGATACCAACCGTCAAAAGTCCTGACCGTTCCGGCACACTCCCCGTCATCGCGAGGCCGCCTTGGTGGCCGTGGCGATCCATATTCAGTGCGCGCGGTTCGATCCTGGATTGCTTCGCTTCGCTCGCAACGACGAAAAACGGTCGAAACTTAGGGCCATTGGTGTGAGTTGAGGCATGCTTGCAAATTCTTGGTAGCGCTCACCCCGCCTTCTAACGAGCGTGGTGCTCCTTGGATAGTGGCACGAACCGGATCGGCATGGCGGAGACAGACTGACGCAGTTTATTAGTACCATCGCCGTGCGGCTGGGCTTCCTTTCTGCCGTCTTTTTCGCTTTACGCGTTTCCGGCACCCCGGTCTACACGGCGCCCCCGCCCCAATGGAGGAAGAGGCCGATATCGCCGATGAAGCCGCCGGGAAAGCCCAGGACGCGGGCGATCAAATGGAAGCCAAGCGGCTTCAGCTCATGCTCGAAGCGCAGATAAGCCTCCGCCGCTTCGCCTCGGAGCGTGGTTGGCCAATTGGGTTCCGGAACGTTGATCGCGCGGCCGCCATCGCTGCAAAGCTTGGCCGGAAAGCGTAGCACCAGAAGCTCCGTCTCGCCGTGCGCGGCCGCAATCCGTGCCTGATGCAGAAGATCCCGCCAATGCTCGTCGGTCACATGGTGATCGATTACTCCTCGCATCTTGTGATCTTGCTCGCCGCCGGCTGCTCTGCGGGCGGCTTCCAGCTCCGCGGCCCTTTTCGAGGCCGCAGCTTCAACGAGCGAACGGAAGTCCGATGCCGTAACGGCTTTCTCCTTGGCGATAGGCGCCGGTTCTGAGGGCCGCGCCTCGACTCGCTCGTCGTGGTTAGGCCGATGATTGGCCCAGTTGAAGAGGCCGCCATGGTGCGCGGATGGAACGGGGGACTGTGCCGCCAGCGCCCGGATGAGATCGGCCCGGCTCACGATCCCAACAATACGCCCTTCCCTGAGAACGGGAACGCGCTTGATCCGGTGCGTGGCCAGAAGCTTACCGATTTCCGAAACGTCGGTTTGCTCCGTTACGGTCACGACAGGGGCCGACATGATGTCGCGGGCGGTGCGGTTTTGCCCGCTTAAGCTTGCGACAGACTGGGGGTTCAGGTTTTCGCCCCCGGCCAGCATCGCCAGCCACCAATCCCGCCGCGCTTCCCGGTCTTCCGCGCTGAACCGCAAGAGATCGCCCTCGCTTACCATGCCGATGACCTCGCCATCCTCATCGACAACGGGTACGGCGCTGATGCCGTGCTCAAGCAGCAGTTCGGCGATCTCCGGTGTGGCCGTGTCCGGGCCAACCGTGACGACGGTGGTGGTCATAACGTCGAAAGCATCCATTAACTTGCCTCTTCCCAACTTTGTGCCGCAGTGAAGATAGGTGCGAAAGCTCGCGCGAAGCTAGACTTGGCTTGCGGCCTATGGCAACGCGGGTTGCACGGCAAAGATCGTCGCACGCCGCGCCAAGGGCAAGAAGACTCGAACTTGCTTTATGAATAAGTGTGTGGTGGGTTCTTACGCATATTCCGCCTAACCGCCGGTGCGCAGGCAATCATGGACATACTCATTCCCGCCCTGATCTCAGTGGTCGTTGGCATCGTTGGGCTGACCACCTTGAGGGTGACGCCGAAGATTGAACCGAAGCCCGCTCCGGTGAAATGCCCTAAGTGCACGGAAGGCAGAACCCTGAAGGATATTGTTTGCCCGAATTGCGCGAATAAGGCGCTCAAAACCTCCAGCCCGGGTTCGTTCGTGTGCGATAAGTGTAAGACGCCCCAACCGAAACTGCCTTGTCCTAAGTGCGGTTGCGATCTCGCGCGGCTGCTATAAGCGGCTGATGGTCCCAGCACATGGGCTTTCGCCCTTATGGATTTTCCAGCATGGCCCGGAGTGCGTCAGCTTGCTGCTTCGGCATCCGCGCAAGAAGCACCCGCAGCGTTTCGTTTCCCACCATCTTGCGGTTATGCATGTACATCCAGTCGGATATTTGATCCGGGGCGATCCGGATGCGCTGCCCCATGGTCACCGACTTCACTTCCTCCGGCGTGTTATCGATCGTGCCGAAGATCGTTTCCCCCTTGCGTTCGATATCGATCACCCAAAAATGCTCGCTGTAACCGCCGTCCTCGATTTTGACTTTCAAGGTGAAACCGCTCTCGCCCTCGCCGGGCTTCGCAAGTTTTTCCCAAAACAGGGGAAGGGATTTGCGGGCTTTTTCAATCGCGGCATTCATTTCCGCGTCTACGTTTGGAACGTGGATCGTCCTATCCTCGACCGCGAATGCGCGATGTGATAGCCCTGCGATCATGAAAAGACAGAGTATTGCTGCCAGCGCGAACCGTTTCATGGTTTCCCCCATCGGCCGTTTGTGCAGCATGCTTAGGCGAAAAGAGCCGGAAGTGGAAGGCCGGGAACAAGCTTTGAGGAACGCCCAGAGTGCGCGCAGATCGGTTTGACGTCATCGTTGTGGGGGGCGGGCACGCGGGCTGCGAGGCAGCCGCGGCGGCGGCGCGCATGGGCGCGCGCACGGCGCTCGTCACGCACAAGTTCGAGACAATCGGCGAGATGTCGTGCAACCCGGCCATCGGCGGGCTCGGCAAGGGCCATCTCGTGCGCGAGATCGATGCGCTCGACGGACTGATGGGCCGCGTCATCGACCGGGCCGGCATCCAATTCCGCATGCTGAACCGCTCCAAGGGGCCGGCCGTGCAGGGACCGCGCGCGCAGGCCGACCGTAAGCTTTACCGCCAGAATATGCAGGCCGCGATCCGCGCGCAGGCCAATCTGGAGGCGATTACCGGGCCGGTCGAGGATTTGCTGGTTGAGGACGGCGCGGCGGCGGGCGTGGTGACCGGCAGCGGGCGGCGCTTGCGCGCCGGGGCCGTAGTCATCACCGCGGGTACATTCCTCAATGGCCTAATCCATATGGGCGAGACGCGTGTTCCGGCGGGCCGCGTGGGCGAAAAGCCCGCAATCGCGCTTAGCGGCAGGCTATACGCGCTAGGGCTGCGAATGGGCCGGCTCAAGACGGGCACGCCGGCGCGCCTGGATGGACGCACCATCGATTATTCGCGGCTCGAAGCGCAGCCCGGCGACGAGCCGCCGGTGCCGTTCTCGTTCCTGAGCGAGCGGATCGAGACACCGCAGATCGCCTGCCACATCACGGCCACGACCAGGGAAACGCATGCGATCATCGCCGCCAACATCCATCGCGCGCCGATGTATTCCGGCCAGATCGCGAGCATCGGGCCGCGCTATTGCCCCTCCATCGAGGACAAGGTCGTCCGCTTCAAGGATCGCGGCAGCCACCAGATTTTCCTGGAGCCCGAAGGCCTCGACGATAACACCGTCTATCCGAACGGCATCTCGACCTCGCTGCCCGAGGATGTGCAGCGCGCATTCTTGAAGACCATCCCTGGGCTTGAGAACGCCGCTGTGATCCGGCCCGGCTATGCGATCGAGTACGATTATGTGGATCCGCGCGAGCTTCTGCCCACACTCGAAGCGAAGCGGCTGCCGGGGCTGTTCCTTGCGGGGCAGATCAACGGCACAACGGGCTACGAGGAGGCTGCCGGGCAGGGCGTGGTTGCCGGCGTGAACGCGGCGCTGAAGGCCGGCGGCGGGCGCTCGGAATTCACGGTCTCCCGCACCGAAGCCTATATCGGCGTCATGATCGACGACCTGGTGACGCGCGGCGTATCCGAGCCCTATCGCATGTTTACAAGCCGCGCTGAGTACCGGCTCAGGCTTCGCGCGGACAATGCGGACGAGCGGCTGACGCCGCTTGGGCTGCGTGCTGGTTGCGTGGGCCCGGAGCGCGCCACAGCGTTCGCGCGCAAAGCGGACGCGCTGACTTCGGCGCGCGCCCTGCTTGAGGGGCTGACGCTGACGCCGGACGAAGCCGCCGGCCATGGCATTACGCTCAATCGCGACGGCCGGCGCCGTTCCGCCTTCGATCTGCTCGCGTTCCCCAATGTGAGCGTGGCCCGGCTCGCAAGCGTCTGGCCGGAGCTGAGGGCGATCCCGGCAGCCACCGCGGAGCGCCTTCATGTCGATGCGCGCTACGCCGTCTATATGGACCGGCAGGAGGCGAGCATCGTCGCCTTCAAGAAGGATGAGGCCGTCGCCATCCCCGCAACGCTCGATTTCGCGGCGATATCGGGGCTCTCGAACGAGATCCGGCAAAAGCTAGAGCGCCACCGCCCCGCAACGCTCGCCCAAGCCTCGCGCATCGACGGCATCACGCCGGCCGCGCTCATGCTGGTGCTCGCGCATATACGCAAGGCCAGCCGCGCGGCTTAGTTCGGTGCGTCATCGCGAGGCGGCTCTGCCCGATGAAATCGCGTAAACGAGCGTACTCTTGAGAGCCTCTGCAAGTCCTCACGGGAAGGAGCACCTTCCAGTGGAAGCCCCGCACTACGGCGAAAATCCCGGAGCGCCCGATAGGATCCCTCTCCGAAATCGCCATCGACCGTGACGCCAAGGAGCTCCTGCAGCCGCTTGATCTCCTCGGCGTCAAGGTCCATTTCCAGAGCGCGGCGGCGATAGCCGTATGTGGTTTGGACACCCTGTGTTCCGTCAGCACCCGGCTGAGAGGGCGATTCTGTACTCGCACTCGTCTCTACCCGCTTGATGATTTCCTTATCCGTATCGTTCATGTCAGCGGCGCAGGGGAAACCGGAAATCGTGCAGCGATGCGAACCGGCAATCGAGCCGCGCACGCACAGCACCTTGCGGCACGCCATGTACTGAATTTCAGCAAAACGCTCGCCGTATTTGGTGAGCGCTTCACGCCGCCAAGCCTCATTCGCGATACTCTCTGCGTTTTGATTGATCTCGAAGCTCACTCTGCCGGAAACCTGCAAACGCTCCTTTCGACAGGATGCCGGCAGCCGGTCCTGCAACGCCCTTTCCTGCTCGATCCCGCCCGGTTCGCACAGCGATTGAAGTTCCTGCGGCCGATTGATTTTGTGCTCATCCGGGGGCGTCATATCAAGGTGATCGCTGTCGGCGTCGTGGTCAAAGCTGCCCGGAGATACATGGCCTCCAGCAGGATTGCCCGGTTCCACCTTGGTAACTTGGTTTTTCCCCTGCGTGGGCGGCATGAAAGACATGTTTTTGATTAGCCCGTCCACTATCCACGGATGTTGCCGGTTTGCGGTCGCGGACAGAACCCGGCTGAGTACGGCCCGGAAGACCTCAGTCGCGAGTACGCCGGGCTTTTGCATCTCCTCGGCCAGCGCCTCGGCATAGACGCCCTCGTCGGTCGCGGTCGTGCCAGGCGCGGTTGCGAATGCCACGAGCGCATTCTCACGGTGCACCTCGGCACGCAAACCGCGTTCGGCTGACCGTACACTGAAACCGATCGGCACATTGCGGCAGGCATCGAACACCAGGAAATTCGCTTTGGCGGAGGTTGCAGTGACAGCGTCGATGATCTCGCCGAACTTCACGGCTTGCAGTGGAAATTGCGTGTCCGAGGTGATCGGCGCCGCGACCGGTATGAGGTAATTCTCGCCGTATTTGCTGCTCGCGGCTCCGTGTCCGGCATAGTAGAAAAAGCCTGCCGCTTCCGGCCCAGCCTTCTCCAGCCGGACCACGTAATCCGAGACCTCGGAGACCATGGAGGTCTTATCGAGATCGCGCTTATGAACGACCGCAAAGCCGAGCGCCGTTAGCGCCGCCGCCATGCGCTCGCCATCGCGGTGCGTATTTTCGAGGGCGCCTATGGTGGCGGGATAGGCTTGATTGGTAACGACGAGGGCCAGCCTAGGCGCATCGGCCAGAGCGGCGAACGCGCTTGCAATAATGAAAACGGCCGTACCGAAAAAGACGCAAAAAACGCTCATGATGATATCCCTGGATCATATGGTGGCCGAAAATACTTGAATGTTGGAGTTTTGGAAAGCGCCAACTAATCAGGCAAAAGCTAGAGCGCCACCGGCCTTCGACACTTGCCCAAGTCTTGCGCATCGACGGTATCACGCCTGCCGCGCTCATGTTGGTGCTCGCGCATATACGCAAGGCCAGCCGCGCGGCATAACGGCCCGCCGTCATCGCGAGGCGGCTCTTGCCGCCGTGGCGATCAAGGGATGTTTGCACCGAGCTCGCATTTGTAGGTCTGGATTGTGTCGGGGCACTGCCCCTCGCAATGACGAGGTTCTAGCTTTCGTAAGGCTCCGGGAAGAGCGCTTGCACCTCGATGCTAAAGCCGGGAGGATCGAGCCGCAATTCGCCCCCGCTCACGATCCGCGTCAGGAGCGCATCGCCCGTGCCCCTCGCGTGATGAATGACGGTGCGGTTGTCCGCGTCGAGAATGAGATAATGCTGGATGCCCGGCAGCCCGAAATAGCGCCGCACCTTAAGTCCCATGTCGATTGCGCGCGTGGAGGGGGAAAGGATTTCCACCACAACAACCGGATTGGGCGCTTCCATCGTGTCCGGCTTCAACCGGCCGCCGCAATTAACGACCAAATCAGGCTGGAAAGTCTTGTGCTGATCGACGCGGATTGCGAGGCAATCGACAAAGGCCTCACAAGGGAGGCCAGCCTTCTTTATCGCAGACTTGAACGCAATTCCCGCAGAGAGTTTTGTCTCCCCGTGGACCACGCGCTCCGGCGACATGCAAACCGGCACGCCGTCAGTCAGCTCCCAGCGCCCTTCGCGGCCATCGGCCCAGGCCAGGAACTCGTCCACTGTCATCCTCTGTTTGGTCAGCGCATTCATGCTTTCAGATTAAGTCAGGCGCTGGGCTACGGCAAGGAGTTCCCGGCCTTGGTGTTTTACCGGCGCGGGCGCTGCATGGCTCGCCGTCTCATGACAAGCTATGGATCGGAGCCTGTCCAGTCATCGTCACCGCCTCCGGCCCGGCCTTCTCAAGCCGCGCCACATAGTCAGCGATGCCGGACAGCATGGCGGCTTTATCGAGGTCGCGCTTATGCACCACCTCGAAACCGAGCGATGTCAGCGCTGAGGCTATGCGCTTGCCGTCGCGATGTGTGTTTTCGAGAGCGCCGATGCTTGAAGGATAGGCCTGGTTGGTGACAATAAGAGCGAGCTTTGGCGAATCGGCGAGGGCTGCGAACCCGCTCGCAATAAGGAAAACAGCCGCAAAGAGAAAGATGCGAACAACGCTCACGATGACGCCCCCTAATCGGCGCTGGCAAAATACATAAGTGCCATGCTCTTGAGAAGCGCGAATGCGCCGTGCCCGGCTCATTTCCCGTTCCATACGAAATGCGTCCCAAAGATTTCCAGGAGCTGCCCTTTTTCCGCTGCACACGAGATTGTGTTCCGCCGCTGGACTGCCTCCAATTCGCTTGAATTCGGGCTAGAATTTTTGTCTACATGCCGACGCCAAATGCTGCCGGCAATGGTCTAGGTTGTCAGCCCGGCGAATTGGCACTTAGTTTTGGAGGACGCCGCCCAGGTGTTCGATTTGGAGGTTGCACATATGACGTTCAGATGGTTTCGACTGCTGCCCATCGCGGCAATGAGTATCTTCCCAGCCCTGTCGTACGCACAAAGTCTGTGCAGTGCGGAGACAACGGAGGTTCGGGAGGTGCTGCCGCCAGAATTATGCAAGCATGAGCGGATAGAGGCCTCTGGCAGGTTGAGCTTTAATATCCTGAAAAGTGCTAAGTCGATTGCGATAGAGGCTTGGCGGCGTCAAGTGGTGACCAAGTACGGTGAGCGCTTTCAGGATTTTGACTTCGCGGCTTGCCCGAGATATTTGTGCGTGAAGGGAGGTATCGCCGGTACCAAGCGCTGTACGGTTTCAGGCTTTCCTTGCGCGGCAGACATGACTGAGGAAGATAAGGCGCGGATTCAGCATGCGCTGTCCGGGGGGCCCGCAGATTATGACCAGGACAGAGGCCGGACAGACCGGACATACCGGGCAGACCGGACGGACCGGGCGGGGGATTTCAGCACTCTCGAAGAGTCTGAGATCCAAGAGCTGCAGCGGCTCCTTGGCGTCAACCCCGATGGTATTTTCGGCGATCAATCCCAGGATGCGCTTAGGCAATTCCGCCGCCGCGCCGGGCTTCGCGTTGACGGTCCCCCGCGCCACGAGGATTTAGAGCGGCTGAGAGACCGCCGCTAACACAACAGGCTGCGGCGGAGCGGAATGCGCTCCGCTGCGTTGCGTGATTTCTTCGCCGGAGCGTGACGCTCCGGCGATCGTTCTTTCCGCGATGCGGTAATGATTCGAATACAAAATGCGGCGGACTTTGCCTGTGCCTTTCCAGTTTCACATGAAACGGTGGAAAAGCTCCAGCTCTATGAGCGCCTGCTCGTTCAGTGGCAGAAGGCAGTAAATCTGGTCGCGCCGGCGACGATTCCCCAGCTGTGGCAGAGACATTTCGCGGATTCGGCGCAGCTTGCAGGGCTGGCGCCTCACGCCAAAACCTGGGTGGACCTCGGATCGGGCGGGGGATTCCCAGCGCTGGTAATTGCTATTATGCTCGCGAATCAGCGAGAATGCTGTGTGCACCTTGTCGAGAGCAACGCCCGCAAATGCGCGTTTCTCTCAGAGGTGGCACGGCAAACAGGGGCCCCGGCCGGCGTGCACAATATGCGCATCGCGGATGCCGCGGCGGCGGGCGTGATTTCTACCGCCGATGTAGTGACAGCTAGGGCGCTGGCGCCATTGGATGCGCTGGTGGCGTTGGCCCTGCCGTTTTTGGGTAATGCGTCAATCGCGTTGTTTCTGAAAGGCCGCGAGGCCGGAGTCGAAATCGCCGATGCCCGGAAACGCTGGGTTTTCGATTTGAAGATCCATCCCAGCATCAGCGATGCGCAAGGACAGATTTTGGAGATCGGGAAACCGGTGCTCAGACGGGGTGGCGAACAGTGACGGCTAACGGCAGGAACCTTCGGGTGTTCGCGGTCGCCAATCAAAAGGGCGGCGTGGGCAAGACGACGACAGCGATCAATCTTGGCACGGCCTTGGCGGCGGTCGGCGAGCGCGTGCTCATTATCGACCTCGATCCGCAGGGCAATGCCAGCACAGGGCTTGGCGTGCCCGAAGAGGCACGCCACGTTTCCACTTACGATGTTCTAGCGGGAGCGGCAGCGCTTGAGCAGGCTATGACTCCGGCCGCGGTGCCAGGACTATTCGTCGCCCCCTCAACCCGCGACCTAGCCGGTCTTGAGCCGGAGATTTCGGCCGCGCCGAACAGGGCCTATTTCCTTCGGGATGCAATTGCCTCCTTGCGGGCCTCAGAGCGGGATCGCCCTCCCAGCGAGCAGCTCGGCTATGTGCTGATCGACTGCCCGCCCTCGCTCAGCATCCTGACGCTGAACGCTCTCGCCGCGGCCGATGCAGCCCTGGTGCCCGTGCAGTGCGAGTTCTTCGCACTTGAAGGTATCACCCAGCTCAAGGAAACCATCGACTTTGTGCGGTCGAGCCTCAATCCATCGCTTGAGATCCACGGCGTGGTTTTGACCATGCACGACGCACGCACCAAGCTTGCCGACGAGGTTGCCACCGAGGTGCGGAGCTTTTTCGGACAGAAGGTTTACGAGACGGTGATCCCGCGCAATGTGGCCGTTGCCGAGGCTCCATCGCACGGAAAGCCGCTGCTGCTTTACAATCACAAGAGTGCGGGCAGCCGCGCCTACATGGATCTTGCCGCGGAAATGATCAACCGTGAGCGGGCCGCAGCCGCCGCGGCAGCGTGAGTACTTGTCATAGCCGGGCTTGACCCGGTCATCCAGTAATCTGCGTTCAGCTTGGTCTGGATCGCCGCCTCGCGCGCGGCCATGACACTACGATTGGAGAATTTCATGGAATCACGATCGGGCGCCGTCGCTTTGGGGCCATCCCCCGTCCAAAAGAACCGCCTTGGCCGGGGCCTCGCCTCGCTCATTGGCGAGAACGTACCGGTGAACGGCAGGGTGCTGCCAGCCAATGGCGAAAGCCGCATGGTGCCAATCGATCGCGTCAGGCCAAGCGCGCTTAATCCGCGTAAGAATTTTGAGCAGACAGAGCGGGCCAAAGCCGAGTTGGAGGAATTGGCGGCTTCGATTCGTGAAAAGGGGTTGGTGCAGCCGATTGTGGTACGGCCCGCCGACGCTTCCAGCACCTATTACGAAATCGTTGCAGGAGAGCGGCGCTGGCGAGCGGCGCAAAAGGCGTCCCTGCATCTCGTACCCGTTATCGTCCGATCCTTGTCCGATCAGGAGGCGCTTGAGCTTGCGATCATCGAAAACGTTCAGCGCTCCGACCTGAACGCGATCGAGGAAGCCGGCGGCTACCGCGAACTCGTCGAGCGCTTTGGCTATACGCAAGAGGAACTGGGCCAGATCATTGGCAAGAGCCGCAGCCATCTCGCCAATACGATGCGGCTTTTGAAGCTACCTGAAAGCGTGCAGTTGCTCGTCCGCGACGGCTCGCTTAGCGCAGGGCACGCGCGCGCACTGATCGGGCGCGATGATGCCGAGGCCGTCGCCGTCGAGATTGTGAAGAAGGGGCTGAACGTTCGCGACGTCGAGGCACTGGTGATGGGCCGCAAGCCCGCAGGCGCTTCGGTCTCGCCAAAACCCGCGGCACAGAAAGACCCCGACACCCGCGCTGCGGAGCGGGAGATGTCCGACGCGCTCGGCCTTTCGGTGCTGATCAATCCCGGTAGCGGCGAAGCCGGGGAGGTCGTTGTGCGCTACAAGAGCATGGAGCAGTTCGAGACTATCCATAAGGCCTTGCTTGCGCGAAGGCGGGATTAAACAACTTTGAGATTTCCCGTGCCGGACGCCGCGCTCCGGCGCGTCAGGATTCTGCATGCATGCCCCCTAATTAAGCGGGACGCCTAAAAGTGCGCTGCCCGCTTTTTAGGGCCGCTGCTTTACCCTAATTGCGGAAGTGCTTGAAAAAACGCAAAAACGTCGCATTGGGTTGGAACCGGAATTGCGGTTAGGTCACCTCAGACGCAATGCCTCCGGCCGGTTGAGGCCGAGTCCGGAAATGGTGGCCTAAA
>JBKQNN010000417.1:0-13755 GCA_052145975.1 Rhodomicrobium sp. | reverse complement strand
AGCGGCCAGCATCGGGCGTTCCACCCCTCATCCTGTCCTTCTCCCCACGGGAGAAGGGACGCCTGAATTAGCCTCTGTGCGTGCAACAACGTCCCCTCTCCCATAGGGAGAGGGACAGGGTGAGGGGTTACGACGCCCGATTCAGGCTGCTATATCATGCCGCATTTTTAATTGGTAGCGGGTGAACCGTGCCGCTTGGCCATTTGTAACATTCATGCAAAATAGCTATACCGCATGTGGGGACGATAGCGTTTTAGGTATTTGATGTGAGTAATTCAGTTTTGGCGCTGGGGGCAGACGTTCCGGCGCGCTCGCCGGCCTTATTCCGTGCCGTCGGGAGCGCAGGCCGGGCGCTCGCGGCGCAGCTCGATGCCGAGCAGGGGCGCTGGTTCTTGTGGCTGCCGGTGTTTTTCGGCGCGGGCGTTGGCATCTATTTCGAGCTGCTCGAAGAGCCGGATTTCACGCTCTCGCTGGGGCTCTTCATCGCGGCGCTGGCGCTGCGCGTGCTGGCGCGGGCGCACCTGTTCGCCTTTCTCGTCACGAGCATCCTGCTTTGCATGAGCGCGGGCTTTTTCGCCGCCAAGGTCAGGACGGACATCGTAGCCGAAACGCTGCTGGAGCGGCATGGCGCCTACGAGATCGAAGGCTTCGTGGAAGGCTTCGACCGGCAGACGCCGAAGCGGGGCCGAGCCGTCATCCGGCTTACGAGCATGAAGTATGAGGGCGATGAAGTTGCCAAAAGGCCGTTCCGCGTGCGCGTCAGCGTCAGAGGCGGAGTGACGCCGGTGCCCGGCAGCGCGGTCAAGCTGCGCGCCATTTTAGGGCCGCCGCCCGAGCCCGCGATGCCCGGCGGCTACGATTTCGCGCGCATGAGCTTTTATCAAGGCGTCGGCGGTTCCGGCTATTCGCTTACCAAGCCGGAGGTTTTGGAAGGGCGCGAGCTGCCGCTGGACATGAAGTTCCGGGCGCGGCTTGCCGAGCTGCGCGCAAGGATCGGCACGCGCATCACCACTGTGCTTCCCGGTCAGACGGGCGAGATCGCGGCGTCGATGACGGTTGGGCAGACGGCCGGCATCGACGAGACCTCCATGAACTATTTTCGCGGCTCGGGGCTCGCGCATATCTACTCGATCTCCGGCGAGCACATGTCGCTTGTGGCGGGCGGGGTATTCTGGTTCCTGCGCTTTGCGCTCTCGCTGTTTCCGTTCATCGCGTTGCGCTATCCCGTGCGCACAATTGCAGCCGGTGTGGCGCTGATCGCCGTCACCGTCTATGTGGCGCTTGCGGGCGCAGCCATCGCGGCGGTGCGCTCTTACATCATGATAGCGGTCGTGTTTTTCGCGATCCTCTTGAACCGGCGCGCGCTGTCGCTGCGCAAT
This sequence comes from Rhodomicrobium sp., assembly GCA_052145975.1. GTDB lineage: Bacteria > Pseudomonadota > Alphaproteobacteria > Rhizobiales > Rhodomicrobiaceae > Rhodomicrobium. The sequence continues at coordinate 12,376 of JBKQNN010000417.1, read as the reverse complement.
GTGGCGCTGGCGGGCCTGTTCATCCTGATTGTGCTGCCCGACAGTCTGATCGACCTCAGCTTCCAGATGTCGTTCGCCGCCACAGCAGCCCTGATCGCAGGCTACGAGCGCTTCGGCCGCTATCTGCATTTCGACGCGAAGAATGTGCGCGAGCGGCTCCTCTGGCAGCCGGTCTACATCGTGGGAGGCACGCTATTGACGACGGCCACGGCGGGCCTCGCGGTCGAGCCGTTCTCGGCCTATCACTTCCACAATCTCACCCCCTACTCGGCGCTCGGCAATCTCTTAGGCCTGACGCCGATCGATCTGCTCTTCATGCCGGCCATGATCGTGGCGCTGATCGCCATGCCGTTCGGACTCGACGAATGGCCGCTCAAGGTTATGGGGCTGGGCGTCGACTCCATGATGGCCGTCGCGAAATGGGTTGCCTCCTTTCCGGGCTCGCAGATTGTGGTGCCGGGCTTTCCCTATGCGGCGCTGTCCGTCATGATCTGGGGCGGGATTTGGCTGCTGATCTGGCAGCGGCCTTGGCGGCTCTGGGGGCTCGCGGCGATCGGCGCAGGGCTCGCGCTGACCTCTATCCACGATAAGCCCGACATCCTCGTGGACCGGGACGCCAAGGTCGTGGCTATCCGCGACAGGTTCGGCAAGCTCCAGGCGCCGAAGTCGCGGCGCGCCTTCTGGACCATGCAGCAATGGCTGAAGGCCGATGGCGATAACCGCACGCCGAAGGAGGCGTCCACGGGTGCAGGCTGGCAGTGCGACGCCGATGCCTGCGTCGCGATGGTGAAGGGCAAGCAGGTGAGCTTCATCGCCAAGCCCGGCGCGATCCACGAGGATTGCCAGCGCGCGGCTATCTTGATCGCGCCGATGGATATCAGCCAGCCCTGCCCAGCGCCCCGGATCGTCCTCGACCGCGGCGCGTTGTGGGAGCGCGGCTCGGCGGCGATCCGGATTTCGGACGCGCGCCTTATCGTACGCACCGCATCGGAAAGGCGCGGCGTGCGGCCCTGGGCGCCCGCCCGCCGCCGCCGCGAGGTCGTCGCGCCGGAGGCTGAGCCCGATAAGCCGGGCGAGGAGAAAGCCGGCGAGGACGCGCAGGAATAAGGGATCGCTGCACTTGATACGCTAATACCAGCCGTCAGAAATTTCGACTCCTTTGCCAGGGCGTGCTGTGCCCCAGCGTCATGCTGTGCGGGCGGCGACCGTTTGTTTTTGTTGATGAAAATTGGGTTCGTTCGGCAAAAAGCCTATTTCTATGTAGGTATATAATTTTGGCCATCTGAAAAAACGGCCAAGGACAAAGGTGTCAGGACTTTTGGCGGCGGGTATTATGCCGTATCCGGGACCTCCCGCAAAATCGCCGATAAAAGAGCAAGTAGCTCCGGGACTTCCTCCGTCACCGCCTTCCAAAGGATGTTTCTGCTGCCGATATCGAAGTAGGCGTGAATCGGCCGGTTGCGCATCGCGGCAATCGCGGCCCATGGGATGTGTGGCGTGGTGGAGCGTGTTTCCGGCGTCACCCTTACGGATGGCGTCATCAGGCGGCATATTGAACCTCGGCCGTCCGCACAACCTCGTCGCGGGAGTAGCGGCTCAAATCCGCCTGCGTGCGCAAATCGACGGGCCGCCCGCCGAGCAGCGCGGACAACTCCGCTGCGATGTCGCAAAGCCCGAGCAGGCCCGGTTCGCGGCCTTCTTCGAACTCCACCAGCAAGCCGGCATCGCTATCGGGGCGGCTGACGCCTTTCAACGTGGAGCCGAATAGCGCCAGGCGCCGGATGTGGCGGCGGCGGCACAGGCCAGCCAGCGCTGCTTCGTCAGGGAACAAACGGGTGGGCATGCTTCATCTCCATGCGGGCGGCAAGCCGCTTTCCCTTATATAGCTGGAAGTTGGTGCGGGCGCAAAATGGCAAGCTGGTTGAATAGTCCGGGTCGCATCCCGTGCGCATTGCAGCAGGAAATGCTGCTATGGGCACGGGATGCGCAGCGTGCGGGACAGCTGCCATCATGGCGCCGCCTGTCCAGGATCCCACCGGGGAAGGTCAAGCTCGCGCTGGCGGATCGTAGCGATGTCCCAATCCGTCTGAATGCGGAGCATCATCTCCATGCTGACGCCAAAAGCCTTTTCGATGCGCAGCGCCATTTCCGGCGAGAGTGACGCTTTCTCGTTTACGAGATCGGACAGTGTGGCACGGCGCACGCCAAGCGCCTTGGCAGCTTCGGTCACGTTGAGACTTAGCGGCGCCAGGATTTCCTCGCGCACGATTGCGCCCGGATGGCTCGGCATCATGCCGATGGTGAGCGTGGCTTCGGTCATCAGTGGTAGTCCTCCAGGTCAAGGTCGAATACCTCATTGTCCTTGAGCAAAAATGTCAGCCGCCAGTTGCCCGAGACGGCCAGTACGCCCCGCGGGAAATCCTGCCCCATTTGCGGCTGGCGCTGACAGGATGTCCCGCGGATAAGGCGTACTGGCTACTCTTTGATGCTAGTACAGCTTATCGGAGGCAAGTTCGCATTCGAGCGTGCGGCAACGGGGTGCGAACTTGCCTCCGGCTGTACTAGCGCGTATGTGCCTTCCCGGCTGCCTTTGAGCGTGTGCAGTCTCCAGCCAGGCATGGTGCTCATCTGTTCGATGGATGCGGCATTCCGCAAGGCCGTCAGTATCCGCCGGATTCGCTCAAGCCGGTCTTGAGGCAATCCGCTTGGGTCGTTTTTCTCAAGGAAGCGGCGAAGCCCCTTGTGGCGGACGGAGCGAACCTTCTTGCAGCCGCAATGTACGCTGTAACCGTACTACTGCAATGCTTATATTTATGCCCCGCGCCGCCTCAGCCGGCTTGTGCCATCCGCTGCCTTTGATATACATTAGTGAAAGCGTATATCCACGAGGTGATCATGCAAGTTGCGCGCTGGGGAAATAGCCTTGCGATCCGGCTTCCAGCCGCCGTTGTCGAAGCGCTCGAATTGAAAGAGGGCGACGACATCCAAATCCATGTGGCGGGAACGCGGGCGCTGGAGGTCGAGAAAACGCCCTCCGTTCAGGAGCTGCTGGAGCGGTTGCGGAAATATCGCGGCAGGCTGCCCGAAGGCTTCCGGTTCGACCGTCTCGAAGCCAATGAGCGATAAGGTTTTCTTCGACACGAACGTTCCGCTTTATCTCCTGTCGGGGAACGAGGCGCGCGCCCCCCGGGCGGAGGCGCTGCTTGCCGGGGGCGGTGTGGTCAGCGTGCAGGTGCTCAACGAATTCGCGTCCGTTACGTCCAGGAAGCTTCGAATGACCTGGGTTGAGATTGAAGAGTTGCTCGCGGGCATCCGGGCATCGTGCGACGTGGTGCCGCTGACGGAAGAGGTCCACACGCTCGGGCTTACGGTTGCCGCGTGCCATCGGTTGTCCGTCTACGATGCGATGATTTGGGCAGCGGCGATGCTCGCGGATTGCGCGATTCTCTATTCGGAGGACATGCAGCATGGCCTCAAGATCGGCAATACGCTGCTCCAAAACCCATTCGTTGCCGAAGTCTGAGCACGCGTTGAGATTGGATAGGCCTCGCCGGGGCGGCGGCGCGAACTCCTTCCATTATATAACCGGTTCCGCGGTCGAAGCGCTTTTAGAGCCTCCTTACCGTCCCGGGACCGGCTTTACCGTCAGCCGGGATCGCTACGGATGCCGGCATTTGTAAAGCTCCCGGATAGCCGCAGGCGGCTTCCGGGATGACGCCGCGTTCATCAACCGAGGCAAAGACGGCGCGGCTCTAGCTTGTTGTTTTGCCGTGCGTCTTACCGGAAAGCCGCTTCGCACCTCCGGGGCAAGCGCGAAGGCATGCTTTTCCGGACGCACTCTAATGCGCGGTGCTGGTGCTGGGCGCAGGCTTGGCGGGCTCCACGGTTCCGTTGCGGCATTGCATCATGAAAATCCGCCGAGTCTTGCCTTCCGAGCGGTACGTGGCCTTGTTCAACCGCCACTCCTCCCGGCATTGCCTGCCGCTCATTTTGGCTGCATCCGCCACACTCGCGAAAACCGCCAGGCCGAGGCCGGCGGCCATGCAAAGCCGGAATGCGTGCGATACTTGCTTTTTCATGCTCTTAACCTCTACTCCTGGGCTATTGCCGGACGCCGCGAACGCTAACCGCGGCCGTTCTGGCTCGTCTTAGTCCTCACTTCCAAGAGGAGCATCGCCGGGCGTGCAAAGCAATTAATTCAACTTCCGATTATTAGGGGTCCGTATAGGACAACCCATCAATTTTAGGTGTTGCGCAGTTACGCCACAATCAAGCTTTAACGTGGCGGCGGAATCTTGTTACAAATTCTATGGCGAACGGGGACTGGAAGTTTTTTACCTGCCGCGCTAATAAGTAGCAGGACATTTGATTCGGGGGGCATCGATGGCATACCGTCCGGGGGGTGCGTTGCGTACTTTAAGAGTGCGGAATGGCGCGCGCCGGATGGCTGCGGCGGCCCTTGCGCTGTCACTGTCCGCGGGCTTGGGCGCTTGCGCCTCGGACCCAGAGTGGCCAACCATCGGCAAGATAACCGATCTGGAAAACGTCATGACGCCCGAGCAGCGCCAGAAGGCGCTTGAGGAGCTCCAGAAGGCCGATCAGAACCAGAACAACAACGCTTCCGGATCGCAGGCCAAGCAAGGCCAGTAATACAGCCTTTACTTTCATCCCGGTCCAGCAGTGCGCAGCCAGGTGAAATGGCGCGCTGTGGACGCAAAGGCATGCGGCGCTCTTAAAGTCGCGGATGCCGCGCAGCCGCCATTCCGGGATCCGGTCACCCCACTTCCCCGCAGAGCATCGGGACAGAACGCGCCATTGCAAGAGGCATCCCCTCTGAAGCAATCCTCGCGCCGCACTCAAGGGGCTCCCGTGAAGAAATCGAGACTTATGGCTGCCCTTGTTCCACCTTTCCGGAATATAGGTTGCACATGGTACCAGCTATGTTACTTGTTAACAGGGAGACAACTTGGAGATATACTTGATTGTAGTGAGGTTTGTATAACACATATTCATGATATTCTGACAAGAAATTTCTCATTGACGGCAACGTTGGATTGACTCCCCGGATAGAATCTTCGAAGGAGGCTCTATACCTCTGGTTGTGTCGCGTTCAATTGCCATCTGGCAAGTCTCCAAGGGACCATCAATGCGACCGTTATCCTTCATAGCTACGTCATTGCTTTGCCTTGCCGCTGCAGCCTGCAACAGCTTGCCGGTGAGCGGCCCTTATCCCGACCATGTTGAATCCGGAGCCGCCACCAGGGCGGTGCGCCCCTCCAATGCCGTTGCGCTGCCATATGCGCTTGTCGATCTCGATGCACGCGTTGTCAGCAACGTGCCCGATCTCGACGGCGGCTCGCTTTATGCGAGTTTCGGCAGAGGCAAAGGACCGGCGCCGGCGGTGCTGGTCGGCCCTGGCGACGTTTTGCTGGTCACCGTGTTCGAATCCAAGAGCGGCGGGCTTTTCGTGCCTGCGGACTCCGGTACGCGCCCCGGCAACTTCGTAAACTTGCCTCCCATGACCGTGGAGCAGAACGGCATGATTAACGTGCCGTATGGCGGAGAGGTCCCGGCCGCGGGCAAATCCTTGCAAAGGATAGCGTTCGATATCGAAAAGCGGTTGAGCGACCGGGCAATCGAGCCGAAAGTCGTCGTTTCATTCGCCGAACAGAATGCGGGGCTGGTATCGGTCGTCGGCGACGTCAACACGGCGAAAAAAGTCAAGCTCACCCTAAACGGCGAACGCATTCTCGATATGATCGCCCAGGCAGGCGGTCCCCACTATCCCGGTTACGAGACCTTCGTCACGCTGCAGCGCGGCGGCCGGAGAGCGACTATCTATTTCAACTCCCTTGTCAGAAATCCCGACGAAAACATCTATGCCGCGCCCGGCGATACCGTTTACGTCTACCATGAACCCCGGCGGTTCGTGGCACTCGGCGCGCTCGGCGTCGCGGTCGGCGTAGGTGCGTCGTCGGCTCTTACCGGGCTTTCAAGCCTCTTCTCCTTCGATCAGGACAGACTGACCCTAGTCGAAGCGGTGGGCAAGGCCGGCGGTCTCCTGGATGAACGCGCCAATCCAGCACAGGTGTTTGTATACCGCCTTGAACTGCGCAAGGCCTTGGAGGCCATGGGCGTCGATTTGCGCGGGTTCCCGCCCCGGGCGAAGATTATTCCTACGGTCTACCGCTCGAATTTCCGGGATCCGTCCAGCTTCTTCTTTGCCCAGGAGTTCACGATGCGCGACAGGGATGTGCTCTATGCGGCAAATGCCGAATCGATCGAAGTGGCAAAGTTCGTCGGCTATGCCACCACCGTCTCCGGCGGAGTTGCCGCCCAAGCGACGAATGCAGGGCTGACGCGTTATGGCGGAACTTATGCGGCAACCGGATATGCGAACCCATTCTGATGTAGTTGCGGGACATAAGCCGCGCGACCCGCACTACGCGCGTTACCCCTCACCCCAACCCTCTCCCACAGGGAGAGGGAGTCCGGTCGCAGCCGTCAAGACGGCAGCCCCTCCCCCCCGTCCGCATTCGCAAGCGAATGCGGACGCTCCAAGCTCGCCAAGGCGAGCTTGCCGAGAGGGACAGGGTGAGGGGCTGTGCCCTATAGATGGGACTCATCCTTCAGCGACAGTGGATACTAGGCGCTGTCCCTCAAACGGAAAACGGCAGGGACGGTTTTCAACAGGATCTTCAGATCGAGCCACATGGACCATGACGTTACGTAAGCCCGGTCCAGAACAACGCGGTAACGGTAGCTTGTGTTGCTGCGCCCGCTCACTTGCCAAAGCCCGGTGAGGCCGGGACGCACTTTCAAATAGTGACGTGACGAACTGCCGTAACGCTTGAACTCGGCTGTTGTGATAGGGCGCGGTCCAACCAGCGTCATGTCTCCCCGAAGCATATTGAGCAGTTGCGGGAGCTCATCCAGGCTCGATTTCCTTAGAAACCAGCCCAAAGGCGTGACCCGCGGGTCGCGCTTAAGTTTCTGTGCTTCCTGCCATTCCTTCGAAGCCGCTGGATTCTCTCTCAAGTAACTTGCCATGCAGGCGTCCGCATCCCTTACCATGGTGCGAAACTTAATACATCGAAACGGCCTGCCGCCGAATCCAATTCTTTCATGCGCGAAAAGGATAGGCCGCCCCATCGTGAAATAAATTAGAACTGAAATTATCAGCATTGCCGGAAACATCGCGAAAATAAGTATAGACGACATGACGACATCGAAACAGCGTTTGTAGAGACCGCCAATAGGAACCGGGGCTCTATAAGTCTGTATTGGGTGCCTAGCCTTGAAATGCAATACGCGCGCAGTAGCTATTTGAGTGTCTGATTCTGAAGAAATATTATCTTCGCTGTTGTTAGAATGTATATCCGTTTCGCAGTGGCCGTATCTAACCACATCGGCTCGATCTACTTTCATTTGACGCAGTCACCCGCTGACAGGCGATGATGCAATCATCGCATGCTGATACCTATTCTATCGCGTACGCTTGGAGTAGCCCGTATAACATACAACATACGGCACATATGTTAACTTACGATGTATAGGCGATGCAACGCATTAAAACCACACGGTACCACCTCACGATATCCGTAGTTGTACGTAAATAAAGCAGCACAACAACTGCTCTGCTAAAGTTTGGACGTTATTATTACTTGCTACGCTCGCCAACTATAACATTGGTTGCGGTAAGCCTTGATCGCTGCGTTGTAACGTGCTTCCCGGGAGCACCCGAAATCGTCCAGGCCACGCCGGACGCTGTTGCGGGACGGTGGCGGCGCAAGCCTGCCTCGCTTCTGTTTGCAAGCCGCAATGCTCGTAGACACAGGCGCGGCTCAGGCATTATAGGTAAAGGCCGCGCGCTCCGCTGAAGCGGGAGCCCTTTTCTCATTTTGGAAAGCACTCAGATCATGGCCGAAGAGTTTCACCGCATAAAACGCCTGCCACCCTATGTCTTCGAGCAAGTGAACAAGCTCAAGGCCCAGGCCCGGGCGCGCGGTGAAGACATCATAGACTTCGGCATGGGAAATCCGGACCTGCCCACGCCCGCGCACATCGTCGAAAAGCTGGTCGAAACGGTGGGCAAGCCGAGAACGAACCGCTACTCGGCGTCGCGCGGCATTCCGGGGCTGAGGCGCGCGCAGGCGGCATATTACGCGCGGCGTTTCGGCGTGAAACTCAATCCCGACACGCAAGTTGTGGCGACGCTTGGCTCCAAGGAAGGCTTCGCTAACATGGCGCAGGCGATCACTGCGCCGGGCGACGTGATCCTGGTGCCCAATCCCACCTATCCGATCCACGAATTCGGCTTCATCATCTCCGGCGCAAGCATGCGTCATATCCCGGCGAGCGTCGATCACGATTTCCTCGTAGCCGTGGACAAGGCCGTGCGGCACAGCATTCCGAAGCCGCTCGCACTGGTGCTGAGCTATCCGTCCAACCCGACCGCAATCATGGCGGGCCTCGATTTCTACAAAGAGATGGTGGATTACGCCAGGAAGCACGATCTCATTCTGCTTTCCGATGTCGCCTATGCTGAGATCTATTTCGGCAACGAGCCACCGCCTTCGATCCTGCAGGTGCCGGGCGCGATGGACGTCGCGGTGGAGTTCACGTCGCTGTCCAAGACCTACTCGATGCCCGGCTGGCGCATGGGCTTCGCCGTCGGCAACGAGCGGCTCGTCGCGGCCCTTGCGCGCGTCAAATCCTATCTCGATTACGGTGCGTTCACGCCGGTCCAAGTCGCCGCCTCCGCCGCACTAAACGGCCCGCAGGAGTGCATCGAGGAGATGCGCCAGACTTACAAGAGCCGGCGCGATTGCCTGGTCGAATCCCTGCACCGCGCGGGCTGGGACATCCCGTCGCCTCCCGGCACCATGTTCGCCTGGGCGCCGCTGCCCGAAAGCCTGAAGCAAATCGGCTCCTTGCAGTTTTCGAAACTTCTGCTGGAGAAAGCCGGCGTGGCCGTTTCGCCGGGCGTGGGCTTCGGCGAGTATGGGGAAGGACATGTCCGCCTTGCGCTGGTCGAAAACGAGCACCGCATCCGGCAGGCTGGGCGCGCGATCAAGAAATTCCTCTCCACCGCGGACACGCACCTGCACAACGTTATCCCCTTTGCACAAGGCCAAGCCCGCTAGCGTAGCGGCCCATACTCGCAGGGAGCACCATGAAAGCGAACGAACCGCTGCGGATTGGTATTGCCGGATTGGGAACGGTAGGTTCCGGACTCTTGGCTCTGCTGGGCCAGCATAGCGCGGCGATAGCGGAAAAGTGCGGCAGGCCGGTTGCAATTGCCGGGGTGTGCGCCCGCTCGCGCGAGGAGCCGGGCGCCAAGCTGACCACTGCGCCATGGTTCGAAGATCCCGTCTCGCTCGCGGTCTCGGCCGATATCGATGTTTTCGTCGAGCTTATGGGCGGCGACCGCGGGCCGGCGCTGGAAAGTGTGAGAGCGGCACTCGAAGCCGGCAAGCATGTCGTGACCGCGAACAAGGCGCTGCTCGCACGCCACGGTGCGGAGCTTGCGGCGCTCGCGGAAAACAGCGGCGTCTCGCTCAATTTCGAAGCGGCCGTGGCTGGCGGCATCCCGATCGTGAAGGTGCTGCGGGAAAGCCTGCTCGGCAACTCCGTCTCGCGCGTTTACGGCATCCTGAACGGTACGAGCAATTACATCCTCACCCGCATGCAGCGCGAAGGCCTGCCGTTTGCCGAGGTGCTGGCCGAGGCGCAGGCCCTAGGCTATGCCGAGGCGGACCCAACCTTCGATGTGGACGGCCAGGATGCGGGCCATAAGCTGACGCTGCTCGCGGCGCTGGCGTTCGGGGTGCAGCCGAATTTCGACGCGGTGCATCTGGAAGGCATCCGCGGCATCACGCCCGCCGACTTCCTGGCCGCGGATGAACTTGGCTATCGCATTAAGCTGCTGGCTGTGGCGGCCAGAACGGCCAGCGGCATCGAGGCGCGCGTTTCGCCCACGATGATCCCGAGGTCGAGCGCGCTGGCGAGCGTCGATGGCGTGCTGAACTGCGTTGCCGTCGAGGGCGATTATGTGGGCCAGATCGTCCTCGCCGGACCCGGTGCCGGCTCGCGGCCCACAGCTTCCTCGGTGGCAAGCGACATCGTCGATATCGCGCGCGGACATATGGGCCCGCCCTTCATCCTGCCTGCGGCAAAGCTCGAAACCCAGAGCCGTTCGCAAATGCAAACCCACGAAGGGGGATATTACATCCGGCTTTCGGTGTACGATCGTCCGGGCGCCATCGCCGCGATTGCGACGCGCATGGCCGAGCAGCGCATTTCGCTCGAAAGCGTTGTCCAGAAGCGCGAGGCGCCGGATCTGCCGGGCTTCGGCCGGCCAGGACAGGAAGGGGACGCCACCCCGGTTGTCATGATCACGCACCGCACGCGCGAAGATCTGCTTCGAAGCGCGCTCGACTTGATCGTAAAGGACGGCCACGTTCAAGGCGCGCCGCAAATGATCCGCATTGAGGCGCTATAGTCTGCTTCCATAGCGGAACATATTGGTGGGGAGCAGATCATGGAAGATCAAACCGGCCCGGCAAATGAGCTCATGCGCACGCTCGCGCTCGACATCGCGCGCGGCACGGAGGCCGCCGCGGTAGCGGCCGCGCATTATCGAGGCCGGGGCGATGAAATGAAAGCGGACGTGGCGGCGGCGCGCGCGATGCGGCGCGAGCTGAGCGAGCTGCCCATTTCCGGGCGCGTCGTCATCGGCGAAGGCGAGCAGGACGAAGTGCCGGTGCTTTATATCGGGGAGGAGATGGGCCGCGGCGGCTCCGAGGTCGACATCGCCGTCGACCCGCTCGAAGGGATAAGCTTGTGCGCGAAGTCGCTACCGGGCGCGCTGTCGGTGCTGGCCATCGCTCAGCGGGGCGGCCTTTTGCACGCACCCGATATGTATATGGAGAAAATCGCGATCGGACCCGGCTATGAGGCCGGGGTCGTGAGCTTGGATTATAAGGTGGCTCAGAACCTTAATAGGCTTGCGGAAGCGAAAGGCGTTCACATCCGCGAAATCACGGCCTGCGTGCTGGACCGGCCCCGGAACGCGAACCTGATAGAGGAAATCCGGGTGGCGGGCGCGGCAATTGCGCTCATAGGCGATGGCGATATCGCGGGAGTTATCCAAACCTGCGAGCCGGAGGAAACCGGCATCGATATTTATATGGGCGTAGGCGGCGCGCCCGAAGGGGTACTGGCGGCGGCGGCGCTACGCTGCACGGGCGGTCAAATAGAGGGCCGCTTAAGTGCGCTGAACGACGAGCATGTCAAACGCGCCGCGGCCCTAGGCATCAGCGACCTTGCCCGCAAATACTCGACTGCCGACATGGCCTCCGGCGACATCATCTTCGCAGCGACCGGCGTCACCGACGGCTCACTCTTGAACGGCGTGAAATTCTCCGAAGGCCAGATCGAAACCCATACCGTCATCATGCGCTCAGCCACCCGCACGGTCCGCTGGATCTATGCCGAGCACATGGACCTGCAAAAGTTTGCACCCGAAGGGCAAGACCAAGTCGCCGGTTTCAAGCGTGGCGTGTTGTAACAAGGGGCTTGAGCGCTGCGTTAAAAGCTTCTATTCATAGAGCTTCTGTGTTCTAGGAGCCTGCAATGCTGTTCCGCGCGCTATGCTCTTTCGTTGGCATTTTCTACTTCAGTGCTACTTATGCAGCTGAGTGCAACTACAGCGAGCAGAACAGCTTTCTTTCCAGAGTTATTGCTATCGATTCCGCTGGCGGCCCCGTATACCGCGCGGCAAAGGAGCTTCCGGGGGCTACGGACACGCCTTCGCCGCTGGAGCTGCACGAAAAGGAAGCCGTGCTGGTCTTCGATCAGGGGCCGAACTCCGCCTACACGCGATACATTCTCGACATTCTCGACCATCGCTGCGCAAAGGCGGTGTTCTTCTTCGCCGGAAACGCGGCCCTGTCGAACCCCGGCAATGTGAGCGAGGCGGCGCGCAGGGGCCATACGGTTGCCGCGGGTCCCTGGTCTACCGCGCCCAATCTCGCGAGCTTGTCCGCCGAGGGTGCGCAAGCGGAAATCGAGAAGGGCTTCGCCGCCGTAGCCAAGGCATCGGGCGGCCAGGTCGCGCCCTTCTTCAGCGCACCAGGCCAAAAGATTCCGCCGGCGGCCCTCGATTACCTCAAGGAGCGCGGTATCAGCGTATGGCCGGTGGACATCGAGTCCGGCGACATGGAAGGGGGGCTTACCCCATCGAAATTCGCGAACCGCACGCTGGAGCGCCTCTACCAAGCGGGCAAGGGCATTATTGAGTTTCACGATACGAGGAAAGTCACGGTCGACGCGCTCGACAGCATTCTCGTCAACATGAAAGCCAACGGTTTCA
>JBKQNN010000416.1:0-16553 GCA_052145975.1 Rhodomicrobium sp. | reverse complement strand
TTTCATGCGCATTCTTTCGGCCGCCATTATCGCGGCTTTCTTCGCGGCGGGCTCTGTTGCCGCTTATGCACAAGATGCAGCACCGGCTCCCGCGGCCAAGGCGGCCCCGAAGGTGAAGTGCAAAGGCAAGGCCGAGGCGGACTGCAAAGCCCCCGATTGCACTTGGACGGCAGGCACCGGCTCCGCGGCGGGCAAGTGCACAAAGGCCAAGAAGACGAAGTAATTCCGAGCCGGGCGCTATTGCCGTAAGCAGACGGCAGTAGCACTCGGCGCGGTTAGGCATCGCTCAGAAATAAATGATACCAACGGTCATAAGTCTTGACTGCTCGCCGTCATTGCGAGCGAAGCGAAGCAATCCAGGGGCAAGCCACTGATGTTGCTTCTGGATCGCCACGGCTGCCTCGCGATGACGGGGAGTGTTCCAGAGCGATCAGAACTTTTTGCGGCTGGTATCGGATGGCGCAGTTATTTCTAAGCGATGCCTTAGCCCAGCGTGAAGCTGAAAGAGCAGCCGGGCACCGCGAATGTCGTCGTGATTGGGGCCGGTGCACCGTAGAGGCTGCGCCGCTGTGGCGTTGTGGCCGGTAGCCAGACGCTGCTCCACATGCCGAGCGCGTCCGCGAACATGCCCCACGGATTGAGCGGCCATGGGTTCGCCTGGAGCCCCGGAAGGCCGAAGGAAGCTAAGAGCGGAGGCTCCTGGGCGGGAGCGATCCATGGTCCGGCAAAGCCAAGTCGCCGCTTGGGCTGGGCAAATCCAGGCGAGAACATTCCGAAAAACGACGCCGCCTCGCGCGCCATGCGCTCAAAGGCAAGGGCTCCAGCGACTTGGGCAAACAGAGCGTTCGCGCGATTGCCGAGCGCGGTCATCGACGACGCTATCGCGGTGAGCGCACGCTTCAAAAGATCGACGGCGAGGCTTCCAGCCTCCGAAACGGCGCCTGCAAGGGCAAATTCGGGCCGCACCTCAGCGCGCGCGCTTTGGCGCTGGGGCAGCAAGGCCAGGGCTTTGGATTGCGGCACGCGTGGCCGCGCCGGCACAGCCACGGGCTCCAGTACGAAAGGAAAGAAGAACATTTCCCGGTTCCTTATGGCTTTCCACCTAAAATTCGATGGAATTACTTTATGTTGCACCGCAACATAAGGCAAGCCCCTTGGAGAGGCTTTCTAGGCCTCCCGCCTGACCATCACGTGGATTTGAAGCTACGGCATTGCGGGCTAGAGCCTATCCGCTTTTGGTGGAAATCAAAAGCCGGCTCTAAGTTTTTGTTTTAGATCGAACCCGCGGCTTCGCCGGCCATTGCCTCAAGCCCTTCGCGCATCTTCCCCGCGATTTGCATTAGCCCGGCGGTGAGCCCGAAGCGTTGCGCGATCCAAACGGGGTCGTTGTAGGAAATCCAGGTCTTGCCGGCGGCATCCCGCCAAACCAGAGCCTTCAGCGGCAAATCTATTCCCGCCGCCTGATTGGCCTGCATCAGCGGGGTGCCTGCCGCAGCGCTTCCGAACACAAGTACCGTCTCCGGAGGAAGCGTAAGCGCCGCCTCCTTGGCATTTTGCGCATGGTCGATCTCCGCAAATAGATCGAGCCCATGCGATGCAATTCCGGCCTTGAATCGGTCGACGGTTTCCTTGGGACCGTAATTGCTGGGTATCGTGACTACGCCTTCGGGTGCCATGGCGTTCGCTCCTACTGCTATGAGCGTTAGCATTATCACAGTCTGGCCGGCAGCGCCCATTGCGCGGCAAAAAACGTTGCCCTCAGCGCAAGCAAGCGAGCGCTACACCAAGACGCCCGCCCCCCTAACAGGTAAGCGACCGGCTCCAGAAGCCGGTCCATAACGCAATTACCGGCTCAACGGCACTTTTGGTATAAGCGCCGTCGGCGTGCGGTCGCTGCCATCGCCATCCCCGCCAGCGTCTCCGTCCTCCGCCTTGACGGGCAGCTTGCTCTCGATGACCTCGAACGAGAGCACTTTCTCCCCATCCTTTCCGGCCACGACGACGCGAACGGTCCCGCCGCCTTCGAGCTTGCCGAACAGCAGCTCCTCCGCCAGCGGCTTCTTGATATGCTCCTGGATGACGCGGGCCAGCGGCCGGGCGCCATAAAGCTCGTCGAAGCCGCGGTCGGCGATCCACTCCATCGCTTCCTGCGACAGCTCGATCATGACATTGCGGTCGGCCAGTTGCGCCTCGAGCTGGAAGATGAATTTCTCCACGACCTTGCTGATCATCTCGCGCGACAGCCTTCCGAAGGCGATGACCGCATCGAGCCGGTTACGGAATTCGGGCGAGAACATGCGCTTGATCGCTTCCTCGTCCTCGCCGGTGCGCTGCGTGCCGCCAAAGCCGATCGCAGCCCTGGCCATTTCGGCCGCGCCCGCATTCGTGGTCATGATCAGGATGACGTTGCGGAAATCCACCTGCTTGCCGTTATGGTCGGTAAGCTTGCCGTGGTCCATCACCTGCAGCAGCACGTTGAACAGATCGGGGTGCGCTTTCTCGATTTCGTCCAGCAGAAGCACGCAATGCGGGTTCTGGTCGACGCCGTCGGTGAGCAGGCCGCCTTGATCGAAGCCGACATAGCCGGGTGGCGCGCCGATGAGCCTCGAAATGGTGTGGCGCTCCATATATTCCGACATGTCGAAACGGAGGATTTGCACGCCGAGCAGGCTTGCGAGCTGCCGCGCTACCTCCGTCTTGCCAACGCCGGTCGGGCCGGAGAAGAGATAGCTGCCGATGGGCTTCTCGGCATCGCGGAGGCCGGCGCGGGCGAGCTTGATGGCCGCAGACAGCGCACGGATGGCCTGGTCCTGGCCGAACACGACGCGCTTGAGATCGTTCTCAAGGTTGCGCAGGAGCTCGGTATCCGACTTCGAGACCGTCTTTGGCGGGATGCGCGCCATCGTCGCGATGGTGGCTTCCACCTCTTTCACGCCGATCGTCCGCTTACGCTTGGATGCCGGCAGCAGCATTTGCGAGGCGCCGGTTTCGTCGATCACGTCGATGGCCTTGTCGGGAAGCTTGCGGTCGTGGATGTACTTCGCGGAAAGCTCGACCGCCGATTTGATGGCCTGGTTCGTGTACTTGATGTTGTGGAAGTCCTCGAAGTAAGGCTTGAGGCCCTTCATGATCTCGATAGCGTCTTCCACCGTGGGCTCGGCCACGTCGATCTTCTGGAAGCGGCGGACGAGCGCGCGATCCTTCTCGAAGTGCTGACGGTATTCCTTGTAGGTTGTCGAGCCGATGCAGCGCAACACGCCCGATTGCAGGGCCGGCTTCAAAAGGTTCGAGGCATCCATCGCCCCGCCCGAGGTCGCGCCCGCGCCAATCACGGTGTGGATTTCGTCGATAAAGAGGATCGCGCCCGGATAGGCTTCAACCTCCTTCATAACGGCCTTGAGACGCTCCTCGAAGTCGCCGCGGTAGCGGGTGCCGGCGAGAAGCGTGCCCATGTCGAGCGAAAACACCGTCGCATTGGAGAGCACTTGCGGAACCTCGCCATGCACGATCTTGCGTGCAAGCCCTTCCGCTATTGCGGTCTTGCCGACGCCTGGATCGCCGACGTAGAGCGGGTTGTTTTTGGAGCGGCGGCAGAGCACCTGAATGGTGCGTTCGATCTCCTTGTCGCGCCCGATGAGCGGATCGATCCGCCCGTCCTTCGCCTTCTGGTTCAGGTTGACGCAATAGGCTTCGAGCGCGTCGGTGCTGCGCTTCTTGCCGTCGTCGCCCTCAACGGTCGTCGAATCGTCCTCGACGCCCCGGACGCCGCGCGGCTCCGACATGCCGGCGCGCTTCGAGATGCCGTGGCTGATGAAATTCACCGCGTCGAAGCGGGTCATGTCCTGCTCGGTGAGGAAGAAGGCCGCGTTGCTCTCCCGCTCGGCGAAGACCGCGACAAGCACATTGGCGCCCGTAACCTCCTCGCGCCCGGAGGACTGCACATGCACGACGGCGCGATGGATGACGCGCTGGAAGCTCGCGGTTGGCTGCGCCTCCCCGTCCTGGTCCAGAACGAGGTTGGAAAGTTCCTTGTCTATGAAATCGGTGAGCTTGGCGCGCAGCCGGTCCAGATCGACGTTGCAGGCCCGCATAACCGACGCCGCATCCCGGTCGTCGAGAAGCGACAAAAGCAGATGTTCCAGCGTGGCGTATTCGTGATGGCGCTCGTTGGCGTATTCGATGGCGCGATGGAGGGATTCTTCCAAGCTGTTTGAGAATGATGGCACTGGCCCACCTACTCCTTTTCCATGGTACACTGCAGAGGATGCTGATGCTGCCGGGCGAAGTTCATCACTTGCGTCACTTTCGTCTCGGCAACCTCATAAGTGTAAACGCCGCATACACCGACGCCCTTTTGATGGACGTGGAGCATGATCCGCGTTGCCTCTTCGCGATGCTTGTTGAAGAAGCGTTCGAGGACATAGACCACGAACTCCATCGGAGTGTAATCGTCATTCAGAAGAAGAACTTTGTAAAGGCTCGGCCGCTTCGTCTTTGGACGCGTTTTGGTAACGACCCCTGTCTTGAGGCCGTTATCTCCCTTGGATCCGTTGTTATTGCCTGCCATCGCCACGATCATCGAGAGTCAAGCCATCAGCTGTGCCATCTGCAAAAACCAGTATATCAAAAACCCTTTGGGCACGCACGCCGTTACCCTACATACTCCCGTTTAACGGTTTGCTCTGTCAAGGGCCGGGACGCGAAGCCTAGCCGAATATATGGCTTGCCGTCCCTGTTGGAAGGGGGGCAGGCGAAGCGGCGGCCGGCAAGCCCAAGACACGAGCCCAAAACGGGTACAAATGCGTCACGCCATTTTTACACGTTTGAAGCGTAAGATAGTATTAAAGCACGCAAGGGTATAGCTTGAATAGCGGGGCATCTCAAGCGGGAATGACCGCTCTGGATAGCCGCGGCGCTATAGCCGCTGGCGGACGCAGATCCAAGGCATCGTTCGCTTGCCTTGCTGACGACAAGTTTTGGGGGTCTCAAGGCGCGCGATGTTCCGGCAAAAGTCTATGCCTTTCCTGGAATGGGATACTGGGTTGCCTCTAATACCAACGGTCATAAGTTTTGACCGCTCACCGTCATTGCGAGCGAAGCGAAGCAATCCAGGGGGCAACATCGGTTTGCGCGGTTGTTTCTGGATCGCCACGGCGGCTTTGCCGCCTCGCGATGACGGCGCACGGACGCTGGAACTGTCAAGACTTCTGACGTCTGGTATAAGAGCTGCACCGAGGCCAACGGTGCTGTGCCTCATTGCTTTAGCTGTGCTGCTGCTGGTGACGTCCGGTGCGGACGCCCGGCGCCGCTACTATCGCCATCGCGCATCGGAGTATTCTCCCGCCGCTTCGGCCATGGCCGTAGACCTTTATTCGGGACGGGTGCTCTATACCAAGAACGCCAACGAGCTGCGCTACCCCGCCTCGCTCACGAAGGTCATGACCCTTTACCTTCTGTTCGATGCCCTGCGGGACGGCAAGATCGGCCTGACGACGCAGCTCAGGGTCTCGGCCCACGCGGCGGACCAATCGCCGACCAAGCTCGACCTTTCCGAAGGCGACAAGATTTCCGTGGCCGATGCCATCGGCGCCATTGTCACCAAATCGGCGAACGATATGGCGGTCGCCGTCGCCGAAGCGCTAGCCGGTTCGGAGGAGGAATTCGCCCGGCGCATGACGCAAAAGGCGCGCTCCATCGGCATGCTGAACACCACCTTCCGCAATGCCTCGGGATTGCCCAACAGCGAGCAGCAAACCACGGCGCACGATCTCATAATCCTCGGAAAGAGCATCCTCGCCGATCACCCGGAGCGGTGCAAGGTCTTTGCAACCAGGTATTTCCAGTACGATGGGCAGGTTTACCGCAACCACAACACCCTTCTGTTTACCTACGAGGGAATGGAGGGCATGAAGACAGGCTTCACCCAGTCATCCGGCTTCAACCTGATTGCCACCGCGCGCCGCAACGACAAAAGATTGCTAGCGGTTGTGCTTGGCGGCGCTTCGGCTGGCTCGCGCAACGCGGCGATGAGGAATATACTCGACAATGCGTGGTCGAAGGCGATCACCCAGATGGCCGCGCGCAAAGCCGGAGTGCTCATGGCTGCGGCCAGGCCGGATCCCGCCTGGGCGGCAAAAGCCGTGCCCAAGCCGGCCGGGCCCGAGGAGCCTGCGCCGGTCAAGACCGCGGCAATTGCGGCCAAGCCAACGCCGGCTCCGGCTCCTGCCCCCGTCCCTTCGCTGGCCTCTCTGCCTGTGCCGGCGTTCCCGGAAGCCTATTCGCGGCTGAAAAGGCGGCCGGACCAGGCTTCGATCTCGATGCTGCTCCACGCAATGGAAGCAGGCCTTGTCGCGAAGCCCAGCCCGGTCTCCTACACGGAACCGGCCCCGTCTGCCGATACAACGACCGACGAGCCCGAGGACAAGGCCGAGCAAGACGCCAGCCGTAGTCCTTCCTACGTGGCTCCTCCGGCCAACGAAATTGTCCGCACCGAAACGATTGCCGCCATGACGGCGCCGGCGCAGCAAAATTTCTCCGTGCATAATAAATCGGTGCGGCTGGCCGAGGTGGCACCCCTGGCGGCGGCGGCCCTTGACGCCCCCGCCGCCGAACCTGCCCCGGTAAAGATTGCGCAAGCCGCTCCAGTGCGCGAAGCGAAGGAAGAGGCGGCCCAGACGCTGGCTGCCGCCGCCGCCCAGCCGGAGCGTCCGGTCCAGCCGGGGCCTTTCCATATACAGGCAGGCGCTTTTCCCGATGAAGCGCAGGCCAAAGAACGCCTCCAAAACGTCAAGGAAGCGCTGGGGGACGATGTTTTGAAAGCGCATCCGGAATTCATCATGCCGGTCACGCTGGCGAATGGGACAACCATGTACCGTGCCAGGCTCGGCCGTTTCGTCAGCGATGCTCAGGCAGCCGTGGCGTGCAAACGCCTCAAAAAGAGCGGCATCGAATGCTGGAGCATGCCGGTCGATTGATCCAAATCCGGTTGATTGGTTCAGCGGAAGACCCCCTCACCCCAGCCCGCTCCCCAAGGGGAGAGGGGGGAAAAGGCTGCGGCCTTCGACAAGAACTCGCGAACAATTCTGGCGTCCCTTCTCCCCTTGAGGAGAAGGACAGGATGAGGGGGGCTTCGTGAAGCACTCAACCGGATCAGGTATAATCCAACTCCGGTTGCGTAGTTCGCAACCGCAATCTCCGGGTTATCTTCGCTAGTGTGAGGCACGGCCATCCACAGCATATACAGCACGGGGACTTTGATCCCTCAAGCGAATCGCGCTACGCAACGGTTACGCAAGAGTTAAACCGGCTGTCTGGAAACGATGCCGTTTGCGGTGGGAGGTCGGGTTTCAGTTGCTGGACCCTTTTCAGGTGGCGCTTGCCGCTTGTTCGATTTGAGTTCACGTGTACTGGCACAATTGATTGGCGGCCTATTCCGGTTCTGCCAATGCGAAGGAGAAAACCGGTGCGGCGCGATCGGATTGCAAAGGCGGCGAACGATATCAGAGAAGCGCTCCATTCTGCGCAAATTCGCGAATTGTTGCGAGCCTTGCGGACGGGGCAAACAGCCGAAGACGGAAGCCGCACGGTGCGAATTCTCCGCTCTTATCAGGAGTTTATGCGCCACTATCATCAGTTCGGCGAACAGGAAAAAGGCCTTGTGGCCGCGGTTGGGCTAGGCCCACTGCTCGACGCCGGATTTTGGTGCGGGCTGATCGACGGCGGCCCTTCTATGGACCGCAAGGTGCTGTCCGACGTCGAGGTCGCAGCCTATAATTTGATTTTCGTAATGCCCAAACTCAGCGAACTGCTGGCCCGGGAAACCGACAAAGGGGAGTTCGTCGTTTCGGACGGCCGCGGAAGAGAGCGGCAGATCAATTCCTTGCGCGTTTTCGTAGCAGAGAGGGAGCGGTCGCTCACCGACCCGAACATACTCATCGCTCTCATCCGGTCCATGGATAAGCTTTACAAAGCGCTGGCTGTCCTCCACGGCGAGAAAAACGTGGGCCTCGCCATCGGCTCGATCGACTCCGGCAATGCCAAATCCTTCGACTTCTTTGGCGCAAGCGCCATTATGGACGAAATAAGCAGCCTGCTTGCCAGCGTTTGGGACTGGGTCAAATTTTGCTCCGAGGACAGCCTGCGTTACCAGATCGAGCTTGCGATGGTGGCTTCCGGCTTTATCGTGCGCGTCAAGAAGGCTCAGTCCATCGTCAACGAAGAAGAGGCGCAAAGGGCCACGCGCGTCGTTGCGAAATCGATCGAGATGCTGTTCCGCTGCGGAGCCTATACGGAGGCGATGGACTCGGCGCGCGAGACCAGGGCAAGCCGCATTTTGGTGCCAAAGGGACGTCCGCTGGAAATCAAGGAAAAAGGCGCCGAAATCGAGGTTAAGTTCGATGAGGCCCCTGCCCCCGCCGATCGTTCGGCCTGGCCCACGGGGGCCTCAATTTCGGGTCCCGCCGCCGCGATTTCCGGTATCTTGAGCAGCATAAAAGAAGAGCTGGAAGCAGAGGAAGTAGCTGCCTAAGGAGGCGCAAAGTCCGCTTGCTTTTTTCCTATCCGCGGGGGGATGGTCCCTGCCTGAGGCTCTTCGCGATCCTTGGGCGGGGGCAGTCATCCTAAATCCCGCTGACCGCTTCGCACAGCGCCCGCAAAAGACCCCCTCACCCTGTCCCTCTCCCAGCAAGCTCGCCTTGGCGAGCTCGCTACATGAGTGTCCGCATCCGCAAGCGGATGCGGATGGGCGAGGGAACGCCTTCTCAACGGCTGCGAGCGGACTCCCTCTCCCCGTGGGGAGAGGGCTGGGGTGAGGGGGTCTTCGTGAACCGTTCAATCGGATTCGGTATCATGTGTCCAGGGTGCGTCGGACGAGTGCCTTGAGCGTCACCTTGTTACGCTCGCGCACGCAATAAACCGCAATCCACAATTCCAGGCCGCGGGCGGCACAGTTTGTGCCCCGCTAATCCAATCTTCCCGGCCGGGCTCATTTGGCGCCCAGCGGTAGCGATCCTACTTAAGGGATGGTAGGATTGTAGGCAGCGGTAGCGGCAAGGTTGCCAACCCGGGGGGTGAGATGGCGAAGGAAGGGCGCTTGCGACAGCAGGGGCGGCCGGAAGCGGCGAAGTGCAAGCGATGAGCAGCACGGCGGGTGAGTTGGCATTGCCCCAGGATTTCTTTTCCGGATATTCCGGGCACGCAAACGGTTACGACGAGGCTGTAGGGCCCGATGGGGCGGTGAAGCCGGCATGGGCAGAATTCGCTCAAGCCTTCGGCGCGCTGACGCCGGAAGAGCAGTCGCAGCGCCATGAGCGCCTGCGCCGGCTCGTCGTGGAAAATGGCATCGCCCACGACCTCTTCGCCGGGCCAGGAACCCGCCAGCCCTGGGCTATCGATCTTATCCCCATCGTCTTGCCGGCAGAGGAATGGGCACATCTCGAACGCGGCCTCATTCAGCGGGTCACGCTTTTCGACCTGATCGCCAAGGACATTTACGGCCCGCAATCGTTGCTCAAGGCAAGCAACATACCGCCGCGGCTTATCTTCAGCGACACAGCTTTCTTGCACGCCTGCCGTGAGGCCAAGCCCGCCACGCGCCTCATCAATTTCTTTGCCGCCGACCTGGTTCGCGACACAAGCGGGGTGTGGCGCATTATCGACATGCACGCCGAGACGCCCGCGGGCGCCGGCTTCGCGCTCGCCAACCGGCTTCTGCACGGGCAGCTTATGGGCGACATCTCCCGCCGCTGCCACACGGTCAGGCTAGCCCGCTATTTCGAACGCCTGCAGACCGAACTCGTCCAGCGCCTGGAGCGGGATAGCCCGCTGATCGTGCTGCTTACGCCGGGGCCGCACCACGAGGACTACTTCAGCCACGCCTACCTTTCGCGCTATCTCGGCTTTCAGCTCGTGGAAGGCGGCGACCTGCGGGTGATCGGCAGCCGGGTATATATGAAGACGCTCGAAGGCTTGAAGCCCGTCGACCTCATCATCCGCTGCGTCGAGGGCTCCCATTGCGATCCCCTGGAGCTCGATCCAAACCGTTTCGCGGGCCCGGTTGGCCTTGTCCAGGCGCTGCGCAAGAATCCGCGCCTTGTCATGAACTTTCTGGGCGCTGCCGTGGTCGAGCACCGCGGGCTTGCGCCATGGCTTCCGCAGATTACCAGGATGCTGCTCGCGCAAGACCTCATCCTGCCGGATACGCGGCGGCGCTGGCTTGGCGACCTGGACGCGCGCGTGTTCGTTTTCGAGAACCCTGAGCGCTTCGTGATCCGCCCGGCCTACGAGGGCAGCGGGCGGCCGGGCCGCGCCCAGCAAGGCGTCTTGCCGGAAAGGCTCTCGCCGCGCGAACTGGACGCGCTGAAGTTCGATCTGGAGCTGAACGGGACCGCTTTCGTCGCCGAGGAGCGGCAGGATTGCGCAACCGCCCCCTCCTGGACCGCGGATGGGCTAAAGGCCAGGCCGTTCGCCATGCGTCTCTACGTCTGGGCGGTAGACGGCGAATACAGGGTTATGCCCGGCGGGCTTGCCATGTCGCTCGACGGTACGCCCGGCGTGGCCATGTCGGCGATGGACGGACATTCGCGGGATGTGTGGGTTTGCTCGGAGGAGCAGGCGGCGGCTCCGCACATCTCGTTGATGCGCCCAGCCGGCGAGGTTGCGGACGCTATGCGCACCGGAGCCGTGCTGCGCAGCCGCATCGCCGATAATCTCTACTGGCTCGGCCGCTATGGCGAGCGCGCCGATTGGGTCATGCGGTTGATGCGGGGGGCGCTGACCTCTGCCGGGGATGCCGGTACCGCCGGCACCGGCGATGGCGGCCCGAAGGCGCTTGAGCTTATCCTGGCAAAGGATCAGCCGCCCGGCTTGATCCAGCCCCTGAACACCGGCACGCGCGCGATCGAGCAGGCCGTGCGGCTCCTGATGACCGCGCCGGGACGGACCTACAGCCTGCCTGGCCTCAAGAGCAGTATGCTGCGCGCCGGCGGCATCGTCCGCGAGCGCCTTTCGCTCGAAGTCTGGCAAACGCTTTTGCGCTTCTCCAATATCGTACCGGAGGGGCCTGAAGAAGCCGCCGACCCGGTGAAGCTGCTCGACCGGCTGGGTGCCGGCATCGTGACGCTGGCGTCGCTGAATGGACTTACCGCTGAGAACATGACGCGGAACTATGGCTGGCGGTTCCAGGACATGGGCCGGCGTATCGAGCGCGCGTTCAATCTCGCCGAGCTTTTGCTTGCGCTCTTCCGCGAAAACCCCGGCGACGAGGAGGAAACAGCGCGCCTTTTCTTCGTGCTCAACGTCGCGGACAGCATTATCACCTTCAGGCAGCGCTATTTGTTCGCACCGGTCCTGTCGCTCATCCTCGATCTCCTGGTGGTGGACGAATCGAATCCGCGCGGGATTGGCTTTCAGCTCGCGACGATCTCGGACCACCTGGCGGCGCTCCCGCAAGCGACCCACCATTCGCCGCATACCGAGGAGCAGCGGATTATCCTCGATCTCGTGGCGCGTGTCCGCCTTGCCAATATCGCGGGCCTTGCCCACCCTGGCCCGGCGGGGGTGCGGACGGAACTGCAAGAGCTGCTCGGCCACATGATTTCAAGCTTGCCGAAGCTCTCCGAAGCAATTACGCGCCGGTACTTCAACCTCACCGAAGATGAACTCCGGCGCGTCTACGCACGGTTCGGGCAGCGCTCATGAACTTCGAAATCAGCCATCGCACAATCTACCGCTACTCTGCGCCGGTTGCGCAGTCCCATCACCTCTTGCACTTGCAGCCCAGGCCGCATTCGCGCCAGAAAGTCTTGGGCTACAGCCTGCTGATCGACCCGGCTCCCGCTTCGACGACCGATCTCACCGACGATTTCGGCAATCCCGCTTCCATCGTCACCATCGAGCAGGACCACACGCAGCTTACGATCCACTCGCGGGCGCGGGTGGATGTGGAAGCGCCGGACGATTTCGATCCCGCCGATTCCGCGAGCTGGAACGATGTCGCGGCGCACCTTAGAGCTAACCTCGGGGCCGAGACTTTCGGAGCGATCCTCTATTCCTGCCCGTCGCGGTACATCCGGCCGTCGCGCGAAATCCACAAATTCGCACGCGCGAGCTTTCCCGAAGGGCGCCCGCTGCTTGAGGCCGCGTGCGATCTGACCGCGCGCATCTATCAGAACTTCACCTATCAAAGCGGGACGACCGACGTGGCGACGCCGGTCGAAGAGGTGCTGCGGCAAAGAAAGGGTGTCTGCCAGGATTTCGCACACCTTGAGATCGCCTGTTTGCGCACGCTGGGGCTAGCCGCGCGCTACGTCAGCGGCTACCTGCTCACGCGGCCTCCGGAGGGGCGGCCAAAGCTTGTTGGCGCGGATGCCTCGCACGCCTGGATCTCCGTGTGGGCGGCGGAAATGGGCTGGGTGGATTTCGACCCGACCAACAATGTGACGCCGAAGGAGGAGCACATCGCGCTGGCCTTCGGCCGCGATTACCACGATGTGAGCCCGGTCAGCGGTGTGCTCCTCGGCGGCGGCGAGCATGAGGTTGAGGTCAGTGTCGATGTAAATCCCGTGACCGCCAGCGCAGCTTAGCAGCACGGAACGGCATCACAAGCCGTCGCAGAAAGCATCGATGGCTCTGGCGGCCTCGCCGGGGTGCGTTTCGAGCAGCATGTGCGAGGCATCGAACCGCCGCACCTGGCATCGAGGTTGCGCCGAGAGGATTTGGCGCAAGCATTGTTTGCCGGTCACGCGGTCGAAGCGTCCATAGAGGCACATGACCGGGCAAGCGAATTGGGCAAGCCGGCTCCGCTTGTCCGCGCGAAGCGCTTCGGCGGTTCGCGTCTGGACGATCTCGCGCGGCAGCTTTTTAAGCAGCTCCCGAAGGCGTGCCTTGAGTTCGGGCGTGCCCGTGGACCCCAGAAGAGCGGCCTCGACGGCCCTGGCAGGCAACCGCCTCAAATCGAGCATCCGCGCAAGCGGAGCGAACAGCGAAGGAATAGGATATCGCGCGAAGCTGGACGCCAGTATCAGCCCCGCCACGCGCGGCTCCGAGGCGGCGATCTCGATGGCAACCGGCCCAGAGAAGGACTCGCCAAGGATTGCGAACCGCCCTTCAGGCGCGCGCGCGGCGGCGAACGCGGTTAGTCCGGTGTAGCCGAGCGGCTCGTCGAGGGGGTAAGAAACGATGCGAACGGGGCGGGACAGCGATAGGCGGCGCGCCAGCGCATCCAGCAATTCACCAGTCCCGTCCATGCCGGGCAAGAGTACGATGGGGATGCGGCCGGAAGCGGTCATGGGATTGGCGTCCCGGCGAACTCTTCTGAGCCCGCATGCATTTTCCCTGCTCCACTTGGAAAGCCGCTGCAAACGGCTCATACCAGATCCGGTTGAATGCTTCCGCGCCCGTCATCCCGGAAATGCCGAAGGCATTATCCGGGATCTTTGCAAATGCTGGCGCCCTTTAAGATCCCGGATACAGCGCGAGCGCCGTTCCGGGATGACAGTCGCGGAACTACTCAACCGGATCTTGTATCACCTAAGCTTCTAGGCCGTTTGTCCAGGGAAAGGAAGGTCCGTCATGCCCTTGCCCATCGAATCAGCAGCAGGCAAAGTCATTCTTGTTACCGGAGCCAATCGCGGCATCGGCCTGGCCACGGCGCGCGAATTGCAAAAGCGCGGCGCCAAGGTGGTGGCCGGGGTGCGCGAGCCGGAGCGCATGCCGGCAATCGAGGGCATCGCGGTGCTTCCGCTCGACACCGCCGATGCCGGAAGCTGCCGCGCCTTCGTGGAGCGCGCGGAAAAGGAGCAAGGCCGGATCAGCGGCCTTATCAACAACGCCGCCATCCTCATGGACGCGAATACGCCGGCGCTGGCCCTTGCGGAGGCGGATTTGCGGCGCGTTGTCGAGGTGAACCTGATCGGCCCGTTCCGGCTTTGCCAGCTCGTTCTGCCGGGCATGCTGAAACGCGGCTACGGACGCATCGTCAACATCTCCTCCGGCCTCGGCGCGATCGGCGATATGGGCGGCGGCTATGCGTCCTATCGCATGACGAAACTCGCGCTGAACGGCCTTACCCGCGTGCTTTCCGCCGAGATCGGGCGCGAAAGCAACGTGAAAATCAACAGCATCAGCCCCGGCTGGGTGAAGACCGATATGGGCGGCGCCGGCGCGAACCGCGAGCCGGCCGAAGCGGCGCGCGAAATCGCGGACCTCGTGTGTATTGTTGCAAACGGCCCAAGCGGCGGGTTCTTCTACCAGGGAGAGCCGGCGGATTGGTAGGGATAGAGACCGCTGGCCTTGCAGACGTGCCGCTGCGGGGGCGGCTCCCTTGGTCCTCGATCCTGGCTACAGTGTATAAATCCGGTCACGCGGCATCGTTCGCAATAAGGCCGAGCTGAAGTGCCCCCCCCGGTTGGATGTCAGATGTTGGAGTGTAATCGGCTGTGTTACCTTGACGCCTGCCCGCCAAACCCAAGTTTCATGGATACCAATTCGGGGAAGGCCGTGGACGATGCCAGGATGGGAACGTATACAAGGCGGGAACTGACGATCAGGGGGGATCATGATCGAGGAAACCGCACCGCCTTCCGCACGCCTCAAACCGTGGTTGAGTGCACTTTTCCGGCCGAGGGACACCATCCGGCAGGTGGCTAATTCGACATCGGCTCCAATGTTTTTGGCCTTATGCGCGGTTATAGGCACGGCGCAGGTCCTGTCAGCTTTGGCCGGTTCCATAAAGGATTTGCGAGATTGGCAACAGATCGTGGCGCTTGTCCTGGCTGCTGCGGTCATGTCGTTGATCGGCGTGTATCTGACGGCGGCTATTACCCGTTTCGCCGGCCGCCTCATGGGCGGCATTTCCAGCAGGGCGCAGGTTCGCACGGCTTTGGCATGGGGCGCGGTGCCGGCCGCCTGGGGTGCAGCGATCTCAGCGCCTCTACTATTTCTGCCAGGGCAAACAGACGGCGCGATCCTCCTGCATGTGGCTGCCGTCTTGCTTGGGGTGGCAGCAATCTGGTCCTTCGTTGTTACTGTCGCCATGATAATGGAGGTGCAGAAGCTCAGCGCGCTGCGTGCATTCCTATGTTATGCAGGAGCGAGCCTATCTCTGGCGTTTGCTATAGCATTGCCAGTCCGAATTTTTCTTTGGCAGCCCTTCAGTGTTCCATCCGGTGCAAGCATTCCAACGTTGATTATTGGAGACAACTTCTTCGTCTCCAAATATGCCTACGGCTACAGCCGCTATTCGTTTCCATTTGGCTTGAATCTCTTCAGCGGGCGCATCTTCTTTTCTCAGCCGGAACGGGGCGACGTGGTTGTTTTCAAGACGCCAGCCGATAATTCAACCGACTTCGTCAAGCGCCTCGTTGGCGTGCCCGGCGACCGGATTCAGATGATCGCCGGCGTACTGAACATCAACGGCGAGACCGTCAAACGCGAGCGCGTCGAGGACCGGCTCGAAAAAACCAAATGCGGCGTGCAGCAGGTGCATGTCTACCGCGAGACGCTTCCCGGCGGCCGTTCCTACCTCACGCAAAAGCTCTCGGAAACCTGCAAGTTCTACTCATTGGGGGCCAAAGACGATACCGAAGTTTTCGTGGTGCCGCTCAGGCATTATTTCATGATGGGCGATAACCGGGACGATTCCGCCGACAGCCGTTTTCCGGTTCGCGAAGGTGTCGGCTATGTTCCGGAAGACAATCTGGTCGGGCGAGCCGAAATCATCTTTTTGTCAGTCTCAAAGGAGGACGATAACCGCGCTGGCCGGCTGCTAACCCGTGTCCGTTAGGTACGCATTTGGTGGTTTAGCGGCCCCGATGCTGTTCCAATAAGACTTGCCGGTTTCGACCCAACCGCGACATGAGGCCCAGGGTATCGAGCGTCAGATTTTGAGCAGCAGGTGCGGTTTCTGGGATCGTGCCCTCGTAGGAGCGCTTATCGCCCACCCTACTGGTGTAGACCGGCGGGATAGCCATGCGTAGGGGCGCATCATGGTGAATTTTGGCTTGGTAAATGGGCACACCCAATCTTTTCCGCCGCCGTCTTTCTGCGAATCTTTTGCTACTTTAGGTCGAATTCCACGACTCCAAAATACCCGTTAATATTAGATTGTTGCGCGGGTTAACCACGAAACCTAATCTGAGGTTGCGGAAATGGTTAACGGCAAGCAACAGTTACTCGTGTGATATCAAAGACTTATTAGTCCGTATTGTGATTACGTGTTGCTGGAATTACTTTTTCTTGGCAGCGCGCCGGGGGAGGGAGAAAGTCAAGCTCGCGGCGGTGTATTGGCAAAAGATATTGGTTTGCTTGTATTTAAAAAATGCGAGCACCGCAGTATGCTCGGAAGACTATTTGCAAGGATATGCCTACGCCACCGGCTTTGAGCGCCAGCACGAGCCGGGCATGGCGAATAGAGGCCGGGCGTTGCCGATCGAATACTTTGCAACTCATTGGGGGCATCCCCGTATTGTCATGGATGGCCCGGTCAAGCCCACGCCTGTCCGGTTCGTTTTTACAAGCATTGGAATCCCATCTGTCTGTCATTCGGTGGCGTTTCA
>JBKQNN010000415.1:0-6761 GCA_052145975.1 Rhodomicrobium sp. | reverse complement strand
GCATCTGAACCGGCCGGATATCGTCGCCCGTGCCATCCAGCTCGCCTCGGCGGAAGCGGCTGTGAAAGAGGCCCGTGACGCCGGTTTCAAGATTGCCGATCTGCTCACCAGGCCGGTGCCCCGGCTGCGCATCGTTTCACCCAGCGCGAATGCCTCAGTGAGGAGGGGGCATGCGAGGGTGACGGTGGAGCTGGAGGCCACGCCCGATCCCGTCAAGCTGATCCGTATCAACGTCAACGGCCGCCTGGTCGCGAGCAAGCTGCCGGAGAAAGATGGCTTCAAGCCTGGCAGGCTTGCGTTCGATATCCCGCTGGCGGGAGGCGCGGACACAATCGCCATCGCCGCGGAAAACAGCACTGGCGAGACGGTGGCGGCGCTGAGCCTCACCCATGAGGGCAAAGGCGATCTCGATAAGCCCGGCACGCTCTATATTCTTTCCATCGGCGTGGACAAATACCCCAACCTGCCCGGCAAAGACCTCAACTATGCCGGCGCCGACGCGAAGGCGTTCGCCGAGGCGATGGAGAAGCGCAGCGGCGCGCTGCACCGGCAGGTGATAAAGCGCCTGCTGGTCAATGGCGGAACGGCCGCGGATGCGCCCTCCGCCGCTAACATTCGGGACGCCTTCACGATGCTGCGGCAGACCAGGGAGAACGATACCGTAATGCTGTTCGTCTCCGGCCACGGCATCAACGAAGGACCGGATTACCAATTCGCGCCAACGGATGCTGCGTGGGGCAGCGGGACCCTCTTGCAGCAGTCGAGCGTTGTACCGTGGCATGCATTCGCGGAGGCGCTGACCGGTGCCAACGGCCGGCGCATCGTGTTCCTCGACACCTGCCATGCCGGCAACGCTTTCAACCGGCGTTTCTTGAGCGACGGCTACGAGGCCAACATCACATTCTATTCCTCGGCGGGCCCGGATCAGGACGCGCAGGAGGATAGCAGGCTCGGCGGCGGGCACGGGCTGTTCACCTATGCGCTGGTGGAGGGCGTCAACGGGGCTGCGCGCGACGGCGCGGGCGAGGTGCACGCCGATGGCTTGCGCGATTTCCTGCGGGTCCGCGTGGGCGAACTCGCCGCGAAACTTTCGGCCGCGCAAGAGCCGCAATATTTCCGCGCCCGTGACGCGGAGAATTACGTGCTCGCCCGCTCGCCCTAGAGGACTGCGGCGGGCTGACTTTGCCACTCCCGCGCGACTTCCAGTAAGAAAGACCCCCTCACTCTGTCTCTCTCCCCAAGGGGAGAGAGGACCCTAGAACATCCGCTGCGGGCAGTTCGAGGGTCCCTTCTCCCCTCGGGGAGAAGGACAGGATGAGGGGGGACTTCGTGAACTGTTCAACCGGATTTGGTATAACGCCCTACTAAGATCGCCTTCTTAATGAATTCCGAGGCTTACGCTTCACAATTGTTCGCCGGCGCACTAAGAATTGACTGCGGGTATCGGGTTACGAGGGAGTGTTTCGATGGGTACTGTGATTGACGTTCTCATGTACGCGGGCTTGTTCGTCATCATCAAGGCGATCCAGATGATCGCGAGCTTTGCTTACACCACCTACAAGTCGCTTACGATCCATAAGAGCTGGGCGCATGCGTTCAATCCTGGCTTGCGCGACCGCCTGCGCTATGGGCTCAAAGGCGATATGTTCTATTTTGGCGCGGGGATTTTCATCGCGCTCTCGGCCGATCAGATCAGGAAGTTGATAGGCCTTTAAACACGTTCGCATCGTTCGTTTGCGCGCGGGCCGGTGGCGCCCGTAAAATGGCGCTCGCCAATGAGGTGAGCGAACGATGAATGGCCGTACGTGCATAGCGGCTGGAGCGGCGCTGCTCCTGCTGCCGTTGAACTCTGGGTCCCTGGCTTACGCCCAAGGGGACGCCGCGCCGGCGCAGCCCGCCCCCGCGAATGCCGTTGCGAACCCCGCCAAAAGCGAGGCCGGTCCTGCGAAGCCCGAGGCAGCCCCGGCGCCAACAAAACTGAGCTGCAGGGCCTTGCGCAGCGACATCGGTATGTACGAGCCGCTGCGGTTCATATCCATAACGGTCGACATATCGAAAAAATACGTGAAGATGGTCCAGGAAGGCGACGGGAAAATCTTCGAATTTGCTGGCGAAGGAACCGGCAAGGGAGATTTCGTGAAGATCACGGACGAGTCGATCGCCTACGGCCGGCAAGGCCGGGAAACCTGGCGGATAGACCGCTACACGGGGACTATGACGAGCTCGGCTTTCACCATTCAGTTCGAATGCCAGCTTCGTCCGGCGGAACGCAAATTCTGAGCCCGGTTCAGCCGTCACTGCAAAACCAAGGCGCTATAATTCCAGCGCCTTCGCGAGCAATGACGGCGACCCCGCTTTTGATGAAATTCCAACGGTAGCGGCAACCTCGGTTCGCGCAAAGGCCGCCGGTTTTCCGTGGTATTCATGAGCCGCGGCTTACGCGGCCTGGGGAGCATTTGGCCGCATTAGCTAGTCAGTTTCAACTGACCGGGAGTTGCGGCGGCTCAAGGCTGCTAGCTGCGCGGCGGGCGGCAGCGTGCCCGAATGAATAGGATAGAAAACGTTTACAATGACTTACAGGCCCCGAAGTCTGGCCGGCATAAGTGCCAATTTTGCAACAGACCTCTTCCGTAAACGAAAAGACTGGCAAAAACTTTACACAGACTGGGGATTACTTGCGCTGCAGCGTAGAGCCCTATGGCGGAAGGGCGGCGGCGGCGATAAGCGCAGGCAGCCAAGCGTTTCTTCAAGCAAGACTGGCAAGGGCCGCACTCTAAGGCAGCGCGCGCGGGCATAGTACCCGGTCGTTAGAGGCGCATAGTCTTCGGGGAGCCGGCGTCATTCAGCCGTCACTGCCAAGCATAAACTCTCGCGATCCAAGGCGGCCCTGGATCGCTTCGCTTACCCGGCAATGACGGCGAAACCCCGCTTTAGATGTGAAGTCCTGCGGGTTGGCGGCCTGCCGCGCAAGAGCGGCCGCTTCTCTCCCGCAGGACTAACTGGCGCGGACGGTGAGGCTCGCGCCTGTTTCCTAGCAACTCTTCGATTCTGGTATAGCTTAGCGCTCGCAAGTGCGCCTGAGAGGCTGCGGCTATACTAGTTCAGGTCGCCGATCTTATAGGTGACGCGGCCGCGGACTGCGAAGGCATCCACGCTGGTTGTTACGTTCCATCCCATAATGTTTTGGGACTGGTCCGCGAAACCGTAGTAGAGGGCCTCAAATCCGGCCGTAAAGTGACTATTGATTTTCGTTTCGGCGCCAGCGCCGACTACGTAGCCCACGTTGCTGTAGCTATAGTTCCAACCAGGCCCCGATGACGAGCCGGAACCGGCAAAGCTCAGGCCCGCCGTGCCGTAGAGGAGCCAATTGCCGTTCACGATGCCGTACCGGCCGCGAAGAGTTCCAATGTAATCGAATCCGGTGGGAAGATCGATATCGGTCTCTATGCCAAAGACTTGATTGCCTTTTTGCCAATTGTAACCGGCGATCAGGCCGGCACCGAATTGAGTGCCGCTGCCGGAAACCGAGAACCCGGCTACCGAAACAGTGGCGTTCGCGTCCACGAAGCCAAGCGTACCGCCAACATAGGGGCCGGCCCAGTTGTTGACGACTGCGTAGGGAACGTCGCCCAAATCTGCGGCCTGCGCCTGCGCCGCGCACGCCGCGCACAGTGCGGCTCCCGCGAGTATCGATGCCCTGAATTTCATAGTGTACCCCCAATTGCGTCTATGCACCGGTAATGAGCGGAATCGCTAATTCCGATGCTTGAAAACTAACTGGCAGGATTAGGTAATCAACTGCAACCGTCCTCCGGTTGCGGTGACGAGATTGTGCAACTGCGCCCGCGGCGGACAGGCGCACGGGTTCCCGCGGGCGATTTGTTTAAAACAATAATTACAATAACTTATGGGACCTCAACACCCCGGATCCCCTTTCAGTGCCTTTCTTGCAACGCGTCCCCGCGAGCAAAAATGCCTCCAAAAAAATTTTCTGCGGAACAACAATGATTTGTCTGTAGTGGAACTGGCAAAGCCAGCCCGTGAGGTAGCAAGTTGAATGCATGATCGGATTTGATAGTATAATCAGATTTGATAGTAGCAGTGTGATCCCGGAAGCGCCAAAGGTGACGGACGCCGGCACGCGCTACGATCGCGAATGTCGAGCCAAGAGGCTTCTGGCATGATGGCAAGCGCTTCCGTCAAGCCCGATCTGGGTCTGACTGCCCATAATCGCAGAAGGATGTGCCATAGCCATAGGGCGTTACCCCTCACCCTGTCCCTCTCCCCATGGGAGAGGGGACGCCCTAACAACGGTTGCGGCCGGACTCCCTCTCCCATCCGCATCCGCTTGCGGATGCGGATACTCGAGCGGCAAGCTCGCCA
Organism: Rhodomicrobium sp.; assembly: GCA_052145975.1. Lineage (GTDB taxonomy): Bacteria > Pseudomonadota > Alphaproteobacteria > Rhizobiales > Rhodomicrobiaceae > Rhodomicrobium. The sequence goes on along the minus strand of JBKQNN010000415.1, from coordinate 2,378 downwards.
AAACGAGCTTGCTGGGAGAGGGCGGGGGGTGAGGGGTAATGCGCGTTGTGCGGAGCACTGATTCCGGACGCACTCTAGTCCAAGTGGCTAACATAGGCCGCGACGGCGGCAATTTGCTCTGTGTTCAGGCTCGTTGCAATCGCTTGCATGGTATTCGGGTTTTCTGGCGTCACCGGGTCTTTGCTGCGGTAGCCCTTACCCCACCCCGCAAGCTGCGAGACGGTATAGGCGTACATCTGGCCCGCCAAACGGGGTACCAAATCGCTCCCTTCGCCATTTGCGCCGTGGCAGGCTGCGCATGCGGGCACGTTCTCGTCTGGTAGGCCCTCCTCGAATATCTTCTTCCCCTCGGCCTCCAGCTTCCTGGGGCCTCCGCCCGCCGGCCTTGGCTTGAGGGCGCTAAAGTGTTGGGCAATCGCGGTTCGCACTTCGGGGCTGACGCTTTCGATAATGGGGATCATGTACCTTTTGGCAACGGGATTGTCCCGGTCGTGCCCGGCAAGCGCCGTGAATTGGTTTTCGAGATACTGTACCTGTTGCCCGGCGAGCTGCGGAATGGGGTAATATCCATGAAAACCGTGCCCCGATTGCCCATGGCATTCGGAGCAAAAATGGATCTTGGCCGCGACCGAGCCGTAAGGCACGGACTTCGCGCTCCTGTGACCGGCCTGTCCCGCGGCCGGGATGAGCATGGCGAGGATTACTGCACTCAATGCTACTGCGCCGGCTTTCATACTTATCCTCCGCTGATTGCGCGTGTTTCTGCGGACCTTCTGGGGCCTGTCGCGCCTACGCGCCACAATATGGAAAATTGCACTAACCGTAAAGGCGGCCGACGGTGAGGCCCATAAGGCCATCATACAAATTTTAGTGTTCCATTCGCGGGGCAGCGCGCAGACGGAGCGGCTATTCATGAGGCACCCAGAGCTTGCCCGCCGGGTACGGCCAAATGGAACGGCGCAGCGGCCCTGGCCTCTATCCGGTCCTTCCAGGGCGTGACAGGTGCATGGCGGTAGGAACTTATGGCCCGTAATGTAAGCATTAACCTTATTCTTGCGGTTTTCTCGCTGAACATCGCGCAATCCTTCGAGTTCTCTTCACGGCGCCTATGATAGCCGGCAGCACCTTTTTGAAGTGTTAATGGGGTTTAATGCGTTGATAGCGTTGTATAAAATGCAACCGCCTCGCGGTGTGTGCTGGCGGCAAATGCGCCGTTTTATGGTTAAGATTAAATCTGCGCGTATATTTAATAGGATTTTGGAGTTGCAGAAAACAGCCCAAAGCGGAAAAAGATTCGCAGAAAGACGGCGGCGGAAAATATGTGGGTCACGCGTTTACCATCCGTGAATTAAGCATGATACGGCCTTACGCGGAACGAACGATTTGGTAAGCGGTGTCCAGGATCGGGGATCTACAAGCGAAAAGGAATTAGGAAACTCCGGGGTGGCGCCTGTCTGCTGGCGCGCGGACAGCTTCCTACGGGGCGCTTTGCCGCGATTCTGGTAGTGCGCACTTCGGAGCGGGCCGGCTAGGAAAAATGTTTTGTTTTTCCTCGTACCGATATACATCTATCGGGGGCATGCGGCCCCTTGCATTTATAGGATTGACCGGGTTAGTTGTGTACGTTCCGATCCTCGCTGTGCTTTCAATTTCGGTGGCCATACGGGCCGATCTAACCGGCGAGGAAGCGTGAGATTTGGCGGGGGTTGCGGCCGATAGAATGGTAACGAAGAAGGAAGACGACAAAAAGCTGTCCGAGGTAAGGGAGATCCTGCAAAGTTTGCAGAAGATCGGCACCGATCAGCACCCAGCGGCGGCCGGCGCCAAGGGGCCAGGTCACAATGTGACTGGGCTCGGAAAGTTGAGCAGCCGGAGGGAGTTTGCGCAAACGCTGGGCCGGCAGGCAGGGCTGGTGCGGGTAGATACCGGACCGGCGGGGATCGATCGCAAGCGCCTTGCCGTATTTGCACTCGCTACCATGGCGGGCGGCACCGTCCTTTTGCTGGCGGCCGATATGGCGCTCAAATATTTGCCAGCAGCCGCTCCAGCGAAACCAGCCATAACGAGCGGCCCTGTCCTTACTGTGGCGCCGGCTTCCCTTCCTCCGCTGCCTGCGGAGGCGCCGCGCGCAACCGCGAAGGAAGCGGCCCAGACGCCCGCGCCCGCCGTCCCCCACGCGCCGCCTGCGCCGCCGGCTCCCCCTCCCGCGCCGCCAAGCCCGGCCATTGCCAACGCCAAGCAATTGATGGATGCCGGCAAAATCGTTGCGGCTCGCGACCTGCTGATGCGCCAGTCCCTTTCCACCTCGCAGGATGGCGCCTGGCTGCTGGCCCGCTCCTACGATCCCAACTATCTCGCGGCCGTTAAAGCGCCGGACG
>JBKQNN010000414.1:0-4150 GCA_052145975.1 Rhodomicrobium sp. | reverse complement strand
GTTTCAGGTACTAGCGCTGCAAGGCGTGGAGGTTCGAGTCCTCTTCTGGGCACCATTGGCTTCTTAATGCGTTGTTTTTAATGGTCTTTTTCGCAGGTGGGACAGTCAGTGGGACAACGTTGCTGCTGTAACTGAGCTTTGCAGCCCCGCTCGCAGCCAATTTCTTCTGCGCCGCCTTACGCGTATAAACGCGCGCCATGTTGGCATCTTCCCAGCCAAACATTGCCATAAGTTCATGTTCGCTCGCTCCAGCTTCAGCTGCGCGGACGGCGCCTATCTTTCGTAAGCCATGACAATTGCATTGCGGCAACTTCGCCTCTTTGCACCAGTCTTTGAACCCGTTGCCAAAGCCCGCGGCGCTGTAAGGTCTGCCGGACGACGTTTCAAGCCAAGTTCCAGCGCCAAGCTCGCTCGCGTCGAGGATCGCGCGGAACGGGGGCAAGATCGGCAGAGTAAGAACGGTTGCGCCCTTCTTGCGCCCCTTAAATTGCGCGAAGGTCACGCAAAGCCCGTCCTTGCTCTCATGCTTCCTTCCGATCAAGACCGCATCGGAGCGCCGCACACCGAGGTAGAGCATGATGGCCATAGCAAGCCGCGGCCTTGAACCTATCGGCCAAAATGCCTCGAAGTTCTCCACATCCTCATCCGTCCAAGTGTAATAGCCTAGCGTGCGGCCTCCTAGCTTCTCCACTTTCTCAGCCGGATTGACGGTCGCGAGATCGCTTTTGATCGCCCAGGCATAGAGCGCCGAAATCTGCTTCAGCCGGAAATTCGCTGCTTCCGGCGTGTCAGCCTTCTTATCGCGCAAGCTGCGGACGTGCACTTTCTTAAGGCTTGCAAAGGGAGCTGATCCAAGTCGCCGCCCATTGCCACCGACGATATTGCCAATCTCATCCAGCACCGTCCGCTTGCGCCGCTGCGTGTGCTCCTCTAGCGATCGAAATTGCGTCGATTTGTAGTAACGATCGCAAAGCCAATCGAAGCTTTTTTCAGCCTTAGCACCTGTCGGATCGCTCTCAGTGAGCGCGGCCCTGTACGCGGTCATGAATTCGTCGGAACCCGGCAAGCCATGCAGCCGGATTTTTGGCTTCCCAGGCCGCCGAAAATAAAACCGCACATTGCCGTGCCGGTCCCGATCCTTGGTCACGTACTGCAGCTTGAAATACGCCATCTTCCTATACTCGCCCTGCTATTCCGGCCGTCACCACATTACCCAAGCAGATCGTCCCACGGGTTGCCCGCCTTCATGCCTGCGTCTGCGGCAAATGCCGTGCCGCTATCGCCGCCCTCGCGCGGCAGCGCCTTAAAGGCCAGGTCCAACTCCTCGACATCCCAAACTCGCCTTCCGTCCGCAAGGCGAGGCCGCGGCATGCGCCCTTCGGCCACGAGCTTCCTGAAAAAGGTTGGCGAGAATGAGAGGTAGACCGCCGCCTCGCTCTCATCGAGCCCACGGCGCACCGGTAGCCTGCCTGCAATGGACGCCTTGGAGGCCATGGCCCGCTCCGTTACTCGATCCTCAACTTCAGTCCTTGCCGCTCCGCCACGGCCAGCCGTTCGGCGACCATGTCCTCGAAAAGAGCGGCCTTGCTGACGCCCAGCGCCTTCGCGAGCGCGGCGAACGCCAGCCAGCAATCAGTGCTGACCTTGATGTTTTGCTGCCGGGTGCGCCGGACGGGCTCGGGAGCCCCCTGCTCACTCACCGCCGCCGGTTCCGGCTTTTGCCGCCAAATTGACAGCATCGCTATTCCCCGTGTTTTTCGGTGTACGCGGCCTTCATATCGTCGAGCAGCGCAGCTTGGGATTTGCCGGCCTTCTTCGCCTGCGCCTTCATCCAGGTCTTGAATTCGAGCGACACGACCGTCGCAAATTGCTCCGTCCGCCCGGTTCTTCGGGCGCTGCGCCCATCCCTGCCCCGGATCGCGCCCAACCCCGGAATATTGACCTCAGTGGGCCGCGGCGGGTGCGCAAACATCGCCTCTTCCGATAACTGGTCGAAATTGCTCTTCGTCATCGCGCATGTCCTCCTTTGCCTCGCCCGCGCCCCGGTCCCTTCCGCTCCATCTCAGCCTCGCGGATGCGCCTGCCGGCTTCCAGCACCGCCCCGGCGATGCCGTTCACCAGGACGAACGCCTCGTCATTCAGGCCCTGCTCGCTTGTCTCGGTAATCGCCTTGCCCTGCAAAAGCGCGATCTCGTATTCCTTCTCGTCGCGCACGAACCCAGGCAGCGCCTCGTAACCCACTTCGCCGAGATAGGCTCGCGCGTCGCGGTCATCCCGCTCCGCCGCCGCCGCCCGGAGCGCGTTCAACGCCACGCCGAAGCGCCAATCCTCGATCCCTTCGGCCTTCAGCACATGCAGGAACCGCACGGTCTCCGAAAGATCGTCCATGCGATTGGCCCGCGAGGGAATGACGCAGAAGGTGGCCCGGTGCGCGATCTTGAGGCTCTCCCGATCCGTCCAGCCCGGCGTGTCGATAACGAGAATGTCCTGCCGGTCCATCAGGTCGAGCGCGAAGCGCGGCGTGACCACCTTGACCGCGATCTCCGGCTTCAAGCCATTCAACTTGCGATGATCGGCCCAACGCTTGGAGGTCCGCTGCACGTCGTCGAGATCGGCGATCAGCACCGAGGCCCCTGCCCGCGCCGCTTCCACGGCGTAAGCCCGCGCCAGCACCGACTTGCCCGATCCGCCCTTGCCATTCATGAACGGCACCACGTAGCCCATAGCTCTTCTTTCCTTCGCTGCTTTTCTCGCTCATTCCGAAATCTGTTTCAGCCGCGGCACGCGGCGTGTGGCCGGCGCAATCTGCTTTGCCGGGCCGGCCGGCTTGTTTTGGGAAATCACGGTCAAAGCCTGACCCTCGATCGTTGGCCCCCTGCCCCGCGTCCTATCGTCCGGCGGATCGAACCGCATATGCCCCGTCGCGAAATACAGCCCCAGCGCCGCGCCCACCTCGACCAGCACCGCGAGGAAGAGCATCAAGCCCCGCTCGACCTGCGCCGTCTGCAATCCGAAAATGTTTGCGAGCACCGCCGCCTGACTATCGGCCTGCCGGCCGGCCCCCTGCTCTTCAAGACCGTGCGCCTGGAACTTCAATTCGGCGATGCGCTCCTCGTAGCGCCGGGCTTCGCCCGCAAGCACCGCCTCCGCCTTCAGATCGAAATAGCCCTTGCAGAAGGAGCGCGACGCATCGGCGGTCGCATCCCCGCATTCTTTTGAGGATAGCCACCGGCGATCCTGCTCAGACCCGCGCAGTAGCTCGTTGACGACGCCGAACGGCCTTGGCGCACCGGGCCGCTTTCAGTTTGGACTCGGTGCCGGAGAGTTCGTGCTTGAGGTTGACGAGCCTCTCGCTCGCAAGGGCGCGGTCTTCGCCGATGCTGCCCCGGTTCTTGGCCGCGAAGCCGACCGCCGAGGAGAGGGAGAATGCGGCGAAGGCCAGAAACACCGGCACGCCCAGGACCATGTAGGCGACGCGGCGTTCGCGGAACGCCCAGACCAGAAGCGTTGGCAGCAGCGCGAGAAAGGCGGAAACCGCCACGCTAACCGCACCCAGGATTTGCTGTTCGAATTCGCTCTTGCCGAGCGAGGTCATAAAGACCCAGTTCATCAGGCCGGACGCCACCACGAACGTCAGCGCCGCGCCTGCACCAACCACCAGTACCAGAAACCGCATCGGCCGCTTCCCCTTGCGTAACCAGCTGAGGACAGCATTTCACAAAAATTAGCCCCTAGACTCTTAGACTTTAGTCTAATTTTAAACGCTAGACCCAATTTGGGGCTTGGAGCCTCATTGATGACGCGGGTGCCCCCTGCCCTGTTTTCGGCCTGTCGAACTTGCTCCGCCTTCGTTGCTTGGTCAGCGTTGTACTTTCTTGAAACGGCGGAAATAGTTGCGGTTAGCCGGAAATTCGTGATTTGCCGGACAATCGCCGATCCGCGAAGAGCAAATGTGAGCACCGGTGCAGATCTGCGCTTAGATGACGGCGGGCCGTGGTGACGCGTTTTTTACCGCGGAAGTACAGCGCAACGAAAGCAGCGACGGTTTCCCCTAAGAGCAGTTCCTGAGTTCGGTTGAGGGCGCCTGTTCCCGCGTCCCGGCCTGCCCCCTTGAGGCCTTCGTGCGCGCAGGCTGTCAAACGCGCGTCAG
>JBKQNN010000413.1:0-3171 GCA_052145975.1 Rhodomicrobium sp. | reverse complement strand
GACCGCGGCCTGGCCCAAACCGCACAGGCGTCCCTTGGAGATCGCGGATTCGGGGCTGCCTTCGAGCTTCAAGATGCGGCCTTCCCGCACCCGGCCCTTAACCCCGCAGCCCGCCTCGCACAGGGTGCAGGTCGAGGCGTAGTAAACCCCAACGCCCGGCACCATGAAGTCGCGCGGCTCGGAATAGGACTCCACATTTTCCGTGCCGGATTCGGGCGGATTTCCGCACGCCGTTACAGCGAGCGAGGCGCTGCTCCAACCCAGCAATTTCAGCAATTTTCTGCGATTTAAAGTGTTCATCTTGTGCCGGTTGCCTGATGCGCAGACTATTTGTGACAATAAGAGCAGTCGTTTGGACCGTTGGTGGTTTTCGCACTGGCGCTGTCCACCTTGTGATCCTGCTCGTGGCAGGACACGCACCAGCCCATGGTGAGCGGCGTAACCTTCTCATCGACGGTCATGGTTTTCACGTCGCCATGGCACAGCGCGCAGACCTCCTGCACGGGCTGTCCTTGCTGGAAGTAAAACCGCTGGATGTGGCGCTCGTGATTAAACCGCACGAAATCTGGAAGGTTATGTATTTTTTTCCACGGGATCGGCTGTTTCGTTTCCCAATACTCGAACAGCTTCTTGATGCGCGGCTTGTCTTTCACGGACTCAATGTTCTCGTGACAGCCGATGCACTTCTGCAGAGGCGGGATTCCCGAGACTGCGCTGCGGCGCGCATAGGTGTGGCAGTACATGCAATTGATGCCCATTTTCCCGGCATGTACGTCGTGCGGGAATTCGATGGGCTGCTCGATTTTGTCGCCAGCAGCTGCTACAGATATGCTGGCCATGGCTGCGGCCAGCAGCATGAAGCCGCCGGCCATCGAACGTATCGTAAGCGAACATGAGCACTCGCCAACGCGAAATGCGAAGCGCAGAAACCGCGTCAACTTCCCCCCCTTCGTGGCTCGCTTTGTGCCAGCCTGTGCGACCTCCTGCCGCATTGCGTCTGCGGCTCTTTGTCGCGTTTTTCTTAGGGGAAATCATGCAGGATGCCGTAAATTAAGCAAAATAGAATAAACCTTATGGGGCGTTAGGAAAAACCTTCTTGGTGAACATTCGGGACGTCACAATTCGCCAACTGCGGGCAGTGGCGGCAATCGCGCGAACCGGAAAAATAACGCTCGCGGCCAACGAGCTATGCCTGACGCCGCCAGCGGTGACGGAGCAGCTCAAATTGCTCGAAGACCGCCTGGGCCTCCGTCTGTTCCAGCGAACGAGGGCCGGGCTGAAGCCTACGGACGCCGGCGTGCAGATCGTCGAAACGGCGGCGCGCATGGAGGCACTTCTCGCCGGCAGCGCCGACCAATTGCGGGCGATAAAGGGGCTCGCGGGCGGCCGGGTTACCATTGGCGTCGTTGGCACGGGTAAATATTTCGCGCCGCGGCTAGTCGCGTCCTTCGCGGAGAGACACCCTAAAATCGAGCTGCAACTGCGCATCGGCAACCGCGCGGAAATCGTCGCGGCGCTGCGGAATTATGAGATCGACGTTGCCATCATGGGCCGGCCGCCGGAGGGCATTCCTGTAAAGGAAGCGGTATTCGGGCCACATCCGCATGTCATGATCGCGCCGCCCAATCATCCCCTCGCCGCGCAAACGGTCCCGATTGAGCGCCACCGCCTTGTTGGGGAAAAGGTCCTGGTGCGCGAGGTTGGGTCGGGAACGCGCGCGCTTTTCGAAAAGCTCTTTTCCGGCATCGCATCAGCCGAGCCGGCAATCCGCATCGAGATCAGCTCGAACGAGACGATCAAGCAGGCCGTGATGGCAGGAATGGGCCTCGCGTTCATCTCGGCACACACCATCGAGCTTGAGGTGCAGACCGAGCGCCTGTGCATCCTCAATATCAGAGACCTGCCCGCGATCCGCGAATGGTATCTCGTGCATCGCGAGGACAAGGAACTGGCTCCCGCGGCTGCGGCCTTTTGGCAGTATGTCGTGAAGGAGGGCCGGAACTTTCTGCCGCGCATACCGGGGGTTGAGTGATCCGGCTGCCGGAAGCCCGAGCCGTTCCGGCACGCTCCCATCGTCGCGAGGCAGCCTTGGCGGCCGTGGCGATCCAGAACATTGCGCCGCGCTTCCGGTTTGCGGGTTGCTTCGGGGTCACGCCGCCAACAATAACCTCAACTATAGCTTCCAATGGGGCAGCTACTCCTGCTTCACATCTAGTACGCCCCGCGGGAATTCCTGCCCTGCATCGGCATTATCCGGGATCGTTGCGAACTCCAGCGCCGGTGCTCTTTGCGGGCTCTCAATGCGGGTCAGAACCTGCCGCGGGCGGTACTTGCGTAATTGGGTTGGGCTGCTCAAAGCCCAACGAGCGGGCACCAGCAAACACCATTGCGATGAGTCCCCCAGCGAAGGCCGCGCCGGCAACCAAGACAAAGAACCAGGATATCAATGCCAAATGCCAATAATCCCAATTTAGAAGAGGAACGTTTCCATAAAGGATCGCGCCGGCCGCGGCGGCAATAAAGCTCATGGCGAAACCGGCAGAAAGCAACGAGAAAATCAGAAGCCCCCAGGAGGCAATCAAAATATACTTCGTGCCAATGGAGCTATTTCTTAAGCCCACCACCTTTTCGGAAAAGACCACAGAGAATACAAGTATTCCAGATACGAGCGTCATAAAAACCTTGAGTAATTCTTTAGTTTCCGTGTAATCGTATTTCATGAATATTTCTGCCGCTTCGGTCATCCTATTTCTCCACGCTAAAATACGGCTTGAGCCAGCAGGCAGCCCGGACCGGCCTTCATAGCCCAAGGCTGCTTATAACAAATTTATGTAAAAGTGAAAGCTGCGTTTAGCCAGAGTCTCCCGCCGGAAGGGCGCCGAGGCCGAACGGGATGGGATAATCCCGTCTCCGCTTGAATGCCGCCGTGGCCGTCGTCGCCGTAGACGCGCATAGTTTCACCGGCCTCCGCAAGTTAACGCTTCGTTCTTTTTCCGTAGGCACCTATCATGGTAAATGCAGATATAGTAAACGCCCGGACCTCATGTTTTCCGCCGCCGCATTTTTGCGAATCTTTTCTTGTTTTTGATCCGCCGTTTCAATTCCGGAATGCAACAAGCGTGCATAAACTGCATGGCAGAGCGAGCGGTGGATAAGGCAGGCGGGGTCAAG
>JBKQNN010000412.1:0-13763 GCA_052145975.1 Rhodomicrobium sp. | reverse complement strand
TCCTCCGACAACACGGCGCGGGTGTGGGATGCGGAAAGCGGAGCCGAGATCGCCCGTCTGAACGCCCATATTAACTTTGTGGGGGTTGCCTCGTTCAGTCCCGATGGTCGGCGGATCGTGACCGGGTCTTGGGATAACACAGCGCGGGTGTGGGATGTCGCGCGGACCGAGGCGATTGCTCGGGAGCGCGATATCGTCATAACGGCAGCGCTCGCGCGGGGCATCGGCTGGCGCAGCGCTGCGGAGAAGGCCGATCTCCTCATGCAAGACGCGCCGGACGATCTCTATGAGGCCGCACGCGCGAGACTGCTCGACCCGCGGAAATATCAGGCCGGGGAAATCGCGCGGCGCGAGCGGCTGCTTGAGCGAACCATCGCGGACCTCAATGCGCCGTTGCACCCGAATTGCTATCTCAGCCCGACGCAGTTCGCCGAGAAGTTCCGGTGAACGCCCAACGCTCTCCCGGCAATGAGTGCCGGCGCTTGACGCAAGCCGGGAGCTTAAGGGGCGGTTAAGTTCGCGTAGGCGCTTACCATGGTAAATGCCGGGATGGTAAACGCCGGCCCATTGTATTTTCCGCCGCCGTCTTTCTGCGAATCTTTTCCCGCTTTAGGCCGTTTTCTGCGACTCCAAAATACTATTAAATATATTTGCAGATCGCAAATTAGCCAATTTCGCAGCCGGGACGGGAAGAGCAAAGCTGACGTTAAGTACGCAATATCAATGCATTAGTGTGTCTGTGTACCCCCTAACGGTCCTTTAACGCGCCTGTGCTAAACTACTTCAAATCGACAAGCGCGGTCTTTTGTAAAGATTCGCGGCGGCGAAAAAGGGCAAATCCCGGATTTTGCGCTCCGGGGGCGGCGGCAGTGGAGGCCGGTTTTCTCTCACGCTTGGCATAAGCGTCGTGTGCGATAAGCAGAGCCTCAAGTCCGCGATTTGGAGAGACGATCATGTATCAGTTCGCTTATTCCGCGATCTGCGAAGAGTTGCCGGCCCCCGCAAGCGCGCCTGTGCAAAGTCAAAAGCTGCCATATGCCATCGAGTTGATCGAAGCCGCGGACAAAGCCCGCCCGGCGTCCCACGAGCAGTTGCAGCTTCTATCGGAGTTCCGCCGGCTCTGGCTATCGATCGCGAACGATCTCATCGGCGCGGGCGAGGATCTGCCCGCCGAGTCGCGGGCGAGCGTACACAAGGCCGCGAACTGCGTCCTTGCGGAGATCGAGCGCCGGCGCTTCAGCAAGGAAGGTTTTTCCAAGGAGGGTTTTTCAATGAGCCGGCCAAATGAGGTTGCAGCAACGGATGCGCTCCAGTGACAGAGCGCGGCCCCACCGCTCCCGGAGATATCCTCGAAAGCGCGCCGGAAGACCTTGCTGCGGCCGAGCGCACGCTCGGAGCGGCGCTGAGGGATTTTGCCTCCGAGCTTAGGCTTGCGGACGCGGCGGATTTCGCCGCGTTCATCCGCATCGGCCATATGCCGAATCTGCAAAGCCTGGTGCAATCTTCTGCCGAGCTTTACTTCAAAACGGGCACGCTGGAGCTTGCGGAACCCGGCGAGATCGACCTCGATTGGTCGGCGCCCCCGCTTGTAACGCTGCCCATGAAGTTCCGCCATGCGGGGGTTCGCGTCTATTTCCGGCTGCGGCTCGCGGCGGTTTCGGCCGCCGTCGAGGTCGAGTCGATCGCCGCGGAGGCCGGCTCGGCCGGCCGCGATTTGCATAGGGATCTTGAGGATGCGCTGGCGAGCGCGCGCATTGTGCGAAGCTGAAACGGAGACTGCGCCAGAATAATTAGGTAAATGGCAGGTTAAACCGCATAGAAACACCGTGGAAAACAATGAAGCGTTCTTGCTTGTCTTGACAGCATTTTGATATCCGTCAACGGCAACCAGGTATAATGGTTATAGTGTATTTGGTTGCATAAGAGCACTCGCAGTAGCCTGAGGTAGTTGAAATGGAAGGGCACCACGCACTATCGCAACTTGGCTTCGATGCTGGACCTGTCCTGGAGATGTACTTTGCGCCTTTCGATGCCTGGAAAAGGAACTTAGGTGTACTCGCGGAAGGTACCTGGAGTCAGCCAAAACAGCAGGTAGAAATTCGAGCTGCCGCTGGCGTTCTTTATAACGCACCCGAGCAAGTGCAAAAGCTAAGCGATAACATATTCCGCCGTGTGGTCGAGCAGCACATTGAGCTTTGCCGTTTCTTTAGCAAGAGGTGGGAGCAGTATCTTTCTCTGCCTTCCGATATTACCGGCTGCCGTTCTATAGCAGATTTGGCTCAGTTGCAGTTCGCATTCTTGAGCGAGATGGCCACCGATTACAGCGCCGAGGGCTCCCACTTCGCGCGAACCTTCCAAGAACTTGCCTCGAATTGGATGGCGCCGCCGCCGGCATCCGGGCGGCATTGACAATGGCCCGCAGGCGAGGATGCTGCCCCCTCGCCTGAAGGCGGAATTTACGGCTGGCTGCGGGCAGGATGCTCGCCGCCTGCCGGCCGCATGAAGCCCATCACCGTGGCGCTCAAAGTGCTTCCTGTCAGGATGAGGGCGCCGCCAAGTGCCAGCAATGCAACCAGCGAAAGCACGGTGGCGTTGCCGCCCGCAAGGGCGATAATGCCAAGCACGATGGCGGTTAAGCCCGCCAGGGCCTGCATCGTCGCGGAGCCGGAAGCCATTTCATTCGCAAGCATCTCGGCCGCTGGGCGCTGTGCTGAAACGGGGGGCTGCTGCAAGCTTGTCAGCGAGGCCCGCCTGGCCGAATACAGAAGCCACACCGAATTGCTGCTAAGCATCAGGGCCGCGCCGAACGCGACGATTGCAGCCGAAGTCAGCATCGGCGGGTTGATCCCCAGCAAGGCGAGAATGCCGAGCACGATGCCCCCAGCGCCAGCCAGGAATACGGCGGAAAGGCTGCTCCCGCCAAATTGCGCGGATGTTGGAGACAGGCCGGGCATGATTTCGGCATATTCGGATAGCATCGCCCCGCCCTGGATCAAGAGCGCTGCGCCGAAGACAATCGTTGCGATTGAGACCATCATTTCGGGCGCTGTGTGCGAGAGGCCGACGATCGCCAGCACCATCGTTACAATTCCGCCGGCGGCATCGACGAAGCCACCATAGGCGGCGCTTTCGCCGATCATCGTTCCGGTTTGCGATAAAGACATATCTGTCCTCCATTGCGGTTGAGCGTTGGCGCTCCGCCCTGCCCTCAGGCAATTCTGCTAGCGCCTAAGCTCGCGTTGGGTTCCTGCACGCCGGATTTGCCGCCTTGGCCGCTGCGCGCCACCTGTGTTACGCGGCCGGCCACCAGGTAATCGCCGCCCGAACCTGTGCAACACCGTCTGGCAGGGCCTGTTCCACCCGTTACTTGGAAGACCGCGAATAGTGCCGTGACGTTCGCGTTCGATTTCTTGGGGGACGTTACTACCCGGCAGCTTTCAGCCGCGCCGGCGCATTAAGCGCGGCCTCAAGCCTGGCATATTCCGCCGCCGCTTTCTCGATGTTCGCCGTTTTGACATGGCCGAAGCCGCGGATCGCATCGGGAACACCAGCGTATTGCGCCGCCAGTGCCAGGTTTGCGCGCGTAAGCCCCAGCAGAAGCCTCTCGATGCGCGCTTCGTAATCGGCGAGGAGCGCGCGCTCGGCCTTTCGCTCGGCCATCAGGCCGAAAACGTCGAAGCGCGTGCCGCGCAATCGTTTGCCCTTGGCCAAAAGCTTCATAGCCTTGAGCATCCACGGCCCGAAAGTGCGCTTCTCCGGCAGCCCGGTATCGGGGTTGCGCCGCGCCAGAAGCGGCGGTGCGAGGTGAACCTTGAGCGTCACATCGCCCTCGAATTGTTCCTTGATCTGCGCAGCGAACCGGCCATCCGTATAAAGCCTTGCCACCTCGTATTCGTCCTTGATGGCCATAAGCTTATGGAGATTGCGGGCAACGGCTTCGGTCAGGACCTGGCTGCCCGGAGCGATGGCTTCCTCCCGGCGCGCAACCTTTTCGGCGAAAGCGCGATAACGGGCGGCGTAGGCTTCGTCCTGGTAGGCGATCAAATCCCGCACCCGGATTTCGATAAGTTCGCCCAACGTCTGCACGATTTGCCGCGCGGGGGCCACCTTCGACATGAGCGCGCCCAAGTCCAGGGCGGCCTCGCGGCCCAAAGCGAACGCCGCCTTGTTGGCCTCCACGCTCGCGCCGTTCAGCTCGATCGCGCGCAGAATCGCGCCGCGGTCGAGCGGGATCAGCCCCTTCTGCCAAGCAAAGCCGGTGAGCACCATGTTGGCGAAGATGGTATCGCCCAGAAACGCGGTTGCGATCGTTTGGGCAGGGCAATGCTCCGTGAGCCGCGCCTGCGCCTTGAGCCGGGCCATCATCGCGTCCGCTTTGTAGCCGGTGGCATTGTCCGCCACGAACTCGGCCGTGGGCACCACTTCCGCGTCGCAAACGAGCGCCGTGCGCTGCGCGCTCATCGCGGGCAGTCCGCTTTTGCCGTGCGCCACCACAAGGTCCGCGGCCAGAAGCAGGTCGGCTTGGCCCTCGCTGATCCGCGGGCTGTAAAGGTCGAAGCCTTGGGCGGCGATCCTAAGGTGCGAATAGACCCCGCCGCCTTTCTGCGCGAGCCCGATTTGATCCATGACGCGGATTTGCCGGTCCTGAAGATGGCCCGCCATGCCAAGGATCGCGGCAAGCGAGGTGATGCCAAGCCCGCCGATGCCGGTCATAAGGATGTTGTACCCGTCGGGGCCTATGGCAGGCAGCGCGGGCTCCGGCAGTTCGCGCTCTTCATGCGAGACTGCCGGGCGCCGTTTCGGCTTGCCGCCGTAAACGGAGACGAAGCTCGGGCAAAAACCTTGCACGCAGGAGAAATCCTGGTTGCAAGTGGATTGATTGATCTTGCGTTTTCGCCCGAACTCGGTCTCAAGCGGCTCGACGGAGAGGCAGTTGGAGGCGCGGGAGCAGTCGCCGCAACCTTCGCAGACGCTTGCATTGATAACGGGCCGGCTTGGCGATTGTTCCAGAGCCCCGCGCTTGCGGCGGCGGCGTTTTTCCGTGGCGCAAACCTGATCGTAGACGATGACGCTGACGCCCGGCACACCCCGGAGCTCGCGCTGTACGGCGTCCAGCCGCGAGCGGGGATGGAAGGTAGTTCCGGCTGGAATATCGGGGTGTCCGCGGTGGCGTTTGGGATCGTCGCTGACGACGGCGATGCGCTGCACCCCTTCGGCCCGCATCTGCGCCGCGATCTTCGGCACCGAAAGCTGGCCGTCGACGGGCTGCCCGCCGGTCATGGCCACGGCATCGTTATACAAGATCTTGTAGGTCATGCTATGGCCAGCGGCGACGGCTTGCCGCACCGCCAGCGTGCCAGAGTGAAAATAAGTGCCGTCACCCAGATTGGCGAAAATATGCGGCTCGCTCGTAAACGGCGCCTGGCCCGCCCACAAAACGCCTTCGCCGCCCATCTGCGTGTAGCTGTCGGTGCTGCGGTTCATATAGGTCGCGAGGAAATGGCAGCCGATGCCAGCCATTGCGCGGCTTCCCTCCGGCACGCGGGTCGATGTGCTGTGCGGGCAGCCAGAGCAGAAATAGGGTGTGCGTACGTGCAGCGGCGCAAGGGCGCTGTTGGCCTGCGCGGCTTGCGCCAGACGGGCTTCGGCCTCGCGCAGTGCTTGCGTCTTCCATTCCCCTGGCATAGTCGCGAGAATGGCGCGCGCCACATCGGCCGTAGCGATATCCATGAGGTCGCTGATGAGAGGCGCGCCGTTGGCGTCGCGCTTGCCTAAAATGCGGGGCCGGCGGCCATCGGCGAGGCCATAAGCAGCGGCGCGAAGCTGGTGCTCGATCACGTCGCGCCGCTCCTCGGCCACGAGCACGGTCTCAAGCCCATCCGCGAACGCGCGTGCCGCTTGGCCGTCCAGCGGCCAGACAAGCCCGATCTTATACACCCGGATGCCAAGTGCTGCCGCCAGCTCGTCGCTAATGCCCAGATCGCGCAGGGCTTGGCGCACATGGAGGTACGCCTTGCCGGATGCCGCGATGCCGTAGCGCGGCTTGGGCGCCTCCATGGCGATCCGGTCGAAGCCATTTGCCCTCGCAAACGCCATCGCGGCTGGCAAGCGGAAATGGCGGTGCATTTCCTCCTGTTGCGGCGGCGTTAAATGGAGCTGGCCGTTGCGGCCGCCGGCTGGAGAGAGGACGCCTTCGGGCTTTACGGTCCTGTAGCGATGTAGGTCCACCCGGACCGTGGCGCTTGCATCCATTGTGTCGGCAATGGCTTTGATACCCACCCAGAGCCCGGCAAAGCGGGAAAGATCGAAGCCTTTCATGCCGAATTCGAGCAACTCGCCGATATCGGCCGGGTTCAGGACCGGGATCTCCGCGTCCATGAAGGCGAAGTCGCTTTGGTTGGGGAGCGTCGAGGACTTGCAGGAATGGTCGTCGCCGGCAAAGGCAAGCACGCCGCCGGCCCGCGCAGTGCCGAAGATATTCGCGTGCTTGAACGCATCGCCCGAGCGGTCCACGCCCGGCCCCTTGCCGTACCAGATGCCGAAAACGCCGTCGAACTTGGCGCCGGGGAACAGCCCAACCTGCTGGCTTCCCCATACGGCGGTCGCGGCGAGTTCCTCGTTGACGCCGGGCTGGAAGACGATTTGGTGGGCGGCGAGCCGCTCGCGCTCGTGCCAAAGCTGCTTGTCATAAACGCCGAGCGGGGAACCGCGATAACCCGAGATGAAGCCCGCCGTGTTCAAACCGTTTTTGGCATCGGCCTCCCGGCGCAGCAGCGGAAGCTTAACAAGAGCCTGAACGCCAGTAATAAAAATCTCACCTGACTCGGCGCGATACTTTTCGTCGAGATCGACGGAGGGCGCGTATACGAGCGTATCCATGGGCTTCTCCCCGGTATCTTTGTTGCTCGCGGCGATATTTTTATGAGTATGACATGGGAATCGTGAAAGGACTTTGCAAAGCTCAAGGGCAAGGTTTATGCTGATCGAGGCATTCTTTCAAAGCGAAAGGGCTTTGTGCATAAATCATGCCCGAGGAACTGGACGCGATCGACCGCACCATCTTGCTGCTGCTCCAGGCGGACGCTTCGCTTTCTACCGCCGAGATCGCTGGCCGGGCCGGAGCGTCGCAGTCTTCCGTCTGGCGGCGCATCGAGAAGCTCGAAAAGGCCGGAATTATCAAGAAGCGGGTCGCGATCCTGGACCGGCACAAGCTCGGCCTTGACATGATGGTATTCGCCCATGTCAAGCTTCAGGCGCACGGGCAGCGGACCCTGCCGCTGTTCGAGGAAGCGGTGCGGCGCTTTCCCGAGGTGGTGGAATGCCACACGCTGCTGGGCGAAACGGACTATCTTTTGCGCGTCATTACGCGGGACACCGCCTCTTACGAGGCCTTTTTCCGCAAGCACCTGAGCCAGGTTGCGTCGGTGCAGTTCACGAACTCTTCCATGGCGATCTCGGAGGTGAAGAGCACGACGGAACTGCCGCTTTCGCTCCTGTGGTAGGGGGCAGACCGTCATCCGCCGCCGCCGGAGCGTCGGCAGCCGCCTGTGCAACGGAAAGTTATCTCCATGCGAATGGACGCTAGGCTCGACAGATTTTATAATAATTGAACCTTCCCCAACGCAGGCGAGACCAATCCGGGTAAGAACTACGCCAAAGCCACTTTAGCCGGAGGATGCGATGCAGCCCGTTTTTTCCGCACTAGCCTATCTCTTCCTTGCAATATTGCTGCCGGTGTCCGCATCCGCCGATGATTGGTCCGACTGCAAGTCAAGCACGCCGGACCTCCGGGTAGTGGCGTGCACGCGGATTATCGGGCAGGGCATGTCAGACCGCGCCGGGCTGGCTTCCGTATACCGGCATCGAGCCTCGGCTTACCTGGCGGCGAAGGACAAGGCCAAGGCTGTAGAGGATCTAACTCAGGCGATAAGGCTTGACCCGCCTCACGCCGCCTATTACCGCGGCCTCATTCATCTTGCTAATGAGGATCAAGACCGGGCAATCGCTGAGTTCGGCGAAGCGATCAAGTCCGACCCAGGAAATGCCGCCATCTTCAATAGCCGCGGCGCAGCATACAACGCGAAGGGCGAACGCGACCGGGCGATAGCGGATTACGGCGAGGCTATCCGGCTCGAACCCGGACTTGTGGTGGCGATAATCAACCGCAGCATCGTTTACCGTTTCAAAGGGGAACTCGACCTTGCTATTGCCGATGCCAGCAAAGCAATCGAACTGAGGCCGGATCACACCGGGGCTTATGTTTCGCGGGGGTTTGCTTATGGCAGGAAGGGCGAGTTCGATGCAGCCCTCGCGGACTGCAGCAAGGCAATTGAGCTCGATCCGAATTACGCCGAAGCCTACGATTGTACGGGCTATATGCACTACGGTAAGCGCGACTACGATAAAGCGATTGAGGAAGAGAACAAGGCCATCGGCCTCAACCCGCAGCTTGCCGGTGCATATGTCGACCGCGGAATCGCTTACGCGGCCAAGCACGACCTCGATCGTGCGCTCGCGGACTACGAAAAAGCGGTGGAGCTTAACCCGCGTTACGCAATTGCATACAACAATCGCGCTAACATGTATCTTGCTAGAAAAGAAATAGACCGTGCGATTGCGAGCTTCGATAAGGCCATAGAACTCGATCCAAGACTTCCGCTTCCTCACTTCAATCGTGGAAGGGCCTACGAAAGAAAGAATGAGGCGGAGAAAGCGCTCGCCGACTACCGCAAGGTTCTGGAGCTGCCGGCCGTAACGGTTACGGACAAGCAGCGGCAGGAGCTGGTCCGGCAGCGCATCGCCAGGCTTACGCAAGCGCAGCGGGGAGCGCAGGAGGCCGCGCCTGTAGGAAGTTCGCATGCTCAGCGGACCCCTGCGCCCGCTGAACAGGCCCGCCGCGCCGAACGCGTTGCCCTCGTCATAGGCAACTCGAACTACACTCATGTCCCCCAGCTTTCCAATCCCAAGAACGACGCAGCCGGTGTGGCTGCAAGTTTGCGGCGTTTAGGCTTCGGCGAGGTCATAGAGTTGTACGACCTGGACCGTGAGCACACGGGCCAGGCTCTGAAGCACTTTGGCGATATGGCGGAGACCGCCGAATGGGCGGTTGTGTTCTTCGCCGGCCACGGCCTGGAGATGAACGGCGTCTCTTATCTGATCCCAATCGACGCCGAGCTTTTACGGGATACGCACGTTGACGATGAGGCGATCTCACTCACACAAGTGCAGGCCAAGGTGGATGCCGCCTCCAAGCTCGGGCTCGTCATTCTCGATTCCTGCCGCAACAACCCCTTCCTGGAGCATATGTCGCGCTCCCTGGGCGGCACGCGGGCAATCGGGCAGGGGCTAGCCAATGTCGAGCCCGAGGGCAACGTGCTCGTGGCTTATTCCGCGAAGCACGGCACGACCGCGCTCGACGGCGAGGGCGCGCACAGCCCCTTCACCGAGGCGCTGCTCAACCACATCGAGGAGCCGGGCCTGGAGATCAATTTCCTGTTCCGCAAGGTGCGGGACGAGGTTCGCACCAAGACCCAGCGCCAGCAGGAGCCGTTCTTATACGGCTCGCTGAGCGCCGAACTGCTCTACTTCAAGGCCCCGCCCGCGCAATAGGCCCCGCCGGCTCACGAACCGTCGCAAGCGAGTGCGCGGCAAAGTCCCCCCTCATCCTGTCCTTCTCCCCGAGGGGAGTCGGGACCCCAGAACCACCCGCAGCAGATGTTCTAGGGTTCTCTCTCCCCTCGGGGAGAGAGACAGAGTGAGGGGGTCTTTTATCACTCCAGCGCCTGCCCCAGCCGGCCGGCCAAATCCTGGATGTACTGCCAGGCCACGCGGCCGGAGCGCGAGCCGCGCGTCATTGCCCATTCGAGCGCTTCGGCGCGCAACTGCTCCTGCCGCACCGCCAACCCGTAATATTCGGCATAGCCCCGCACCATGCCAAGATAATCGTCCTGGCTGCAATTGTGGAAGCCGATCCATAGGCCGAAGCGGTCGGACAACGAAACCTTCTCCTCGACCGCTTCACCGGGATTTATCGCGGTCGCGCGCTCATTGTCCATCATGTCGCGCGGCATAAGGTGGCGGCGGTTCGAGGTGGCGTAGAAGACCACGTTCTGGGGCCGACCCTCGATGCCGCCTTCGAGCACAGCTTTGAGCGACTTGTAAGAGGTGTCGTCCGCGTCGAAAGAGAGGTCGTCGCAGAACAGGATAAAGCGCTCTGGCCGCCCCCGCAGGTGCGATAGGCAGCGGGGCAGGCTGGCGATATCCTCGCGGTGTATCTCGACGAGCTTCAGAAGTGCGGGGCCTGCGGCACTTTGCCCTGCCGCGATTTCCGCATGCACCGCTTTCACCAGCGAGCTCTTGCCCATGCCGCGCGAGCCCCAGAGCAGCGCGTTGTTGGCCGGAAGCCCGCGCGCGAAGTTCTCCGTGTTGGAAAGCAGCGTGTCGCGCATCCGGTCCACGGATTTCAAGAGCGCGATGGGCACCCGGTTGACCCGCGCCACGGGAACGAAGCGGTTTTCCTCCGCCAGCCAGATAAAAGCGCCGGCGGCGGCGAAATCGGGCGCCGGCGATGGCGGCGGCGATAAGCGTTCGAGCGCTTCGGCTATGCGGAGAAGGGCTGCATCCAGTGTTGGCGAAGTGTTTGTCATTGAGGCGGTGCTGGGCGGTTGAGAAGAATGCGCGCAAAAGGTGTGGCAGGGCTGGTTTACAGGCGCACTATGCGCTATTTTACCATCAGCGCAACGTGGCGTTCTCGAAATGTTGCGAACTTCAAGCAAGCCGCTATAAGACTATGCTCAATGAGGCCGCGCCGCTTCCAGGCACGGAGCCCTTTTCCGCACACAACGGTGACTTTCGATGATTTCTCCTGCATTTGCCCAGACGGCCGGCGCTGCTGGCGGCTCCGATATCGCGAGCTTCCTGTTCCCTATGGTCTTCGTGTTCGGGATTTTCTACCTGCTGGTCTTCAGGCCGCAGCAGAAGAAGGCCAAGGACCATCAAGCGATGATCGATGCCGTGAAACGCGGCGACACGGTGGTTACGGCGGGCGGCATCGTCGGCAAGGTTGTGCGGGTGGGAACCGATGGCGAGGTCCGGGTCGAAATCGCCGAGGGCGTGCAGGTGCGGGTGCTGAAGTCCACGCTCACCGACGTTCGAGGCCGCGGCGAGCCCGTCAAGGAAAAAGCGAAAGCGGAGCCCGCTGGCGACGATAGCGGCGGAACTCAACCAAACGGCTAAGTCAAATACGATGAGCGCGGCGTCAGACGTCATTGCGAGCGAAGCGAAGCAATCCAGGAGCGGCAATTGCAAGGGCTGTGTTTGCTGCGTGGATCGCCGCGGCGCTAACGCGCCTGGCGATGACGATGGAGAATTCGCTCTGGCGCAGCGGCGCGTGTTAGATAGCATGGCATAAAGGATCGGATTTCGATGTTCGGATTTTCGCTACATTTCTCGCGCTGGGGCGCGGCGGTGACGCTCTTTTTGTCGATAGCGTCGGTGGTATTCGCCGTGCCGAACCTGATCCCCAACTCGGCATACGAGAGCTTGCCTTCCTGGGTGCAGCTTCCGCGCATGCCGCTCGGCCTTGACCTCAGAGGCGGCACGTCGCTGCTCTACCAGATCGACACGGTTCAGCTCAGGAAGGATTGGCTGCAATCGCTGCAGACCGATGCCCGGCGCGCCTTGAGCGAAGAGAAGATCGGGCACAGCGGCGTGCTAATCGCTGGAAACCAGGTGCGCGTGACCTTGAAAGACCCGGCAAAGATGGAAGATGCGCTCGCCCGGCTCAAAAGGCTCGCGCAGCCGGTTTCAGCCTCGCTGATCACGGGACGGGGCGGCGGTGGGCTCGATTTGGCGGTCGCGGGCAGCGACAATGGCGTGATCACCATCGAGCCGACGCCGCCCGGCCTGCAGCACCGGGTGGAGAACGCGGTTTCGCGGTCGATCGAGGTTATACGCCGGCGCATCGATCCCGAGGGAACGACTGAAGCGACGATCCAGGCGGAGGGCCAAGACCGGATCTTGATCCAAGTTCCAGGGCTCGAACCGGCTGAGGTCAAGGCGCGCATCGGCGAGACCGCAAAGCTGACGTTTCAGCTCGTCGATCTGAGCGAGTCTGCAGAAGAGGCGCAGACCAATGGTGTACCGCCGGACGATCAGCTTTTGCCCGACACCGAGCATCCCGGACGCTTCGTGCTGGTGCATAAGGAAGTGATCGTGAGCGGCGACGACCTCACCGATGCCCGCTCGGGATACGATAGCAGGACCGGCGGGGTTGGCGAGCGCGCCATCGATTTCGAGTTCAACACCCGGGGCGCGGTCGCTTTCGCCCGCGTGACCCGCGAGAATATCGGCAAGCCCTTCGCCATCGTTCTCGACAATAAGGTGATCTCCGCGCCCGTGATCCGCTCGGAAATTCCTAACGGCCACGGCCAGATTACCGGCAATTTCAGCTTGGATGAAGTCAACAGGCTTGCGCTGCTGCTGCGTTCCGGCGCACTGCCCGCTTCCCTTTCCATTCTGCAGGAGCGGTCGGTCGGCCCGGCGCTTGGCGCAGACTCGATACAGAAAGGCAGAACCGCTGCGATTATCGGCTTTATCGCGGTCTCCTTTCTTATGATCGCGGGCTACGGGCTCTTTGGCGTATTCTCGGTCATCGCGCTTGTGGTGAACATCGCGATCGTTATCGCCGGCCTCTCGCTGTTCCACGCCACGCTGACGATGCCGGGCATCGCGGGCATTGTGCTTACCATGGGCGTGGCCGTCGACGCCAACGTGCTGATCTACGAGCGGATACGCGAGGAAATGAAAGGCGGAAGGGGAGTGATCTCCTCCATCGAGGCAGGGTTCGACCGCGCCTATGCGACGATTATCGACTCGCATTTGACCGGGCTTCTGGCCGCGTTGACCCTCTATGCCTTCGGCTCGGGCACGATCCGCGGCTTCGGCGTAACATTGTCGTTCGGCATTGTGAGCTCGCTTTTCACCGCCATCACGGTCACGCGCCTGATGGTCTCGACATGGCTGCGCGAGACGCGGCCTGCCGTCCTAGAAATTTAGCCCGGATTTAAGCCATGATGCTGAAGCCGCTTTTCCGCCTGCCGCAGAAGATGAATCTTCGCTTTGTGAAGTATTTCAAGCTCTGCCTCGGGCTGTCGATTTTCGCCATCGTTGGGACGATGGTCCTCCTCCCAACCATAGGCTTGAATTTCGGCATCGATTTCAAGGGCGGAACGATGATCACGATCGAGACGCCCGGCCCCGCCGACGCCGGGGAGCTTAGGACCACGCTCTCGCAATTGGGGCTTGGCGGAATCCAGCTTCAGTCCTTTGGCTCGGACAAAGACTTCCTGATCCGCTTCCCCGAGCAGCCCGGCGGTCCTAACGCTCAAACGGCGGCGGCCGACAAGGTGCTCGCTGCCATACCCAAGGGAAGCAAGGAGCTTGGGCGCGAAACAGTTGGCAGCATCGTTTCGGGGGAGCTGGTCACATCGGCAATCTGGGCCCTGGTTTTCACCAATATAGGTATCTTCATTTACGTCTGGTTCCGCTTCGAATGGCAATTCGCCATCGGCGCGATCGTATCCATGATCCACGACGTGATGTTCACGGTTGGCATATTCGCGCTTTTCCGCTTCGATTTCGACCAGAGCATCGTCGCGGCGCTCTTGACCATCCTTGGCTATTCGATCAACGACACGGTGGTCATCTACGACCGGATTCGCGAGAACCTAAGGCGCTACAAGAAGATGCCGCTTGGCGATCTG
>JBKQNN010000411.1:0-9735 GCA_052145975.1 Rhodomicrobium sp. | reverse complement strand
CCCGTGTCACCGGCGAGGTCATCGAAGTCGACAGCCCCGCAAAATTCCCCAATCCCCGCGACATCAGCAAAATCGAAGAGCCCATCATCAAGGCCATGATCATCACCAACGACGATTCCGTCGGCGGCATCCTGCAGCTCTGCCAGGACAAGCGCGGAACTCAAAAAGCCTTCGAGTACCTCTCGCCCACTCGCGTCATGCTCACCTATGAGCTGCCGCTTAACGAGATCGTTCTCGATTTCTACGATCGCCTCAAAAGCGTTTCCCGGGGCTATGCTTCGCTCGACTACCAAGACCATGTATTTCGAGAGGGTGACCGGACAATCAGGCCGAGCCTCGATTGTAAAAGCAACCTGGCCAAAGTCTTCGGTATGCGAAACCTTGTGGGAATGCGTGCACTGGGTCTCCAGCCTATGATCGATGGCAGATGTGAAGCTCAGGCAGCTTTTCTCGGTGGCATGGCACAGCACGATCCGGCGGTCTTTCGCATAGCCGGCCCGGTGATGGAGTGTCCGGCCTGCAAGGGTCCTCGTTTGCCGCGGATCATCAGCATTCGCGCGGGCAACCTGTTCATTCACTGCCATCTCCGAAGAGATCACGAGCGAGGCTGGCGCGTTCAGGAGCGTCACACGGTAAGAGACAGCGGCCACGTGCCTGTTGGCGAAGGAGACCAAGCGGCGCGATGAAATCAGCACTTGTTTTCCCGCGGGCGTCTCCCAGAGGATGTCCCGGTCGAGAGTTCCGGACTTCATGTTGAGGCGCCGGTCAAAGCTTAAGAGGTTTGAATTGGGCAGCCAAAAGGGCTCGTCATCGATGAAGAGCTTGATAATCTTGCTGTCGGCCACGTTAACGATGGTCTGGCCGGTTTTGGCAAAGCCGTAGGCTTCTTCTGGGTAGATAATCGGCCATGTTTCGTAGAACCCGTTGATGAGGGTGCTATTTTCCGCGCTGGGACCTCCTTCCTCGGGACAACCGCGGATGCCGATATATCCGTTACTAAGCGTAAACACCGTTTCAAGCTGGGCGAGGAACTCGGGGTGAAAACCTTTTTCGATGACGTTCCATTCGTCTGCCGGATAATTCCGGGGAGGCGGCCTGAGGTGTTTATGGTGGAGCATCGGTCAGTCAACCAGTTCGCCAAGATCGTTTACCACCAGCTGCGCGCCATGCTGCCGAAGCTCCTCAGCGTTCCCCTTGCGCGCGACACCGATCACAAGCCCAAAATGCCCGTTAAACCCGGCCTCGACTCCCGATATGGCATCCTCGACGACAATCGCCCGCGCCGGCTCGACCCCGAGCAGCTTTGCCGCCAATAAATATGTGTCCGGCGCGGGTTTTCCCGCCAGGTGCTGGGCATGAATCACATGGCCGTCGACCTGGACGTCGAAGGAGGCGTCCAGCTTGGCTGTCCTAAGGACCGCCGTGCAGTTTTCGCTCGAGGTGACGACGGCGATCTTGAATCCTTGACGGCGCAAGGAGTGAATTAATTTCACTGTCCCTTCGTAAGGCTGCACCCCCATGTCTTCTATGATCCTGCCGACCAAGGCGTTCTTGCGGTTTCCGAGCGCGGCGACTGTTTCGGCCTTGGGAGGATCGTCCGGATTTCCTTCGGGGAGGGTGATTCCGCGTGACCTGAGAAAATCCCGGACGCCATCGAAGCGAGGCTTTCCATCAACGTAAAGCCGGTAGTCCGAGTCGAGATCGAAGGGACGGAACGCGTCGCCTCTCTGAATTCGACGCTTCTGAAGAAATTCGTCGAACATCTGTTTCCAGCACGCCGCATGGATGCTGGCGGTGTTGGTGATAACGCCGTCGAGGTCGAGCAGGACGGCGTCGTATTTTTCGCGTTTGATCGCGCACTTGCTCACAGGCTGCTGCGCTGCTCGCTCTGCTGTGATCGGCGCCGGCATTGCCGGTGGAGCAGCAGACCAGCCGCCCATCGCGGCGCTGACCTGAGGTCCGTTCCAGAGCTTTATGGCAGGTACATTGTCGTAGTAGTCAAGAACGCAAAGCGCTCCCGTATCTAGCAAGAAATGCTGTCCGGCGTCAGTGGGAAGGCCGATCCATCGCGCCGCCAGCACGCGCAGTACGTGCCCGTGCGCGAACAGCGCAACGTTACCGCGGACGGCGCGCGCGCGGGCAATGACGCGATCCGCGCGAACGCCAACCTGCTCTGGCGTCTCGCCGCCAGGGCATCCGTCCCGGAAGATCATCCAGTCCTGCGTCACGTCATGAATCTGCTTGGGCGTCAGCCCCTCATACTCGCCGTAGTTCCACTCCATCAAATCCGGGTCGACGGCCGCACTTTCATCAAGCCCAGCCAGCGTGGAGGTCTCACGAGCGCGCCGCAGCGGGCTAACCAGAACGAGGGAGAAGGTTTCCTTGGCCAGCACGGGCCGCAACGCTTCGGCCCGCCGCCGGCCCTCAGCAGTCAACGGGATGTCAGTCACGCCCGTGTGCTTCCCGCTCAAGCTCCAGGCCGTCTCACCATGCCTGATGGCATATAAGGTCACGCTTGCCTCTCAGCGTCTCACAGGTTGTCCGCCGCCGTCGAGCGCACTGCTGCGGATTTGGCTTCCCGGCCCCAACTCCAGCCGGCGATATCGGGCATGTCGTCGCCGTAGCGGGCAATGTATTCCTTATGCTCGATGAGCATATCGCGGATCGCCTGCTTGGCGTAAGCGGCGCGCGAGCCGAGCTTCGGCACCCGATCGATCACGTCTTCCACCAGATGGAAGCGGTCGAGATCGTTCCGTACGCACATGTCGAAGGGTGTACTTGTGGCGCCCTCTTCCTTGTAGCCGCGCACATGGAGGTTCTTATGGCCGTTCCGGCGATAGGTCAGCCGGTGAATGAGCCACGGATAGCCGTGGAAGGCAAAAATGATGGGCTTGTCCGTGGTGAACAGTTGATCGAAATCCCTGTCAGGCAGACCATTCGGGTGCTCGGCCTCCGGCTGCAGCTTCATCAGGTTTACAACATTAATGACCCGCACCCTCAATTCGGGAGCGTGACGGCGGAGCAGGTCCACGGCGGCGAGCGTCTCCAGCGTTGGCACGTCTCCGCAGCAGGCCATCACGACGTCCGGCTCATGATCCCGGTCGTTGCTGGCCCATCCCCAAATCCCGAGACCGGACTCGCAGTGCTTGATCGCCTCATCCATGGTCAGCCATTGCGGCGCCGGCTGCTTGCCGGCCACGATGACATTGACGAGATTGCGGCTGCGCAGGCAAAGGTCGGTCACCCAAAGCAAGCAATTGGCGTCGGGGGGCAGGTAAACACGGACGACTTCGGCCTTCTTGTTGACCACATGGTCGATGAAGCCGGGATCCTGGTGGCTGAAGCCGTTGTGATCCTGACGCCAAACATGACTGGACAGCAGATAGTTAAGCGAGGCGATTGGTCGTCGCCAGCCGATATGATTGCACACTTTCAACCACTTGGCGTGCTGGTTGAACATCGAGTCGACGATATGAATAAATGCCTCGTAGCAGGAGAAAAAGCCGTGCCGGCCGGTCATCAGATAGCCCTCTAGCCAGCCCTGGCATTGATGTTCGCTGAGCATTTCCATGACCCGGCCGTCAGGAGCGAGATGGTCGTCCCAAGGATAGGTGTCTGCGACCCAGGCGCGGTTGGTAACCTCAAGCACATCCTGCCAGCGGTTTGAGTTGTTCTCATCGGGACTGAACAGCCGGAAGTTGCGCGATTCCATATTCAGTTTCATGACATCGCGAAGGAACCGGCCCATGACGCGGGTGGACTCCGCCGTGGCCGCGCCCGGTGCTGCAACTTCCACCGCGTAATCGCGAAATTCGGGAAGCCGGAGGTCGCGCAGCAGCAGCCCGCCATTTGCGTGCGGGTTTGCGCTCATGCGCCGCGTACCGCGAGGCGGAAGTTCGGCCAGTTCCGGCCGGAGGCGGCCATCGCCGTCGAAAAGCTCCTCCGGCCGGTAGCTTTTCATCCACTTTTCAAGGATGCGTACGTGCTCCGGGTTATTGTGCATCTCGCCCATGGGCACCTGATGGGAGCGCCAGTAGTCCTCGGTGCGCCGGCCATCGATTTCCTTCGGGCAGGTCCAGCCTTTTGGTGTGCGCAGGATGATCATCGGCCAGCGCGGACGCTCCCGGAAGCCATTGCGTGCTTCCATCTTGATACGTTGGATGTCGCCCAAGACGTTCTCCAGCGTGGCCGCCATGAGTTCGTGCATCTCTTCCGGATCGCTTCCTTCGACGACATACGGCGTATAGCCGTATCCGTGGAAAAGTTGGTCGAGCTCCTCGTGGCTGATCCGGGCCAGCACTGTGGGGTTGGCGATTTTGTACCCGTTCAGATGCAAGATTGGCAGAACGGCGCCGTCCGCGGCAGGGTTCAGAAACTTGTTCGAATGCCAACTGGTCGCCAACGGCCCCGTCTCCGCCTCTCCGTCCCCGACCACGCAGGCTACGATCAGATCAGGGTTGTCGAATGCGGCGCCGTAGGCATGAGAGAGCGCGTACCCCAATTCGCCGCCCTCATGGATCGAGCCAGGGGTCTCCGCCGCCACGTGGCTGGGAATACCGCCAGGAAAGGAGAACTGCTTGAACAAGCGCTTCATGCCTGCCTCGTTGGCGGGAATATCTGGATAAACCTCGCTGTAGGTTCCTTCGAGATAGGCGTTGGCAACCAAGCCAGGCCCGCCATGGCCCGGGCCGGTGATATAGATCATGTTCAGGTCATGTTTCTTTATCATCCGGTTCAGATGGACATAGATGAAGTTCAAGCCCGGAGTGGTTCCCCAATGCCCGAGGAGCCGCGGCTTGATGTGTTCCTCGGATAGGGGCTCTTTGAGCAACGGGTTGTCGTAGAGATAGATCTGGCCAACGGAAAGGTAATTGGCAGCCCGCCAAAAAGCGTTGATCGATGACCGCTCCTTGTCCGAAAGCACGCTTGCCATCTGGTCTCCCATGATCTCGTCCTTAAGGCTAAGCCTTATGTGCGCGGCGCAGGCTGAGCGCCCGTTTCATTGTCTCGTAATTCACGGCGACGCCGGCCACCGTTTACTGAGTTCATATGCGCGGTCACAAAACTTCGTTTAGGGACAAGAGCTAGGCGGGTAATTTCTTAGATCGATACTTGCAGCATACCCGCCGTCAATTTGTGCGTAGCCCCTGCGATCCGTATGTCCATCGCCTCGCCCTGGACCAGCGTTGCCTGCAGGGCGCCGCCAGCAATCCGGATCGCCACAACCCGCCCTTTCCAGCATAACCGGAACGATAGGCTGCGCCATTGGGGGGGGACCTTAGGGTTGATTTCCAGTATATCACCCATCAGATCCACGCCGCCGAATCCGAGCATTACCGTCTGCCACATCCCGCCCAGCCCTGCGATGCGCACGCCACCGGCGCTGTTCGGGTCAAGATCAAGGTCGAGGGCAGCGGTCTTGTGAAGGTAACGCAAAGCCATCTCAGCATCCCCCAGGCGCGCGGCGACCAACCCGTGCATCGAGGTGCTGAGCGAACTGCCGTGAGCGCATTTCGGCTCGTAATAGCGAAAATTTCTCTCCGCCAATTCGCCGGGGAATTCTTTGGGTAACAGAGCAATAAGCGCCACAACGTCAGCCTGCTTCACCACCTGCGAGCGCTGCGTGCGCTGGCGTTTGATCACCACGTCGATCGGCATATTGGCGCCTGCGTAGGCAGCGAGGTCGAGAGGGTCCAGCGCATTAAAGCCTGCAAACTGCTGATAAATGCCCGTAGCAGGGTCAAGGCCAGTTACGAGGCGAGCGACAGCGTCGCGCCAGTCCGCCAGCTCGTCATCGCCAAGCGAAAGCTTTCGCCGGAGCACGGCGGCCCGCTCAGGCCAGCCCGCTTGCAACAGCTCCAAGGCTTCTAGCGCACGGGCGATGTTCCATCGCGCCATGACATTCGTGAAGGCGTTGTCATCCACATCCTCATGATATTCGTCCGGCCCGATCACGTGGCGGATGTGCCGCTTGCCATCCGGCTCCGCTATGCCCCGGCAAGCCCAGAACCGGGCCGTCTCAAGCAAGATCTCCGCCCCTGCGCCGAGAAAGAACTCATCGTCCCCGGTGGCGCGCCAGTACTGCCAAACGGCATAGGCGATGTCGGCACTAATGTGGTGCTCCATCTTGCCAGTCAAAATCTCGACGATGGCGCCGTCGGCTCCTACCACGTGCTCCGGTGTCGTCTCCTCTCCAGTGTCGGCGGATTCCCAGGCATAGAGCGCCCCTCTGTAACCCGCCTGGGCCGCCTTTGCGCGCGCGGCCGGCAATGTGTGAAAGCGGTACATGAGAAGCGCCCGCGCCGCTTCCGGCCAGACCGCAATATAGAATGGAAGCAGGTAGATCTCGGTGTCCCAGAAAACGTGCCCGAAATAGGCGTCGCCAGTGAGTCCGCGGGCGCCTATCGAGACGTGCTCGTCCTCTGGGTTGGCCGCGCTGGTCAAATGGTACACAGCAAAACGCAGGGCCCGCTGCATCGCCTCGTCACCCTCAATGACGATATCGCTCGCAGTCCAGCGTGCGTTCCAGGCGGCCTCGTGCGCAGCCAGGACAGCGCGCCAGCCCAGCAAACGGCTGCGTTCCAGTGCGGCGGCGGCACGCGGAGCGGGATCGTCCTCTGGGTTGCCGGCTCGCGCAACCGCGACCATGCGGTCAAGTTCGATCACCTGCCCGGCTATAGAGCGCCAGCTCCAAACCCAGAGGAGCGGAAACGGACGCTCGGGTTCCCGCAGTTTGCCACCCAATCGCAACGTCGCGGCGCCTGCCATCGCCACGCCCTTGCCAGTGACCTCCGTACGCCAAGAGCCAAGGTCCTGCTCAAGCAGCATCGGCTTCACGTCGAGGCTGGCCATCGCGAAAGTTGCCTCCAACTTCACGTCGACGCCATCCCGGTCAAGCTCAGCCCGCAACAACTGCAGCCCCGCCGCGCGATCCGCCAGCGAGAGGAGAGCCAACCCGCGCCCAGAAGTGGTAACGCCTGCGGGGGTGCAATGTGTCCAGGCTGACAAAAGCAGGCCACGGCGAAGGTCGAGTGTGCGAATGCCCCTGAGCATCTGACCCTCGTGCGCCAGCAACGGTTTTCCGTTCAGAGTTATCAGTACGCGCGACCAGTCGGCGACAGGCGCCAGCGCGGGCACCGGCGGCTCAGTGTTAGGAATATCAAACAGGCCCGCAACGTAGCAGCGCGGCCAGGAGCGCCATCTCACGCCGCCTAGCCAGCTCAGCCAGGATGGACCACGGCCCCCCGCGAGGGCGGCGCGCATCCCCAGGAAACCATTGCCGAAGGCAAAGCGGGATTCCACTGCGTTCTCGGTTAGGACATTGTAACCTTCATGGGCGATTATCCAGCCAGGGTCTGGTGTCGGTTCGAGCGATTGTCGCATCGAAGCAATCTCCGAAGGGCTTAGTCGCCCAACACTAAATGCACAATGAAGTTCCCCCGCTTTCGCGGACCGAAACATTTGAATGTCGAAGAAACGTCCCCCACACCCGCCTGAATAAACGAGCATAGTACGAGGTATTCGGCATAAGTGTCGGGCCGGACACGGGGTTCGGGGTTGACAAACGCCAAACTCCGGCTCATTTCGGGCGAGTGGCGCCGCGAAAAATTGAAGAGACTTGCGACCCCGCCCGCGTGAGGGGTATTTGGCCCGCCTGACGGCGGCTTCGCCTCGGGCCGTGAGTTCGCCGCTTTTCTCGGCCTGACGCCGCGTCAGCATTCGAGCGGCGGCAAGGAGAAGCTCGGCCGCATCACCAAAATGAGCGACCGTTACTTGCGCAAATTGCTGGTGGCGGGGCCTGCGCGTTGCTGCGCCATCGCAAGGGCCACAAGGACGCTCTGCGCGTCTGGGCCGACCGGCTGCTGGCGCGCAAGGACGCCAAACACAAGTTCAAGCTGACTGCGGTGGCGCTGGCCAACAAGCTGGCGCGCATCGTCTTCGCGCTGCTGGCGCGCGGCGGCGTTTACGCCGGGCGGCCGCTCAGTTAGACAAACGAAATTCTTTCATATTCGAAGGTAGTAATGTAGAAAGTCTATGGAGAAGCTTGAATCACCGCATGCGTTGACATCGTAGGGGTCACAGGTTCGATCCCTGTCGCGCCCACCATTCCTAAGCCTTGACCACTCAAGATTTTAGACGCTCCCGCCGTTTTCGGCGGGGCGTCTTTCATTTTCTAGGAAGCTCGCTACGCTTCCATCAGGGCTCGATCTTTGCGAGTTCGTCCCCTTCGCTATCGGATGAATGCCAGTAGGGCTTGGCATAGTCCCATTCGCGCAAGGAGGTTTGGGCAAATTGCTCGACGAGCTCTCCATCTGATCCCGAGACGTAGGGCCAGGTGCGTTTGTGCTTGATTATCTGCATTAGCAGTGCCTTTGCATAGCGGCGTGAAAAGCCGCCCGGAACATCGATAATCCCGTCAAACGGCTCGCTTTGTTTCGAAATGCAATTTACGCTGGCTGCCACTTATTGGGGCTTTGAGCACTTTGTCCCCGATGGAGGCGCGATATGGCGTGGTCGGGAATTGTGATGGCGATCGGCATCATCGCAGCTTGCCTGATCGCGCTAGGTCTCGTGGCCGACGTCCTGGTTGATTGGCTTTGGTTTTCGGCCGTCGGCTATCCCGATGTCTTCTGGACGATCCTCTGGGCAAAGGTTGGCCTCTTCATGGCCGTGTTCGCGGCGTCCGCTTTCTTCCTGTGGCTGAACGGCTTCCTGGCATACCGGCTCGCCGAACGACAGCGTTATCTCCCCGCTGTCGTCGCTCCCTGGGGATCGCCGGGCAATGAGACGTTAGCCGCACTGCTGGCCCGCTTGTCTCCGCGCCTCCGTTGGCATTCCCTCGTCATGGGAGGTGCTTTCGTCTTCGCAGCGCTCATCGCCCTGGGCGAGGCTGGTAACTGGGACGTGGCTCTCCGCTTCATCCGCCAGGCACCGTACGGACACAGCGATCCCCTCTATGGGAAAGACATCGCTTTCTATCTTTTCTCGCTTCCCGCCTACGTCGCGCTTAAGCATTGGATGCTGTTGACGCTCGTATTGGGCGCCGTCGTCGCCGGCGCAATCTACTGGGCGCACACCGTCCTCACGCTCGCCAAGAATCGGTCGCCGCCTCCCTGGGTCATCGCCCACGGCTCCGCCCTGTTAGCTCTGTTCTTTATGGTGAAGGTTTGGTCCTATTGGCTAGATCGGTTCCTCCTTCTCTACCGGGACAATGCTGTAGTCGTGGGGGCGGCATATACGGACGTACAAGTCGAGCTGCCGGTGCTCTGGGTGCTCATCGGGTTTTCATCAGCGGCCGCCTTCGCCGCATGGGCCAATATATGGGTGCGGTCGTACAAGCTTCCTGCGGCTGGAGCGGTTCTGGTTTTCGGCGGCTCGTTCGTGCTGGCGCTGGTATTGCCGGCGCTATTCCAACGTCTCTATGTGAAGCCGAATGAATTGCAGTTGGAGACACCCTACCTTCAGCGCAACATCACCTTTACCCAGGAGGCCTATAACCTCCGCCAAATCACGGCCAAGCCCTTTCCGGCGGAACAGGGGCTGACATTCCAAACGCTCCAGGACAACCGCGCGACCATCGACAATATTCGACTATGGGACTGGCAGCCGCTGATGGATACCTACGCGCAATTGCAGGAGATCCGCACCTATTACAAGTTCCTTGATGTGGACGTCGACCGCTATGACCTCGGCGGCTCATATCAACAGGTGATGGCGTCAGCCCGTGAGCTAGAC
>JBKQNN010000410.1:0-10848 GCA_052145975.1 Rhodomicrobium sp. | reverse complement strand
AACTTACGAAGCTATCGTCGATGCGTGTTGTGACGCATGGAACGGCTTGATGCGTACCCCAGAAATCATCCGCTCAATCGCTACCCGGGAGTGGGCACAGGTCGAGACTTAGGGCCGTTGGTATTACCTGGCCGGACTTTTGCCCCTGTTACTCTTTGCGCGTGAATTTTCGCGCGGAATTACATTATTAAGTAGCAAACGGCGAGTAAGAGGACTGCAAGAAATGCCGGTTGCGCGGATTTGATCGCGGTTTGCAGCAAGCGATCTTGCGCAATTACGTCTGTATTTGATATTCTAAGCTTTGAGCGATAAAACTAAAAACTTTAGGGAGCGGCACGCTGCAGGGCGGCAACATGATCGTATCTTACGATGCGACGCTCATTGTTCTCTCTGTATCCGTTGCGATCATCGGATCGTTCACCGGGCTGATGATTACGTCCAGTCTTGGCGGGCTCACAGGCACCTCCTACAAGTTGAAGATCGTTGCCGGTGCCGTGGCCATTGGGTGCAGCATTTGGTCCATGCACTTTATTGGTATGCTTGCGCTGACCGGGCCAATCCCGCTCGATTACGATGGCCTGACAACGGCAATTTCAGCCTTCATTGCGATTTGTCTGACCGGCCTTGGTCTTTATGCAGCCAGCTCCGGTCACTTCGGGCGCGCGGCACTCCTCGTTGGGGGCATGTTAATGGGGACCGGCATCGCGGGCATGCATTATATGGGCATGAGCGCAATCCGCGCGGCCTGTACGGTGAGTTACGAGCCTACCGGTGTTGCAGCTTCCATCCTGGTAGGCATTGCGGCCTCCACTCTGGCACTATGGTTCGCATTTCGAGAGCACGGGCTGCTTGAAACCGCCGCAGGTGCCGCGGTGCTGGGGCTCGCCATCTCCGCCATGCATTACACAGCTATGCTGGCGACCATGTTCTCCCCTTCCGGCGATGCGGTCGCCGTCTCTGGTCCAGTGCTATCTCAGCATGGCGTCGCTTTCATCGTTGCAATCGCAACATTTCTGATTTGCGGCCTGTTTCTCATTATTGCGCTGCCGGACAAAAGGCCGGGGCTGGGCCAGAGCAGCCCGTTATCTCCAAACATGATGGAGAGCGAGCGAGACCGGCCAGCTGAAATTCCGGCCGAGGCGGCGGCCCCAGTGCGCATTCCGGTCCGCCGCAACCATTCGATTTATTTCGCAGCTCCTAACAGCATCCTCGCCATACGCGCCGAAGGACATTATTCCTGGATCACGCTGAGGTCCAAAGATGGCGGCGTCGAAGAGCATTTCTGCGAAAAGGCGATCTCGGATCTTGCCAAGCTTCTGGCCGCCGAAAGGTTCATGCGATCCCACCGCAGCTATCTTGTCAATATCGACTACGTGCTGGGATTCAGGAGGCAAGGGGATGGAGCCCTTCTCCTGCTGAACGAAGAGGGTTCTGTATCGGTGCCGGTGAGCAGAGCCAACGTTCATCTGATCATGCGGCAGCTCGAAGGCCGCATCGCCGGCGGGCTCGTTGTGCCTGACCACGCCCCCGCCTGAGCCGCTCCCGGCATAGCCCAAGTTTCCACCCATTTCCGCACCCGGGGCCCCCTCCGCGCGCCCCGCGTCTCGCGCAGCGTGACCTTGGCTGTGCGGGGCAATTGCGCGGCAAACGCAGCCGCCATTCGTGCGGCATGTCCGCCGTTCGTGAGTTGACACCGTGCCAGACCATGCTCGCGGTTCATTATGGATACTCAAGCTGTCTGGCTAACAATAATAATTAAAAACAAATATCAAATGGAGGAAACGCTATGATGGCAGGAGGCCAACCATGATTCCTGCGAGCTTTGACTACCATCGCCCCCAAACTAAGAAGCAGGCGCTGGAAATGCTTGGCAAGGTGCTAGGCGACGGACGGGTCCTTGCAGGCGGACACAGCCTGGTCCCCATGATGAAGCTGAGGGTCGCGGCCCCCGCGCACCTCATAGACATCTCCCGCATCGGCGAGTTGAAAGGCATCGCGATCAGCGGCTCCGAAATCGAGATCGGCGCCATGACCACTCAGCATGAGCTGATCGCCTCGGACAGCCTCGCCGAAGCATGCCCCATCGTCCGCGAAGCTGCGCAGCAAATCGCCGATCCGCAGGTGCGTTATTGCGGCACGCTCGGCGGCAACGTCGGCAATGGCGATCCGGGCAACGACATGCCAGGCCTTATGCAATGCCTGGATGCGATCTATGTGCTGGAAAGCACGAAAGGCGTTCGTCTCGTGCCTTCGCGCGCATTTTACGCGGGCGCCTATTCGACCGCTCTTAAAGACGGCGAGCTGCTGTCGAAAGTCCGCTTCACCGCTCCGCCGAAGGGCCACGGCTACGCCTACAAGAAGCTGAAGCGAAAGGTCGGCGACTACGCTACCGCGGCGGCGGCCGTTATTCTCGAAATGGCGGACGGCAAGGTGAGCAAAGCATCGATCGCTCTCACTAACGTTGCCGATACGCCCCTCTACGCTGAAGACGCCTCGAAGCGCCTTACCGGCACGTCCTTGCAACCCGCGGATATCGACGCAGCCGTTGCAGCGGCAGAGGCAATTGCCCGCCCAGCAGCGGACGGCCGGGGCACGGCGGAGTATCGCACCAAAATGGCGGGCATCATGGTCCGGCGCGCCTTGATGGAGGCGGCGGGCCGGAGTTTCGCAAGCCCGGCTCAGTCCGTTTCGCCGGATGGCAAAGATCATAAGGGAGGAGGCCTATTCGGATGGCTAAAAGGCTAATTTCACTGACCGTCAACGGCGCCAAAGTTGCGCGCGAGGTTGAAGACCGCAGGCTTCTCATCCATTTTCTGCGCGAGGACCTAAGGCTCACAGGCGCGCATGTTGGCTGCGACACCTCGCACTGCGGCGCCTGTACGGTCGATATGGACGGCAAATCGGTGAAATCCTGCACGGTGTTCGCCGTCCAGGCCGATGGCTCGGACATTCGCACGATAGAAGGCATGGCTCTCGCCGACGGGTCGCTGCACCCGCTGCAGGAGGGCTTCCGCATGGAGCACGGCCTGCAATGCGGCTTCTGTACGCCCGGCATGATCATGCGCAGCTACCGCTTCTTGCAGGAGAACCCCAATCCCACCGGCGAGGAGATCCGCATGGGCATCTCGGGCAATTTGTGCCGCTGCACCGGCTATCAGAACATTGTGAAGGCGATCCGCTACGCCGCTGACCAGATGAACCAGGTTCCAATGAAGGAGGCTGCAGAATGAACGCCCAAACGGTTCAGCAGCGCCAAGACAAGCTCGAAGGCATCGGCTGCAAGAGGAAGCGCGTCGAGGACATTCGCTTCGTCCAGGGCAAGGGACACTATGTCGACGATTTCGTGCTTCCGGGGACGGTCTTCGGCGATTTCGTGCGCAGCCCTTACGCGCATGCCAGGATCAAGAAGATCGACAAGAGCGCGGCACTCGCCCTGCCAGGCGTCAAGGCTGTGCTCACCGCCGAGGATCTGATCCCGCTCAACCTCCATTACATGCCGACGCTTGCGGGCGACGTCCAAGCGGTGCTCGCCCATGAAAAGGTTCTGTTTCAGAACCAGGAAGTGGCCTTTGTCATTGCCGAGGACCGCTATATCGCGGCCGACGCGGTGGAACTTGTGAAGGTCGAGTACGAGGAATTGCCGGTTCTCGTCGATCCGTTCAAGGCCATGGAGCCGGGAGCGCCTGTGCTGCGCGAAGACCTCGCGGGCAAAACCAGCGGCGCACACGGGCCGCGCAAGCACCCCAATCACATCTTTACATGGGCCACGGGCGACCAAGCAGGCACGGACGCGGCCTTCGACCGGGCCGAGGTCAAGATCAAGGAGCTGATTTCCTATCAGCGCGTCCATCCGAGTCCGCTTGAGACCTGTGCCTCCCTTGCCTCCATGGATAAAATCAACGGCGAGCTGACGCTATACGGCACGTTCCAGGCGCCACACGTCGTCCGCACCGTGGCCTCGTTGATCGCAGGGATCCCCGAGCACAAGATCAGGGTGATCTCCCCCGATATCGGAGGCGGTTTCGGAAACAAGGTGGGCGTTTATCCAGGTTACGTCATGAGCGTTGTCGGCTCGATCGTGCTTGGTGTGCCGGTAAAGTGGGTCGAGGACCGGATCGAGAACCTTTCGACCACGGCTTTTGCGCGCGACTACCACATGACGGGCGAGCTGGCAGCAACGAAGGACGGCAAGATCACTGGGCTGCGCGCGCATGTGCTCGCCAATCATGGCGCCTTCGACGCCTGCGCCGATCCCACCAAGTTCCCAGCTGGTCTTTTCTCCATATGCACCGGCTCCTACGATATCCCGGTGGCGTTTGTGGAGGTCGATGGCGTCTACACCAATAAGGCACCGGGCGGCGTGGCCTATCGCTGCTCGTTCCGCGTCACCGAGGCAGCCTATATGATCGAGCGCCTCATCGACATCCTGGCGCAGAAGCTCAACATGGACCCGGCCGAGCTGCGCCTGAAAAACTTCATTCAGGCGCGGCAATTCCCCTACAAGTCGGCGCTCGGCTGGGAATATGACAGCGGCGATTACCCCACGGCCATGAAAAAGGTCATGGAGGCCGTCGGCTACCAAAACTTGCGCGCCGAGCAGGCTCAGCGCCTCGCCGACTTTAGGGCCGGCAAGACCCGCGATCTGATGGGCATCGGCGTTTCGTTCTTCACCGAGATCGTCGGCGCCGGCCCTTCCAAGAATTGCGACATCCTGGGGATCGGCATGTTCGATTCTTGCGAGATCCGCGTTCATCCCACTGGCGCTGCCATCGCAAGGCTAGGGACCAAGAGCCAGGGCCAGGGTCATGAGACCACCTATGCCCAGATCCTGGCTACCGAAACGGGTATTCCGGCAGACATGATCGCCATCGAGGAAGGCGATACGGATACCGCGCCGTATGGCCTTGGCACTTATGGCTCGCGCTCGACGCCCGTGGCGGGCGCTGCCTGTTCGCGCGCAGGGCGCAAGATTCGCCAGAAGGCACAGATGATCGCCGCCCATCTTCTGGAAGTCCACCACGACGATCTCGAATGGGACGTGGACGGCTTCCATATCAAGGGCTTGCCCGAAAAGCGCAAATCGATGAAGGAGCTGGCGTGGGCCGCCTACAACAATGTGCCGCCGGGCATGGAGATGGGCCTTGAGGCGGTGGATTATTACGATCCGCCGAATTTCACCTTTCCGTTCGGGGCCTATATTTGCGTGACCGATATCGACGCCGATACAGGCGAAGCCAAGATCCGGCGTTTTTATGCGCTCGACGATTGCGGCACCCGCATCAACCCGATGATCATCGAAGGCCAAATCCATGGCGGGCTCACCGAAGCCTTCGCCATCGCCATGGGACAGATCATCGATTACGACGAGGCCGGAAACGTCATGAACGCGAGCTTCATGGACTATTTTCTGCCGACGGCGGTCGAGACGCCCCGCTGGGAGACGGACTACACCGAGACGCCAAGCCCGCATCACCCGATTGGCGCCAAGGGTGTTGGCGAGAGCCCCAATGTCGGCGGCGTGCCGGCCTTTTCAAACGCGGTGAACGATGCCTTCGTGAAGTTCGGCGGCGTTCATACGCAGATGCCTCACACTGCACCGCGCATATGGGGCTACGCGAAGGGATTGGGGTTGGCGGCTTGATGACTGCAGGAGGCAACTAAGACCCCCTCATCCTGTCCTTCTCCCCAAGGGGAGAAGGGACGCCTTCTCAACGGGCACAGCCTACTCCCTCTCCCAGCCGCATCCGCTTGCGGATGCGGCGGCTAAAGTGGCAAGCTCGCCAAGGCGAGGTTGCTGGGAGAGGGGTGGGGTGAGGGGGTCTTCATGGAATGAAGCGGCTGCCAGATGGAAACCCCTCATGAAATTCAGGCCGCCTTGGAGCGCGCCGGATATATTGCCGATGCGCCGCTTGCAACGGCGATCATGATGATGCGGCTGCTTGGCCGGCCGCTATTGGTGGAGGGCGAGGCGGGCGTCGGCAAGAGCGAGTTGGCCAAGGCTCTCGCAAGTGCTGCCGGCCAGAGGCTCATCCGCCTTCAATGCTATGAGGGGCTCGACGCTTCGAGCACGCTGTATGAATGGAATTATCAGCGCCAGATCCTAGCTATCCGGGTGCTTGAGGGCGAAAATGCCAGCACCGAAAGCAAAGAAAGTCACATCTTCTCCGAAGAGTTTTTGCTCAAGCGGCCGCTCCTGGAGGCAATTACTCAAGAGACGCCGCCGGTGCTCTTGATCGACGAGATCGATCGCGCGGACGAAGAGTTCGAGGCCTTCCTGCTGGAGGTGCTATCGGATTATCAGATCAGCATCCCCGAGCTTGGCACCGTTCGGGCAAAGAGCGTGCCGCTAGTCGTCCTGACCTCGAACGCGACCCGGGAGCTTTCGAACGCGCTTAGGAGGCGTTGCCTCTATCACTACGTCGATTTTCCAAGCGAAGCGGCAGAGCTCCGGATCATCCAAGTGCGCTTTCCGCAGGCGCCGCTCGCTCTCGCGGGCCAGGTGGTGCGCTTTGTGCGCGCGATACGCGCCGAGGATTTGCGCAAGAAGCCCGGTATCGCCGAAACGCTCGACTGGGTGGCCGCTCTCTCGGGCCTCGGCCTATCGAGCCTGCAGGAGAGCCCCGAAACCGTCCATCAGACCATGCTTTGCCTTTTGAAGACCCGTGAGGATCGCGAGGCGATCCCGCTCGCGGTGTTCGAACGGCTCGCCGGCGCTGCGGCTTGAGGGCGGGCCATGGCGGACGCATTAGCCATCGGAGCAGTTCCGGCCTTGCAAGGCCAGATGCTTCGCTTCGTGCGGCTCCTGCGCGAGAACGGCTTTGCCGCTGGAGTTTCCGAAGCCGCCGATGCCCTGCTTGCGCTGGGCCAGGTACGGGCCACGGAAGTGGTACAGGTCCGGCATGCGCTGCGAACGCTATTCGCGTCGCGTGAACGGGAGTGGCACCGCTTCGATGAACTGTTCGACGCCTTTTGGCTCGGCCACATGCGTTACCGGCGCACGGCCGTGCGGCAAACCGTAAGCGGGCGTGGCGGCCGCGGCGGGCTTGAGACAAGGCGCGTAACGCTTGCGGATTTCTTCGATTGGGGTGCCAAGACTGGGGACGCCTCCGGCAGCGTGGCATCCGGAGGGCGCATCGCCGGCGCTTCTCCTGCCGGGAGCTTGGAAAAAGCCGATTTCGGGCAAGTAACCGATCCAGAGGAACTCCAGCGTTTGCACGATCTCGCCCGGCGCTGGGCCGAACGCATCCGCACCCGCGTCTCGCGAAGACGGCGGGCGGGCCGGAAGGGCGAGCGCTTGCTGCTCCGCCGGACGTTTCAGAGGTCGGTTTCCTCGGGCGGCGTGCCGCTCAAGCTCCATCGCGCCCGGCGGAAACCGAAACCAGTCAAAATCGTCGTTTTTGCCGACGTTTCAGGCTCGATGGACCTCTATTCGCTGTTCTTCACGCGCTTTGTCCATGCCTTGAGCCGCAACCTCGCGAAAACCGAAGCTTTTATCTTCCACACCCGCCTCGTGCATATCACCGGTACTCTGGCGGAGGCGAACCCGATGAAGTTCATGGAAAAGGTTGCACTCATCAGCCAGGGCTGGTCCGGCGGCACGCGCATCGGTGCCGCGCTCGCCGAATTCAATCGCCATTATGCGAGCGGGCTCAGGGCCTCGAACACAGCCGGGATAATCATCAGCGACGGCTTCGACACCGGCTCCGCGGACGCTCTCGCCCTGGAACTCGCCAAGCTCAAGCGGCACGTCAAACGCCTTATTTGGCTGAACCCGCTACTCGGCCGCGAAGCTTATGAGCCGCGAGCCGCAGGCATGGCGGCCGCTCTGCCCTATCTTGACCTCTTCGCTCCTGCCCACAATCTTGAAAGCCTCGCCGCTCTCGAAGACGAGCTGGCCCGGCTGTGACGAAGGTAACGGCCATGTCCACCGATCCGAACGAAACCGTCGAAGGCTACTGCCGCAACTGGAATGGGGCTGTCCCTTACGCGCGGGCTACCATCGTCCGCACGGAGGGTGCGACAGCGGCAAAAGCTGGGGCGAAGGCCATCGTGACCTCCGAGGGAGAGTTGATCGGCTGGCTTGGCGGAGGGTGCCTGCGCGGCGCGGTCCTGCGGGCGGCACGGCAGGCGATCCAGTCGGGCGCGCCCAAGCTGATCCGGGTCCGCCCCAAGGATCAAGTCAATGGCAGCCAGGATACCGATGGAGTCGAGCTGCATTCGAGCAGCTGCCCCAGCAAGGGCAGCTCGGAAGTTTTTATCGAACCTGTTCTGCCGAAGCCGCCACTCATCATTATCGGGGCCAGCTATGTGGCCGGTGCGCTGGCCGAATTGGCGCTTCCTCTGGGCTACGCGCTCGTTCAAGTGGCGGCCGTCCCCGGAAGCAATGCCAGCGCTGCGCTATCGGAGCTGCCCCACCAGCCCGGATTGGAGCGCGCGTTCATTGCCGTGGCCACGCAAGGTTCGGGCGATTACGCAGCACTTAGCGCTGCTATGGCGACGGAGGCGCCCTACGTCGCCTTTGTCTCCAGCCCTGCAAAGGCGCAAAGCATGCGCGAGCGGCTGACGAAGGATGGCTTGGATGCGGCGAGCCTTAAACGCCTGCACGCGCCAGCCGGCCTTGACATCGGCTCTGAGACGCCGGCCGAAATTGCTATCGCCATTCTCGCAGAAATCGTCAGCTTCAGGCGGGGCAAGATGAACCCGGGCGAGCGGCCGGTATGTCGCGCCGGATGGGAGAACGCAATAAGCTCCTGATCGAAATCGAGGGCGTGCCCCTGGTGCGGCTTCAGCAGGCCGCGCGCAATCAAGTTCAGTCGCAGTCTTTTGCATTGCCCCGTGTTCCAGGCATGCTAAACAGCGCCGGGCTGAGGGTGAAGCAGGGATGGATATCTTTCATCAGATTTGGGCGTTGCTCCCGGGCATGGACGATGCGGCGAAGTTGCGCTTTGCGATCGTCGCTGCAGGCGGCTTGGGCGTTGCCTGGGGCTTGGTGCGCTGGCTACGCAAAGAGGATCTCGGCACGACCACAAAGACGATCCTCAAAACCCAGCGGACGGTGGAGGAGCGCGCGGCGGAGGAGAGGCGGGAGCTGCGGGAGCTTGTCTTGCAGCTTTCGGCGAGGGTCGAAGCGCGGCTGGCGGCGCTGGCCCCGCTTAGCCCAGAGTTTGGCATGGGTGTCATGGAGACCCCGGACGCCATCATGGAGGATTTGAGCGCGGCGGTTCAGCGCCTTGCCGGACAAGGCCAGGGGGCGGTGCTGGAGCAGCTTGCGGCGGGCGACGATGGCGCGGCTGCGGCGGCACTCGCTTCGATGCGCGCCGAGGTTTCGAAAACCCGCGTCGCGGTGTCGAAGGAAGAAGCAGAGCTGGCGCGCGAGCAAGGGGCGCTTGCCTTTTTGAACGACACGCATGAGGCCGTGCGCCTTTACGCAGAGGCCTGCAAGCTCGACCCGGACAACCCGGATGGCTGGAACCGGCTTGGGTCTCTAAATATCCAGGCGGGCGATCTCGACGGCGCCAATCGCTGCTTTGAGCGTGTGATGGTCCAGGGCAACAGCGTTGCGGACCAGGAAGCCCTGGCCTGCGCGGCTTGCAACCTAAGCAAAGTTCATCTCATGCGAGGCGGCCTCGATGCGGCCCAGGCTATGCAAGAGAGAGCCCTCGCCCTCTATGGCAGGATGGACCATAAGGAAGGTATGGCGGGTGCCTATGGTATTCTCGGCAAGGTCGCCGAGGAACGCCGAGATAAGGCCGTCGCCTGCGCCATGTGGGCCAAGGCGCTTGAACTGTTCCGCCAGGTGGGCATGAAGCAGCAGATCGAAGAGGTGGAAGCCTGGATGCGTAAGGCAGGCTGTGCAGGCTAAGCGCGCCCGAGATTAAAGGTCAGGCACTGGACGAGCCGCCTGCAAAGCGGGTTGCATAGGGGGATAAAGCTCGTTCATGGGGACGGACCGGCCATTTGGCTGCACGATGCGGCAGTGATAGCGTTGCAGCGCGCGCGGATGCGGCACGCCGCAAGAATGGGCGATGGTGCCCACTTCCGCATGCATCCTCTCCACAAAGGTCTTCACGCGGACAGATTTTTCTTGCGGGTTAAGCCCGCGCTGCAAGCGGCGGTCATGCGTCGTGATCCCAGTAGGGCAGGTATTCTTGTTGCACTTCATCGACTGGATGCAGCCAAGGGCGAACATAAACCCCCGTGCCGAGTTCACCGTGTCGGCCCCGGCACAATAAGCCCAAGCCACCTCGGCAGGGGTGACGAGCTTTCCCGAGGCTATGACCTTGATGCGCTCGCGCAGATCGTAGCGCTTTAGAATGTCGATCACCATCGGAAGCGCTTCTTTGATGGGGAGCCCGACATTATCCATGAGCGGCAAAGGTGCTGCACCCGTGCCGCCATCGCCGGAATCGACGGTAATGAAATCTGGTGCGCTCTCGATACCGCAAGCGTGAATTTCCTTGCACATCGTTTCGAGCCAGCCATAGGCGCCAATCACGGCTTTGAAACCTACGGGCTTGCCTGCCAGGCCGCGAAGCCGCGCGATTTGATCGAGGAGGTCGGGGACGCTGTCGATTTCGGGATGCCGGTTGGGGGAGATCGAATCGGCGTGGGCGGGGATACCGCGGATTTTGGCGATTTCCGGCGTCACTTTGATTGCGGGTAGAATCCCGCCTTTGCCAGGCTTTGCGCCTTGACTTAGCTTCAACTCGAACATCTTGACTTGGGGAAGGCTTGCGATCTCCCGGACGCGGCCCTCGTCGAGTTGACCGTCGGGCGTGCGCATGCCGTATTTCGCCGTGCCGATCTGAAAAAACGATGTCGCATCCGCCTTCCTGATGATAGGGGGCC
>JBKQNN010000409.1:0-12203 GCA_052145975.1 Rhodomicrobium sp. | reverse complement strand
TTGGCGAACCTGGCGAACCTGGCTAACCCGCCCTGTAGAGTGTTGTTTTTACTTGGTTTTGTTGTTCGCCAAACCAGCGTCGCCATTGGCGAACCTGCCCACACCGAAATAGGTAAACCAGGTTCGCCAAGTTCGCCAAGGTTCGCCAACACAACCACACACTTGGCGA
This sequence comes from Rhodomicrobium sp., assembly GCA_052145975.1. Classification (GTDB taxonomy): domain Bacteria; phylum Pseudomonadota; class Alphaproteobacteria; order Rhizobiales; family Rhodomicrobiaceae; genus Rhodomicrobium. Next base: position 12,034 of record JBKQNN010000409.1, on the reverse strand, counting down.
AGCTGCTACCCCCTTGTTATTATTATATATATTGTGTGTAGAGAGAGTGGTTCGCCAGCTTCGCCAAAAAAGGGGCTACCCCCTCATTTACTCGCCCTTTCCGCTCACGCGGTGTGTTTGCATATCCGGTCTATAGCCGTCCTAGCAGCGGGGGTGTCACCACTTACTTTGGCCCCTCCAGGTTCGAGCAGCTTCCAAAAATACTTGTCCCCATCCCCTTTATACGAGGCTATGACGCGCTCCTGGCGAAGGTCGCTCTGTGCTCTTTCACGGGTTTTGTCTGACACACCGAGAGCCTTCACTTGCTTCTTGAACTCGTCCGCTAAGACAGGGCCATCCTTGAGCACGTCTAGTATGGTGCTGCGGGCTCCAGCCGCTTTGGAAGTCTCTTCCGGGTTATTGTCAGGCCGTAGCTGTTCAGCTAGATTGTTAGCTACATGAGCCCTTTCCCAAATAATGTAACTGACTTTATTCGTTAACTCTTTAACTTTCTTTGTCCCAAACCCAAAGGCATAGCCTTTGTCGTCGCTACCAAGGTTGCTCCCAATCGCAAGCATTAATCTTCGGCTTGTGTCACCTTTGTCCCGAACAACCATGTAGTTGATGCGCGAGACAGCAAGGAACCCGATAGAGCCCAGGACACGCGTCATTGCTTCCCCGTTCCCCTTGTTCAGGTGTGTGATTAGTACAACTGGAACGCCAAGCTCTTCTGCAAGCAAAGCTAGAGGGTCAAGTACAGCTCGCACCTTTGCGTTATCATTGCTATCCATGGCCCTTCCCATGTAGCTCGTAACGGGATCTATGCCTATAAGACTTAGGTCATTATATTTTTTTGCCTCATTCCTTAGTGCCCCCAAGTCGTCGGCTAGACTAAAATGCCTTTGAGCTTCATTACCATTACTGCTTACAGTCGTGGTGCCCGTTATGCACTTAATCTTTTCCAGGTCGGCTCCTGCGGCAATGAGCCTTGGGACTAACGTGTCCTCCAATCCGTCCTCAGCTTGTAGGATAAGAACCGTTCCCCTTGGTGCGGGTGTTCCAAGTACGGGTATCTTGCCACCTATCGAGATAAGAGCGGCCATGAATGCAAGGATTTGGGATTTGCCCGTTTTAGGTGGCGCAGCGACTAAGGTTAGCTTACCAGCGGCTAGAACACCAGGCCAAAACCAGATGACATCTTTAGGTTCTATTTCATCAAGATTGACGGTGATTAGACCAGATGCCTTGAGTTTATCCGCCTTGAAGATTGCATCTGTAGCTAACTTACTCTCTTTCTCTAGCCACTTGTCATGAGACCGCTTAATCTCAGCTGTAAGTCTATTCTCATATTTCTCCGCACATGGTGTACCCCTGATAAGCAGCTCAATCTCTGCTGGGTTACATCCCTGAGTAGCTAGCTCCCATACAACCTTTCCAGACTGCCTGCTTCGATCCGCCCCCACGCTTTGGATATCATCCTGAATATGCTTAGGGAGCTTGGCCCAAAGCTCATCACGGCTCATGCGCGGTTCGGTTTGTCTCGCGCCTTCGGCTGTGCCGGTAGCGGTCGAGGGAATGGCCCTCTCCAGCGCCTCAAAATCACTCAGCTTATAGACCCGCTCGGGGTGATGCTCGATAAGCTCTGACATGACCGGCACGCGGCCCTTGTCTCGCTTCTTCGCGTTTGGAAAATTGATGGTGCCAGGGACGCGTAAGAGGCGGCTCACGTCGCTACAGCCCATGTCAGCACCTAGCGCCCGCGCGATGGCCTTGTTGATTGTCTCAACCTGGCTGGTTATCGCGTCCACTTCGGCTTTGGGGTATTCCTGTTTGCCGGTCTTCGCGTTCAGACCTTTTTGAGCTTCCCGGAAGGGAACGGGCTCGCACAGCGCCCATAGGGCCTGGTAGCCGCCGCCTGAGAATATGAGCACCGTAGGCGGCGGCAGTTCGGCAAGCCGCTGTCTTAGTGCCGCGAATTCGGCGTTGACGGCTTGCGGGTCTCCCCAGTCCAAATCTTCGCGGGCGTCCAAGTCGACGTGCAAGCAGATCGCGGCGCCGATATCGCCTTTCTGAGCCTTGCGCGAAAGCGAGCGCCGCGGCGGGTTCGCGTGGTAATAGACGCCCCGGCCTTCCTGTTGCCAACGCTCAATCTGCTGTCTGGCCGGCCCGGCACGATCGGGCGCAAAAGTGACCGTCCTGGTGTCGCCTTCCTTACCAGGGATGATTGCGGTAAGCAGCCATAGCGCATTGCCATAGTGCACTTGCAGGAATTCGAGGGCTTGACCCAAGTCCGGCGCAAGGCAGGGCTCCACGCCTTCCTGTACCTCTCTACGGGCCGCTTTCGCCTCGCGGGTCTTGGCCTCAATGATCCGCTGCGCATCCGCCCTCGCTCGCACGGTAGCGCTTTCCGGCGCGGTGCTCCTGTGTGCATTGAGTTCACGGATTCGCCCTTCGTGCTCTTGTTCAATCCGTTTGAACTTCTCAGCAAATGGCTTGAGATACGATAGATCGCGGGGCTTTCGAGTGGAGCTAAGACTTTCCGCTGGCTTGACAAAACTGTCTCTTTTACGCATTATACACCTGCTTAGCAAATTGCGAATCGAAGCCCGGCGCCTCACTGCGCCGGGTTTTCTTTTATTTGAAGTCGATATCCATGAACCCGGCTAATAGCTTCGGGTTATTTTGCTCCATAAAAGCAAGACATGACACGTCATCGTTAAGCAATTCAAGCGGTCCATCATATTCGAACAATACGCGCTCACGGATATGAGGCGTGCGCTTTACAACAAGCAGAGAATACCTTTCATGGTTCTGCCGCTCGAAGGGAAAAGCCCGGCGAATACAAACTTCCCGTCCTGGGTTTCTCGTGAAAAACCTACGATCATGTCTTGAAATAGTTGCTAGCTGATTGCGAACCATGGCGGGCTACCTTTATGCTGTCACACTGTTACGCTCAGCAGTTCTGACCTCATGCCATTCACGCCATGTCATGTTTTTCGGACACTTGCCATCGCGCCTAGCTATGCACCATTCTTGCCAGCTTTGGATTTCCTCATCGATCCAAGCAGAACAGCGATCCGATAGTTTGACTGGCCTCGGGAAGTTATCTTGTGGAATCAGTTCGTAAATCGAAGACGGGCGATGCCCTGATTTGGCAGTTGTCTCCTTTATTCTTAGAAATCTCATGTGTTAAAGCTCCTTAGTGGTTTCTGGACACTATCGAGCTTGCCAGCGCCCTTCCCAAAAATCGCGGGGGCTGTTGGTGCATTTTCTTACAACGACGGATGGTTACCAGAGCCACTTGAACAGGGACCGGAATTTGTCCCGGTCGTATTCAAGGCTCGGGTAGGAAACCCCGAACCCGCTCATAACTTCAGCAACCCAACGGTCTCGCTTATCCCTCTCCCGATAGAGAAGAGGGGGTGCATGACCTTCAATTTCACTTATAAGGTCATCATGTGCTTGGTTGCGGGGGTTCCAGCTATAAACTCGATAGATTACATCAAGCCAAATCATTAGTCTTCTTAACGGAAGCCGCTTAGAGGAAGGACCTGACTTAGCTTTAATGCCGCTAGCAAAAGCAGAAAGAAGCTCAGCGAGGCTCTTCAACAGAATGGTAGCTTGCTCTGCATTCTCAATCCGTTGGCCTGAGTTCGGTAATCGCCCTACCTCTTGGGACAGTATATTCATAACTACTTTTCCTAAGGGTGTATCCCAAGTTCGCAGCTCAGCTAGATGTCCCCCTGCACTTAACAAATGACTGCGGACGGTATCTGTACGGCGGGACTCCATGCTCTTCGCTGCCAGTTTGGCGGCTTTCTGGACCCTTACAGTGAGGCGTTTCAACACCGCCAGATAGGGACCATCGGCGGGCACGGTTTCGAGGTTGCCATGATAGAGTTGCCTGCTTGAATGCAGCGCATTCTTTAGCAGCGGTATTCTCTCTTCTCTTAGATGGGAGGGAATTATGTATATGAGCTTATTGAACCTACTGTCCGGCAGCGGGCGGGCGTCGTGTATCGCTTCTTGTTGACGCTCCGCTGTTTGCGCGCGCGAGGCAGGTTTAGGCCGACCCATCGCGCGCCTTCTCTAAATAGTCTGCGTACCATTGCATCATGGCCCGCCGTTGCTGAAGGTATTGCGCGCGGTTGTAGGCCCCGCGAATTTCATCGCGTTCGCAATGATCCAATTGGCGCTCGATCACATCGGAGCTGAATGAATGGCTCCCTCGCTCGCGCTCGATCACATCGGATCTGAATGAATGGCTCCCTCGCTCGCGCTCTTCATTGAGAACGGTACTTGCCACGCTCCTGAAACCGTGGCCCGTCATCCTTCCTTTGTAGCCGAGCCGGTAAAGCGCGTAGATCATCGTGTTTTCGGAGATGTGCTTGCGGGGATTAATGACGGCAAAGACGAAGCCTTCCGGCTCGGAACCATTGATCGTTTGCAGCTCTTTCAGAATGGCGAGCGGCTGGCGGGCAAGCGGGACGTAATGGTCGTTCTTCATCTTCATGCGAGGCCCCGGAACCGTCCAGAGCGCATCGTCGAAGTTGAATTCCTTCCACTTGGCCGCGATCAACTCGCCTGTCCTGACGAAAGTATGGGCTAGAAATCGCAGCGCCAGCCGGGTAACAGGCTCGCCGTCATAGGCCGCGATCTTCGCAAGCAGCTCTGGCAAGCCTCCCGGCTCAACGGCGGGGATGTGATTCACCTTGAAGGGCATCAGCGCGCCTTTAAGATCGCCCGCCGGATCACGCTTGCAGCGCCCCGTAGCGATGCCATACCGGAACACCTGCCCGCAGAGCTGGCGCACGCGCGCCGTCATCTCATGAACTCCGCGCGCCTCCATCTTGCGCAGGACTTCCAACAGCTTGGGCGCCTCGATTTCTGAAATGGGGCGGTGCCCGATTTGCCCGAACACGTTCTGCTCAAGACGCCGCAAGGCGTATTTCTGATAGTCCTCGTTCCGGCGAGCAGATTGATTCGCGACGAACTCGCGCGCCACGCTCTCGAATGAGTTGGCCGCGGCGATTTTCTTCTCCCGCTTCTCAGTCTTGCGGACCTCCGAAGGGTCTTGCGTCGAACGGATGACGGCGCGAGCTTTCTCCCGCTGCTCCCTTGCCTCTTTAAGCGAGACCTCTGGATAGGTGCCAAGCGCAAGCAGCTTCTCTTTGCCAGCGTGGCGATATTTGAGCCGCCACCATTTGCGGCCGTTGGGATTTACGAGAAGGAACATGCCTTGGCCGTCAGCCAGCTTGTAAGGCCGCTCCTTCGGTTTTGCATTCTTAATTGCCGTATCGGTCAGTGCCATGGGGGTAACTCGGATTTGGGGGTAGATTCCTACCCTTGTTTTTACCCCCAATTACCCCCAGATGCAACTAGACGGTGCCGGACAGCCCTGGAAGGCAACTCTCCTTAATAGTCTGTTTACGCGTTGTTTTTTGGATGTTCTCGGACCTTCTCGGAAGGTCATATGGTGCGGACGGCGGGACTTGAACCCGCACAGCCTTTCAGCCGAGGGATTTTAAGTCCCTTGTGTCTACCGTTTCACCACGTCCGCGAGAATCGAGATGCTAACAGTAAGCCAACCGCGCGCCGCAGGCAAGCCGGCGCGTGGCGCTTTGGTGCTCGCCTTACAAGATGGCGTAGACTGGCGGCTTGGCCTTCGGGCGCGGCGGCAGTACCTCCTGGCGTCCGCCGTGCCGGATGGCTGCAACCAGCAGAAGGAACAAGGTCAGCGCGTTGAACAAGTGCCAAAGGAAGTGCGTGCCCATGCGATGGCCCATCAGGGTCCAATGCGCGCAGAGCTGCTGATCGAGCGAGCGCAAGGTGAGCGAAACCGCGAAGGCAGCCGTTGCCGCAAGCATTAGCGGTGCGGCCTTGTGGCGCTTGAACGCGAGCCACAGTCCAATGAGCAGCATCGCCGTAAAGGCCGGACCGTAGCCGAGGCTTCCATTCATGCAGGTCGCACGTGCGCCGGCGGGAATGTTCTCAAGCTGGAATCCCACCCGCCCTTCCCAGCAGTGTATGTTGAACGCCGCCACCATGGCGCCGATGAAGACCCCGATGGCAGCGGCGGTGAAGAACCAGGAGACGCCTGCGAAACGCCGGATGGAATAGACCAGGTAAGTCAGCATGAATATGCCGATGGGGCCGGTGTCGGCTAGCTCCGTGCCCTTGCCAGGCATCGTGTGGAACAGGAAGCTGCCGATGCCAATCGCGATAAAATCCAGCACGAAAAAGGCGTGCCAGAGCGAGCGCTCCTGGGGCGGGCGCCGTGCGATCAGGACGATGCCTGCAATCGCCGCCACGATGAAGCCGGCGTTCGTGACCGCATTCAGCGGCTCGGCCCAAAACGCGGTGCCTGTCCGCTCGCAATAATCGAAGATGCTTGTAAGCGCCATGCGATTCGTCCCACTGGTTCGCCGGATGAGCGCTACCATAGCCAAATGCGAGCTGCGGAACGACCGTTTTTGGCTGGCGGAAACCGATTTCTTGCGGACTGGCGCGCGGAAGCTTGGCGAAAGGCCGCGCCCGGCCTATGGTGCGCCTAGTACTGGCCGCGGGACGCTCTAACCCGCTTGGCCGTCATTGCGAGGCGCGGAACGCGCCGCGGCAATCCAGGGGACGCGAATGCCGCCGCTGGATCGCTTCGGGGCTAAAGCCCCTCGCAACGACGGGTCCGAACTTCCGGCGAGCCGTACTAGGGATAGATTCAATGGGGGACTGGCCGTGATCCTTCGCATGCTCTTAACCTGCGCCGTTCTGCTGGGCTTGGCCGCGGTGGCGAGTGCTGACGATTCAAGCGCCAAGGAAGAAGCCGCTGCACCGCTCAAGCACAAACACCATGTGACGCGCAAAGCCGCACCCTACCGGGAGGATTGCTGCGGCGAGGGCGAGGTTTACCGCCACATCTATGCGGGAGCCTGGTACGGAAACCAGAAGGTTGTAGCGCCCGTCCGGCACGTTGGCTGCTGCGATCAAGTCCAATTGCCCACGGGCGAGTGGGTCGAATGCGCCTTCTCTTGCGAAATCACGATGCGCAAAATGCCGCTGTGGTACTGGCAGGACCAGGGCGCCGGTTACAGCCATAGGGTTACGCCCGGTTATCCGCGCGCGGACCACTGGACCGACGGCTGGGGCTACCAGCACGGTTATATGTTCTGAGGAACAAAGAATCGGACGTGCTGAAGCTTTTTCGTCATGGCCCGGGCCGCACCGCATAGGCGCTAAAATTAGCGGATGGCGTAGTGAACTGGCGAATCGCCCCTCACCCTGTCCCTCTCCCCATGGGAGAGGGGACGCCTTCTCAACGGCTGCGAGCGAGCTCCCTCTCCCATGGGGAGAGGGCTGGGGTGAGGGGCGTGACCCCAGTTATGTTAGCGCCTATGCGGTGCGGCCTGGCCATGACAGCTGTGCGAAATCTCTATAGCGGAAACAGGCAGATTTCGTTGTTCTTGATCCCGAGCGCAAGCGTGCCGGTCTTGAGCGCCAGCGCCTTCTCGCCGAAGAACTGCCGCCGCCAGCCCCGCAACGCCGGGATATCGGCGCAGTCGTATTGTGCGAGCTTTTCGAGGTCGTCCGCACTCGCAAGCAGCTTCGGCGCAATGTTGAGCTCCGCCGAAACCGCCTTGAGCAGGACCCGCAGCAGCTCAACGGTGGCCGAAGCCGACGCGGGCAGGTCAGTGTGCGCTTCCGGCATAACGATATCGGCGGGATCGTGCGCAAGGGCGGTAGCGACGCAGCGCAGAATCGCCTCGCCGCGCGCCTTCACACTTTCGCGCACCGTGCGCAACCGCGACAGGGCATCGAGCGAGCGCGGCGCGTGCTTGGCGATCTCGTAGATCGCCTCGTCCTTGAGCACCCGCCCGCGTGGCACATTTTCGTTCTGGGCGGTACGCTCGCGCCAGGCCGAAAGCTCGACGATAACGGCTTTGGCGAGGCGCGATTTGCCGGAAAGCTTCATGCGCTTCCAGGCGTCCGCTGGATCGAAGGCATAGGTCCTGGGGTCCGTCAGAACCGCGACCTCCTCTTCGAGCCAGGACTCGCGGCCCGTTTCCTCCAGGCGCCGCTTGAGCTTGGTATAGACGTCGCGCAAATGCGTCACATCGCCCAGCGCATATTCGATCTGGCGGGGCCCGAGCGGGCGCACGCACCAATCGATGGACTGATAAGTCTTGTCGTGCGTCAGCTTCAGGAGCTTCTTGACGAGTGCGCTATAGGAAATGGCCTCGCCATGGCCGAGCGCCATCGCGGCGATCTGGGTGTCGAAGAGCGGATTGGGGATGATGCCCGCTTCCTGATGCACGATCTCGATGTCCTGGCGGGCGGCATGGAATACCTTGACCACCGCCTGGTTGGCCATCAGCGCGTAAAAGCTCGAAAGATCCACGCCCGCGAGCGGATCGACAGCAACCTCCAGCCCCACGCCCGCCATCTGGATGAGGCAAAGCTTGGGCCGGTAAGTGGTCTGGCGCAGGAATTCCGTGTCAACGGTGACAAAAGGCTGCTGGCGGAGATACGCGCAGGCCTCTTCAAGGTCTGCGGTGGTCGTAATGACATCGGGAAGTTCGATCATCGCACGGTTATAGCTCAAGTTGTGGGAGGCCGCCTAGAAAAGGCGTGCAACCTTGACAAATAAGGCGGTGCGTGCGCTGTTCGGGCGGGATACCGGTTCGCGCCGCACGCTGGAGCGAGCCCCGGTTACGGTCTTCTTTAAGCTGCTTTTGCGGCCATGGCCAGAGGCCCAGCTTGTCGCAGGCAGAATAGGTCCAAGAGGGTGAGATCTGTGGAAAAATCCGCTCAGCGCGGGCGCGCCAAACCCGCTGTTTCCGAAAAGAAACAGGCGCCTGCCGCAACGCCCAAGGCTGCGAACGAGGCTGGCAAGAAAAAAAATGGCGCGGGGGGAGCGGCGGCGAATGCGCAACCCGCACCCAGCGCTCTTCACGCTTATCGCAGCACGACTTGTGGCGCGCTTCGCAAGGCCGATGCCGGCAAGACCGTGCGCTTGTCCGGGTGGGTTCACCGGGTGCGCGACCACGGCGGGCTCTTGTTCATCGATTTGCGCGACCATTATGGGCTGATCCAATGCGTCGCCGATCCAAGCGACGCCGCTTTCGCCGCCGCCGAGCAGGTGCGCGCCGAGTGGGTGGTGCGCATCGATGGCAAGGTGGTTTTGCGCGAAGGCGATACCGTAAACCCGAATCTGCCCACGGGCGAGGTCGAGGTGCGGATCAGCGCGATCGAGGTGCTCTCGAAGGCCGATGAGCTGCCTTTGCCGGTGTTCGGCGAGCCGGATTATCCGGAGGACACGCGGCTCAAATACCGCTTCCTCGACCTGCGCCGCGACACGATTCACCGCAACATCATGAAGCGCGCCGCGATTGTCTCCTCGCTCAGGCGGCGCATGAACGAGGCCGGCTTCTTTGAGTTCCAGACGCCGATCCTGACCGCGTCCTCGCCGGAAGGTGCGCGCGACTTCCTGGTGCCGTCGCGCATGCATCCAGGCAAGTTCTACGCGCTGCCGCAGGCGCCGCAGCAGTTCAAGCAGCTCATCATGATCGCGGGCTTCGACCGTTATTTCCAAATTGCGCCCTGCTTCCGCGACGAGGACGCCCGCGCCGACCGTTCGCCCGGCGAGTTCTACCAGCTCGATATCGAGATGAGCTTTGTGACCCAGGAAGACGTATTCCACGCGGTCGAGCCGGTGCTACGCGGGCTCTTCGAGGAGTTCGGCGACAGCAAGCCGGTGACGCAAAAATTCCCGCACATCCGCTACGACGACGCCATCGCTAAATACGGCACCGACAAGCCGGACCTGCGCAACCCCATTGTCATGCAGGATGTGAGCGAGCATTTCCGCGGTAGCGGCTTCAAGGTGTTTGCGGGCATGCTGGAGAACGACCCGAAGGCGCGCGTGTGGGCGATCCCCGCGCTAGGCGGCGGCTCCCGCGCCTTCTGCGACCGCATGAACGGCTGGGCGCAGCAGCAGGGGCAGCCGGGCCTCGGCTACATAATTTGCGAGGTTTCGAAAGACCCAGAACCTGGTTCGGGAGGCGACGAGCTTTTGAAAAGTCTCGAGGCCAAAGGGGATGACAAAACCCTTTTGCATCTTCAATCTGGGTGGTGGTTTAAGGGTAAAGGGCCTGTGGCGAAGGCATTAGGCGATGCAGCTACAGCCAAGCTTCTTAAAGAACTTCAGGTCGAAAATGGAGATGCCGTCTTTTTCGTCGCGGGCGATCCGCGCAAATTCTACAAATTCGCCGGCGAGGCGCGGAACAAGATCGGCGCCGAGCTGAACCTCGTCCAAAAGGACTGCTTCGAGTTCTGCTGGATCACCGACTTCCCGTTCTATGAGTGGAACGAGGACGACAAGAAGATCGACTTCTCGCACAATCCGTTCTCGATGCCGCAAGGCGAGCTTGCAGCGCTCGAGTCCGCAAGGGCTGCGGGCGACGAGGCGCTGCTGGGGTTGAAGGCCTTCCAATACGACATCGTCTGCAACGGCGTCGAGCTTTCCTCCGGCGCGATCCGGAACCACAAGCCCGAGATTATGTACAAAGCCTTCGAAATCGCGGGCTACGGGCCGGACGTGGTGGACGCCAAGTTTGGCGGCATGATCCGCGCGCTCAAATTCGGCGCGCCGCCGCACGGAGGCATCGCGCCCGGCATCGACCGCATGGTCATGCTGCTTTGCGGCGCGGACAATTTGCGCGACGTCACCATGTTCCCACTGAACCAGCAGGCGGAGGATTTGCTGATGGGCGCGCCCTCCGAAGCCACGCCCAAGCAGCTCCGCGAGCTGCACATCCGGCTGAATTTACCGAAGAAAGAGTAAAAGGCCGCATGATTGACGGCTAGCTATCAGCTATGCTACCTTTATGCCATGGTTACGGCGGAACAGATAAAGGCGGCGCGGGCGCTTCTTCGGATGGAGCAGGAGGAGCTTGCGCGCCGGGCTGATGTCTCCGTCACCACGATCCGGAGGCTTGAGGCCGCGAGCGGCGAGCACGCCGTCGCTGAATCCACGGCTGGAGAGGTTCAAATGGCGCTGCAGGAGGCCGGCGTCGAGTTCATCCACGATGGAGTGCGGAAGTTGAGCGGCAAGCTGGACCCGTCCCTTTTGGAGGATTTGCGCGCGATAGCCAAAGAAAGCGCGCGGTTGCAAGCAGCACTCCCCCAATGGACCGAAGACGATCTGTACGATGAACGCGGGCTGCCGGCGTGATCGTTCTCGATAGCTCGGCGCTGGTCGCGATTATGCGGGACGAGCCGGAGAGCGAGTCCTTTATCGAGGCCATAGCCGCAGCGAACGCGCGGCTTTTTTCAGCAGTCAATTATTTTGAAACATGCATGGTGCTGGCCGGGCCAAAGGCCGCGGAAGCGGTTTGGCGCCCTCTCGATGCGTTCCTGGCGCGGGCGAGCGTCACAGTCGAGGCTTTTGACCAAGATCAGGGACGCGCGGCACGGGATGCGTTCATCCGGTTCGGCAAGGGGCGGCATCCGGCCGGTCTCAATTTAGGCGATTGCGCGGCCTATGCGCTCGCGAAATCGCGGAAGGCGCCGCTGCTTTTCAAAGGCGGCGATTTCCTGAAGACAGATGTTGCGCCAGCGCTTACGGCGAGCGCTAAAGGCGGCCCAGAAGCCAGAAAATCAGGCTGAGAACAACGCTGATCAGCAGCGAGGTGCCGAGCGGCAGATACAGCCGGAAATTCCCGCGCTGGAAGATGAAATCGCCCGGCAAATGGCCGATCCCCAGCCTCCCGGCTGCTAGCCAGATAACACCGGCGGCGATAAGCACGGCGCCTAGAACGATAAGGGCTTTTGCGGGTTCCATCGTTTGCGGTGAAGCTGCTCCTGAACGCCGTTTCGTGTCGGCGTTATACCGCATCCGCTTGATTCGTTCGCAGCCGTCATCCCGGAAGCCGCTTGCGGCTATCCGGGATCGTAACGGGCACCGGCGTTTGTAACGATCCCGGATTGTATGTTTCTGCCGGTTGACCTTTCCGGCCTCGAATCGGTGAAGGTCAGCCCATGAGGGAGGGTGGCCACCCTC
>JBKQNN010000408.1:0-2500 GCA_052145975.1 Rhodomicrobium sp. | reverse complement strand
CGGGCATACTGCCTTGTAGTGAGGCTGCTATCTTTGCCGCGGCGGCCTCCGAACAGGAAGCTGCCGGGTTTCCTTTGTGAGAGACGAAGATATTCATCCACCGCCTGACGCGCCTGCTCGGTGATCTCGAAGCGGACCGGGCGGCCTGTTTTCTTCTGCCGGACGGTGGCGCGCTCAATGGTGTAGCCATGTGGCGCCACGTCTTCAACCCTGAGGCTCACCACGTCGCAGCCGCGAAGCTTGCTATCGATGGCGAGGTTGAACAGCGCCAAATCGCGTACCTTCCGCATTACTTGCAGATGCGTGCGGATCGCCCAGACATGCTTAGGCTGTAGCGGCGGCTTTGGCCCCACGAGCTTGCCCTTGTTCCAGGGGATGCGGGAAGCGTTGAGGGCATCTGCATTTCGAATTGTGTCCACGGTTTCTCTCCGTTTACGTTGGGGGAGAATCCAGTTTGACTGAAATACATAGATGCCAAAGAGGCTCGCGCTGCCTCATACCAGCGCAGCCTCGAGCTGGGAATGCAGCAGAATGGCCAGGACCAAGACAGCCGCGAGTTGGGGCAGCCTGAAAGCTAGGCTTCGCGATTTCGACCGCACTGCGTTGCTCGGCCTCTTGCAGGACCTTTATGCTGCCAGCAAAGAGAACCAGGCGTTCCTGCACGCCCGGCTGAATTTGGGCAGCAACCCGCTGGTGCCGTACAAGGCGGTGATATCACGCTGGATATGCCCGGACATCTTCCGCGACCAGCCTGTTTCGGTGGCGAAGGCCAAGAAGGCGATCTCGGATTACAAGAAAGCCATCGGCCATCCGGAGGGTATGGCGGAACTCACCACCTTCTATTGCGAGGAGGTGATCGTTTTCCTGAATTCCTGCGGGATGGAAGACGAGGGCTATTACGCCGCGCTCATCCGCATGTTCGAGCAAGCGCTGAAATGGGCGATACCTCTCCCCGAGAGCCGCCGCGCGCCCTTTCTGGATCGCCTGGGCCGTGTTCGGGAGGCTGGCCGCCGCATCGGCTAGGGCGTTGGCGATGAACTTGGCGATCTCTGGAACGCGGTTCCGGAAGATGATGGAGCCAACGGATAAAGAGCCGCTTCTGTGGTGGCCATAACAATCCCGGCGGCGGCATCAAAGCGAGGCAGTCCGCGGTCCGGCGGCTTTCTGATCCGAGAGCCGAAAGTTCAAAAACTTGGCTGGCGGCGCCCCTGTTAACCCAAGGCGGTAAATGGTGAGACATTCGGATCTAGAAGCCGATGTTTGGGAGTTCGCATTCATCGAGAGCGCGGATTGCTTTGCAACCAATCTCACGCCGCACCTTCACCGTTTGACGCTGCTTTCGCGATTAGGCGCTCGACAAGCTCGATCTCGCCGTCAAGGCGGGTTGCGATCTCGTTCAAGCGGGCGGCGGTGCCGCCATCGCCCGCCCCGAAGAACTGCGAGCGCACGGCGGCAACGAGGATATGGGCTTGAGAAAGGAACGTCTTGCAGGCCTTGAGTTCGCGGAGGGTTAGGTTCATCGCAATTCCCTCTTCTCCGCTTTGTGCGCAGCTTCGATCTTTTCGCCAAGCAGAACAGTTTCCATCTTGATCCGCGTGGCGATCTTCGTAAGCCGGGCTGCCTGCTCGCGGTCGGACGGGCCAAGCAAGACGGCGGCGTCTTCAACCGTCTCCATTGAAATTTGCAGGCGCGTCCAGACGTCTCTCAGTTCTCCGCTATTCATTCGCGGGGTGCCCGGCCTAGATCGGCGATTTCGTCCGCCACATTGCGGCGAATGGTGTTCAGGCGGATGACCGCAGGGCGATGCCCCGCTGAGTCCGCTACGTTTTGCGCGTCCGCGATAAGTTCGGCGGCACGGCGCAGCAAAGACTTCACACTGTCGATTTGACGTGCGGAAAGGGGCATCGAACGTGCCTTATTTGTTGAGGTTGCCTAACCAAATGTGTAGCATCGAACAAATCGGCGGTCAACCCAAATGTCAAGGATCACACAAATGGGTGTTTCGTATTTTCAATTTCGCGCTGCTAGAGCACTTCTCGGATGGTCGCAAGCTGACGTTGCAGCAAAGGCGCGGTGTTCGCGGTCCACAGTAACCACGTTTGAAAATGGCACAACCACGCCGCAGCCTCGTGTTTTGGAAGACTTGATTGCGGTGCTTGAAAACGCTGGAGTTATTTTTATCGAGGCGCGCGAGGGCGAGCACGGACCAGCGGTGGCCTTCAAATGGGGCGTAGCGCCACCGGCCCGGCAGCCAGGCGAAGGCACAGCGGCCGGCACAGACAGCGATGACGGCCTCAAGGCGGCATGGGACGACTTCGAAGACGCCGATTTTGACGCACTTCTGGACGAGACTCCCGGTCTCAATCCAGACATGGCGGAGATGTGGCGGGACGATCCCGAGCTATGGGCGCGGCTCAGCCAGGGCGGGCGTGAGACGTTAAGCCAAAGCATGTACGGCGATGCCCGCGCGGCTGCTGCGGGACATTTCCGGGCGGAGACT
>JBKQNN010000407.1:0-16939 GCA_052145975.1 Rhodomicrobium sp. | reverse complement strand
GCTGGCCAGCGTCCTGGCCACCGTCATCAGCAGGCTGCGAGGCGACAACGACGGCGTGATCCCGCTGGTCGCCCGCTACGACTCCTGCGAGCACGTCACCGGACCGCCGCTGCCACACCTGTTCCAGCGCCGAGATACTCGAGCGGCAAGCTCGCCAAGGCGAGCTTGCTGGGAGAGGGACAGGGTGAGGGGCGATTCCCTCGTTCGTTACACCGTCCGCTGTGAAGCATCCAACAGGATTGGCGCTATTCCAGGCGTGCGGACACCAGGTGCTCCGCCAGGAACCACGTCTGCATTTCATTCTCGCGGATAACCTCGCTCACAAAAAGGTCGTTGGTGCCATCGTCGCCGGCCTCGGCGGCTGCCTTGGCGGCGTGACGGCTGAACGCGAGAATATGCCGGTGCGCCTCTATGAGCCGGGTGAGTTGCATGGCGGGGTTTTCGCGGCCCTTGGGCGGCCTGCGAATCATGGTCATCTCGGCCACATCATGCGACATGGCGACCGAGACGCCGCCGAGCGACATGATCCGTTCCGCAATCGTATCGACAAGCTCCGATTGCTCCTTGTAATGGGCGTCGAACAGCAGATGGAGCTGATAGAAGGTCGGTCCGCTGACCTGCCAATGATGCTTTTTGTACATGTCCCGCAGCGATATCGTGTCGGCGAGGAGCTGGTTTAGCGCCTCGATGCTCTGCAGGCGCACCTGCTCGCCGAGCGCGATGGGAAGGTCCGTCAGCGTCCCCCAGGGCTGGGTTTCCTGCCCTTTTTCGAGGTCGAGATGCGGCTGCGCCTCTATGGCGCGGACAATTGTCTTCGATGACGCTTTAGTGGGGGATTTCATGCCCGTGGAACTCCGGTTGGAACGGTTCGAGTCTGCCTGCTAAGAAGCGGCGGGCGGGTTGAAAGGTTCCGCAAGATGAATGTGCGCCGCAGCGTGGCCACGAACTATTCAACCAGATTTGAAGTTCCAGCGCCTCACACTGCGGACTTTCAGCGATCCGGCGGTAACTACTTGTTTGCGCCGGCTTGCGGTATTTTGGGCAAATTTGCTGCAAGTGCAGGACTTTCTTAGCGGCCCTGGGGAAAACGGCTGGCCGCCGCAATTCTTGCGCGTTTTCAGTGCCGTGTTTCGTTAGGCGCTCCGGCTCGCGCAGGGCCGGCAGCCGAAGTTCGAGAACAGGCGAAAAAATGCCGCATGCCACCCCAAGGATTTGCGCGCCCAGCCAGTCTCATGCGCCATGGTGACGCAATGAGCAGCCGGGGGCTGGTGGAGAAGGCAACGGGCGGGTGCCGGGAGTCGTTCGCGGCGCTGGTGGAGGCGTATTACGTCCGCATCTACCGGCTCGCCTGGCGTTTTTGCGGCTCGCAGACGCTGGCCGAGGACATCGCGCAGGACGTCTGCGTGAAGCTTGCGACCGCCATCCGGGATTACCGCGGCGAGGCGGCGTTTTCCACCTGGGTCTGGCGCATTACCTATACCACGGCCATCGACCGCATGCGCGACGGCGCGAACACGCACAGCGTCGAGCCGTGCGTGCTGGCGGCGCTGGCCGATGCAAGCCCCGGCAATCGCGCGCCGTCGCCGGAGGATCACGCCATGAGTGCGGAATTATGGCTTGCCGTGCGCCGCCTGCCGCCGCAGCAACGCGACGCTGTGCTGCTGGTCTATGGCGAGGACATGAGCCACGCGGAGGCCGCCGCCGTCTTAGGCTGCCAGGAGAAAACCGTATCCTGGCACCTGCATGAGGCGAAGAAGCGGCTCAAGGCAACTTTGCAGGCGGTGAGCTGAGGCCATGACCGGGGACGAATTGCACGCTCTGAAGGATTTGCCGGCGCCCGAGCCGCGCGAAGCCGCCCGCGCCCAGGCCCTCGCCGCCGCCTTGGCTGCCTTCGACGCGGCCGCCGCGAAAAATGCGGACGGTGAAGCCCAAGGAAACGCCGCGCCCAGCCGTCTCACGCTCGCATCAACTCAAACGCAAAGGAGCCGTTTGATGCGCGCGAAGTTTATCAATTACAAGATCGCGGCGTCGATTGCCGTGCTGATCGTGGCTGTGCCGATGGCGCTTCATATGTGGCGGCAGGAGGCGCGGGATATGACCGGCGCCCGGCCTGTGATACACGCTGATAGGCAGGCGGCTGTCCGCGAAAACCTTCCCGCCGCTGCCGGTCAGGCGAGCGTCCCCACGGGGGAAAAATCCATTTACGACAAGCTCACGCCCGATGGCACGCGGGCGCCGCTCGCTTCGGTCCCCGGTGGCATCTCTCTTGAGCAGCGCTTCGATGAGGCTTTAAAGAGAGCACAAAGCACTGGCGATGGCTATAGCGGCTCGCCTGCAGGCAGGCGTGCGGAGACCAGTCAGCCAACTGTAGTGCGCAGCGAGTCCTACCAGCCCGACGGAACGCGGGTTGATTCCCGGCCGGTCATAAAACCAGGCATTGCCAACATCGGCACCGGCCTCCCATATCCCTTCAACAATGCCCCCGCGCCGTCGCCAGCGAGCCCGCCCCCTGCCGCTTCCGCTGCGCAGCCGCATTTCGCAATCGCGCCGGCGGCTGCCCCGGCTGCCACCGGAATAGGAGCAGACAGCCGGCGCGCGGGAGCACCTCATGACAAGTCCGCGGCCTACGATGTTGCCGGTTCGCAATGGGTTGGCTTCAATGGCGAGACCGGCGCTGGTTCCCCAGTCCCGGCCCCCGCGGCGCCCGCTCGCATCGCACAAGAGAGCGGATATTCCGCGCCCGGCCTGAATCCCGATTTTACCGCTCCGGAGGCGGAGGAAAGCCGCGATCGGTTCGAAGCGGTGGCGTCCAATCCGGTCAAGCAGGTTGCGGCGGAACCCGTTTCGACCTTCTCCATCGACGTGGACACCGCGTCCTACAGCTTGGTACGCCGCAGCCTGCTGGCCGGCCGCCTGCCGCCGAAGGACGCCGTGCGCGTCGAGGAGATGATCAACTACTTCCCCTACGCCTATCCGCGCCCGGAAAGCGCTGCAACGCCGTTCCAGCCAACCGTCACCGTGACGCCCGCGCCGTGGAAGCCAACCAACAAGCTGGTACACATCGGCATCAAGGGCTACGAGATTGCCGCCAAGGAGCGCCCGCGCGCCAACCTGGTGCTGCTCATCGATGTGTCCGGTTCCATGGAGCCGGAGGACCGGCTGCCGCTGTTGAAGAACGCCTTCCGCATGCTGCTGGACGAGTTGAAGCCTGACGACACCGTCGGCATCGTGACATATGCCTCGCACTCGGGCGTGGCGCTGGAGCCAACGCGGGTGGCGGAGCGCGGCAAGATCGCGGACGTGCTCGGCCGGCTGAGCGCTGGGGGTTCGACGGCCGGCGGCGCCGGGCTGCAGGACGCCTACCGCCTTGCCGAAATGAATTTCGACAAGAGCGCCGTCAACCGCGTCATCCTGGCAACCGATGGCGATTTCAACGTTGGCATCACGGACCGCGAGCAGCTTAAGCGCTTCATCGAGGCCAAGCGGCAGAGCGGCATTTACCTGTCCGTGCTCGGCGTTGGCCGCGGCAATTACAACGACCGGCTGATGCAAACGCTGGCGCAGAACGGCAATGGCGTCGCGGCTTACGCCGATACGCTGAACGAGGCGCGCAAGGTGCTGGTGGAGGAGGCGTCGTCATCGCTGTTCCCCATCGCTAACGATGTGAAAATCCAGATCGAGTTCAATCCGGCGCAGGTGTCGGAATACCGGCTTATCGGCTACGAGACGCGGGCGCTGAAGCGCGAGGATTTCAACAACGATAAGGTGGACGCGGGCGATATCGGCTCCGGCCATACCGTGACGGCGATTTACGAGGTGACGCCCGTTGGCGCGCCGAAGTTCGTGGACGATCTGCGCTATCGAAAACCGGAGGCGCAGCCGGCGCGCGCCTCGGGGTCCGGCGGCGAGCTGGCCTTTCTGAAAATCCGCTACAAGCTGCCGGGCGAAGACACGTCGAAGCTCATCGCGACCGCAATCGCCAGCGATATGGAACGCCCGGATCTCCAGGCAGCGCCCGAAGATGTCCGCTTCTCGATAGCCGTGGCCGCGTTCGGGCAGCTACTGCGCGGGGAACCGTATACCGGCGGCTACAGCCTGGACGATGTGGTGGCGCTGGCGCAGACGGCGCGGGGACCGGACCCGTTCGGCTATCGCGCCGAGTTCCTCAATCTGGTCCGCCTGGCCAAGTCTGCGCGGCAGTAACCGGGCGGGCGGCCCTTCCGTGAGGGAGGGCCGTTTGTAGCTCCGGGCGCAGGCATTCTGTCGCGTGTCAATTGACGGGCGACAGTTCTGCTGCTACACTTGAACCAATCGCCATAAGTCCTGACGGTTCCGGAAAACGGTCAGGACTTATGGCGGCAGCTATTAGAGCATCGGATGTCAATCCGCTCGATCCGTCACAAAGCTTTGTCCCTGCTTTTTCACGACGATGAAAGACGTGGGTTGCCGGCCGATCAAGTTCCAAGACTTCGGAGAATTCTTGCCGCGCTGGATGCTGCGTCCGGGATCGAAGAAATGAAGGCATATCCAGGTTGGCGGTTGCACGCGCTGAAAGGCGATCTCGATGGATTTTGGAGTCTGTCTGTCAGCGGAAATTGGCGGCTGATTTTCCGCTTCGAGGATGGGGATGTTTTCGACGTGGATTTAGTTGACTATCATTGAGGGCATGAGCATGACGATGAAGAACCCGTGTCATCCTGGCGAAATCATTCGCGAAGAGGTGCTGGCGCCGCTCGGGCTCGATGTTACCGGGGCGGCGAAGGTGTTGGGCGTCACGCGGCAGGCGCTGTCCAATATGCTGAATGGGCGGACCTCGCTCACCGCTGAGATGGCGCTGCGTGTCGAGAAGGCATTCGGCCCGAAGATGGAGCATCTGATGCAGATGCAGCTCAATTACGATCTCGCGCAAGCCCGTGCCCGCGCCGATAGCGTGCGGGTGGAGGCTTACCGGGCACAATAATCGAAGCCAGACTGCCGAGTTCCTCAATCTGGTCCGCCTGGCCAAGTCCGTCCGGTAACTTCGCCGCCTGTTGGTGTCATCTCGCATCCGGTTGATTGGTCAGCTGCGGCTGGCGAAGGTAATACCTGCCGCCAAAAGTCCTGACACCTTTGTCCTTGGCCGTTCTTTCAGACGGGCAAAAGTATATACTTATATAGAAATAGGCTTTCTGCCGAACGAACCCAATTTTCATCAATAAAAACAAACGCTAGCCTCCCGCACGCCGTGACGCTGGGGCACAGCACGCCCCGGCAAAGGAGTCTAAATCTTCGACTGCTGGTATGAGAGGCGTCAAGCCCTGCCCACGATAAAGGCCGGCCGGGCAACCTCACGGCTCAACCCCGAGGCGCTTCAGCCCGTCCTTGCTGCTTTGCTTAGTGGGGTCTTTCGATAGCGCGCGCCTGAAATCGCCAATGGCTTCCTCGCGCCGCCCGAGCGCCTCGAAGATGCTGCCGCGCGTATCGAGGGTGCCGGGATCGTTGGGGCGCAGCTCAAGCGACTTCTCCGCATCGGGCAGCCCCTGCGCCGCCTTCCCGGCCTTGAAATAGGCCCAGGCGCGGCCGTTGTAAGCGTCGGCGTTCTTCGGTTCGAGCCGGATGGCCCGATCATAATCGGCGATGGCGCGGTCGTAATCGCCTTTGCTGTTTTAGGCGTTGCCGCGGTTGTTATAAGCGTCCGCGTTTTTTGGGTTCAGCCGGATGGCCTGATCGTAATCGGCAATCGCGCGGTCATAGTCGGCCTTGTTGTAATAGGCGAGGCCACGGTTGTAATAGGCGTCCGCGTATTGCGGGTTCAGGCGGATGGCCTGATCGTAATCGGCGATGGCGCGATCATGATCGCCTTTGCCGTAATAGGCGATGCCGCGGTTGCCAAAGGCGTCCGCGTCTTTCGGGTTCAGGCGGATGGCTTCATCGAAATCGGCGATGGCGCGGTCATACTCGCCTTTGTTTACATAGGCGACGCCGCGGTTGATATAGGCGTTCGCGAGTTTCGGATCGAGCCGGATGGCTTCATCGAAATCGGCAATGGCGCGGTCATGCTCGCCTTTGCTTTCAAAGGCGACACCGCGGTTGGAATAGGCCCAGGCGAGGCCCTTACCGCTCCACTTGCGCGACTGGATTGCCGCCGTGCAGCCGCGAATTCTCAGGTCTTGATCCTTGTCCTGGACGCAGTCGCTTGCCGCGTCCGCGAGCGCGCCCCCGCATATCGCTAGCGCCAGCCCGATTGCAATGATAAATGCGCGCATGAAATGCTCCCCGCTCTGATAATTGGGCAATCATAGCGCGCGCCGGGCGCCGGCGCCAGCGAGCGCATCGTGCACAAGCTGGGGCTAAGCCTCGATGCCCTCGTCGATGGGGCGTGACGGCGGAATAATCGCCGCGGCATCCAAATAGCATTCTCAATCGAATCCGAGCCGCAAACCGTCATTCCCGCGGCGCGACTCTAATGCCGCTATTGCTGGGCGAGCAGCGGATATTTGCTGGGGCTGGCGATGATCTCCGCCGAGAGGTCGACATCCAGATCGGGCCAGTAAAAATGTCCAGGGGACGGCTCCTGAACGTTGAGCACTTTCCCAACCGGTGCGTCCCGGAACCATGGGAAATCCTCGAACGGCAGGAAGAGCTCGGCATCGCCAGCCAGAAGCCAAAGCCCGTGCGATGAAATATGGCTTACTTCAACGCCCTGGGAAATGCTGCCGCCAAGCTGCAATGAGGCCGTCATGGTGCTCCTCGATGATCCGGCGAATATCCTGCAACTGAACTTGGGTTATAGTAGGTCCGATTGATCGCTTCGCATAGCGCGTGCGAAGATCCCCACACCCTGTCCCTCTCCCAGCAAGCTCGCCTTGGCGTGCTTGCCGCTCGAGTATCCGCATCCGCAAGCGGATGCGGATGGGCGAGGGAACGCCTTCTCAGCGGGCACGCCCGGACTCCCTCTCCCCAAGGGCTGGGGTGAGGGGGTCTTCGCGAACTGTTCAAACGGTGGGGCTCATGGCGGCTGCAAGCCTTTGTGTCAGAGCCAATCCTGCAGCATCGGTACGAGCGGCACGTCCGCCGGCGGCATTGGATAAGATGCCAGCCGGTCCTTTCGCACCCAGGCCAGCGTTTGCCCTTCGAGCGCTTCGGGCTCGCCAAGCCAGTTGCGGCAGATATAGAGCGGCATGAGCAGGTGATAGCTCTCGTAAGCGTGGCTGGCGAAGGTGAGCGGCGCCAGGCAGCGCGCGGGAACCTCGATGCCAAGCTCTTCCTTTAGTTCGCGGATGAGGGCTGCCTCCGGCGTTTCGCCAGCGTGGAGCTTGCCGCCCGGAAACTCCCAAAGGCCGCCGTGCTCTTTATGCGCGGGCCGCTGCGCCAGCAAAACGCGGCCGTCCGCGTCGATCAAGGCGACGGCGGCGACCAGGACGAGATTAACTCCGGTAATCGGCATTGATTGCGATGTATTCATGGGTGAGGTCGGAAGCCCAAACGGTTGCGCGGCCCGCGCCCCCAGTGCCAACATCGGCGCGGATTTCGATTTCGCCGCGCTTCACATATTCGGAGCCGGCCGCTTCGTTGTAATCGGGATGGCGAAGCCCCTCGCGCGCCACCTGAATATCGCCGAACCAGATCGAAAGGCGGTCCCGGTTCGCCGCCTCTCCGGCCTTGCCGATGGCTGCTACGATCCGGCCCCAATTGGCGTCCTCGCCTGCAATCGCGGTCTTGACGAGGGGAGAGTTGCCAATCGCCAGCCCGATCCGGCGGGCGGCGGCATCGCTTTCGGCGCCCTCCACATGGATCGTCATCAGCTTCGAAATGCCTTCGCCGTCTTTCACCACTTGCATGGAAAGGCCGTGCATCAGGTGAAGCAGCGCGGCTGAGAACGCGGCTGCCTCCGGATCGTCCGCGCTCGCGATGCGGGGCGCGCCGAAGCAGGCAGCCTCGCCCGTTGCGAAAATCAGCAGTGTATCGCTAGTCGATGTGTCGCTGTCCACGGTGATGGAGTTGAAGGTCGGGACCGCGTGCCGCCGGCACAGCGCGGTCAGCGCATGCGCTTCGATTGGCGCATCGGTCACGATGAAGGAGAGCATGGTCGCCATATCGGGGGCAATCATGCCCGAGCCCTTCGCGATGCCGTTGAGCGTCACGGGGACGTCGCCGACAAGCGCGCGCTGGGTGGCGAGCTTGGGAAACGTGTCCGTGGTCATGATCGCTCGCGCCGCTTCCGCCCAGCGGTTCCCCGACGCCTCCGCGGCCATTTTTGCCATGACGCTTTCAAACTTGGATGCGTCGAGCGGCTCGCCGATAACACCTGTCGAGGCGATGAAGACCTGTTCCGGCGTGCAGCCGGCTGCCTCCGCGGCAAATTTCGCTGTCGCCTCGACGGCATCGCGCCCGCGCCAGCCCGTGAAGGCATTGGCGTTGCCGGAGTTCACGACAAGCGCCCTGGCCTCGCCGTGGTGGAGCTGCGCGCGGCACCAATCCACCGGCGCGGATGCCGTCTTGGAGCGCGTCAGCACGCCGCCTGTCTGCGTGCCCTCCGGGAAGAGCGCCAGCAGCACATCGGTGCGGCCCGCATATTTGATCCCAGCCTCGGCGACCGCCAGCCGCACGCCAGGAATAGGCGGCAATTCCGCTAGCGCCGCGGGCGCGAACGGCGACACTTTGCTTATCTTCGCCATGAGAGAGGCCAGGCTCCTTCAGTTATAGCAAATCTGGGCGATTGCTTCGCGAAGTCCCCCCTCACCCTGTCCCTCTCCCCGAGGGGAGATGGAACGCCCTCTCAACGGCTGCGGCCGGGCTCCCTCTCCCCTTGGGGAGAGGGCTGGGGTGAGGGGGTCTTTTGCAACGGCTATCCGAAGCATTCAACCGGATCGCGCATTATTGCTGCTTCTGTGCGGCGGGCGCTTCCATGGCAGCGGCGCGCGCGTCGTCCTCGATGGCCTTCTTGAGCTGCGGATCGACGATCTCGATCTTTGCGGTCCCGCGCAGGCCCTGCACCACGGTCTTGAGCTGGTTTTGCACGAGCGACGCTATGAGCTGATCCTTCACCTCGTCGAAAGCCGGAACCGGGTGGTTGCGCCGGTCCTCCACCTTGATGACGTGCCAGCCGAACTCGGTCTGGATGGGGCCCGAGATCTCGCCTGGCTTAAGCGCGAAGGCCGCGTCTTCGAATGGCTTCACCATTTGGCCGCGCGAAAAATAACCAAGATCGCCGCCCGAGTCCGCGCTCGGCCCGGTGGAACTCTTCTTCGCTAGCTCGAAGAAATCGGCGCCGGCCTTGAGCTGCTTGATGACATCCTTGGCTTCCTGCTCGGACTTTACGAGAATATGGCGGGCGCGCACCTCCGGCTCTGGCGCGATCTTGGCGATCTGCTCGTCGTAAGCCGCCTTGGCCTGCGCCTCCGTAACCGCGTCCCGGACCTTCTTCTCATAGAACGTGTCCCGGAGCGCGCGAAGCTTGTAATAAGCGAGACGTTCCTCGAATTCCTTGCCGGCACCGAGCTGGTTCTTTGCGGCGGCGTCCGCGAAAAGATGCGCTTCCACAAGATATTCGAGCAGGACGCGCCGGCGGGCTTCAACAGGGAGTCCCGCGATTTCCGCGCCGACCTCGGCTTCCGCAAAGGAGATTTCGGCCTCCGTGACGTCGGCACCGTTCACGCGCGCGACCGGTCCGGCGGCATGGGCGAATTGCGCGCAAAATGCCAGCGAAAGCACAATCGCGCCATAGCAAATGGTTCTCAAACTCACGGCTGGAAACTCCTCAAGGCTCGACATTGACCAAATCGAACGCCCCAAGGAGGGGCGAGAACTCGTGAAACCCGCTTTTAAGACGGCCCAGCCCCGTTGGGAAGGAGGATCTTAGAATTGTCATAGCTTTTGCGCGAGTTGCACAGTTGCCTGTAGAGCCTGGCGGTCAGCTTAGAGTTCCAGTGTGGCCCAAATACGCGCTCCCGTAACGGGCCTGCGGTAGTCTTGCGCCACGGAAAATATGCACATATTTGTTGTTCTGGAGTTTCAAATCGCTCGACACGTCCGATACCCCTTAACTGGGAAGTTACGCGCCAAGAGAGCCTCACGGCTCTCTTGGGTTTTTTGGCGTGCTCACCCTGGCCTCGATTAATACGGTATTTCCGGCTCCAGCCGCGTCCTGAGCGTGTCCAGCTCCGTGGCTGTATGCGCTTCCCGATGTCCCGCGCCGCCATCACTTTGCCATCATGAGAGCTTTGTATCGCAAAGTTAAAGGAAAAGCCTTTCATGCCCGACCTCGACAAAGCGCTCGCCGATATCCTCGTGATACGCAATCACATCGCCGCTGGCGCAGCGTTCCGCGGCTACGGTCCCACCGCCCTCGCCGCCACCGGCGTTCTGGCCATCGGTACGGCCGCGCTGCAGGCGGTTTGGCTCGACGATGCAAACGCGGAGCCGCTCGTCTTTCTGGCTGGGTGGGTGGCGACGGCAATTCTCGCTGCCGCCATTATCGGCGTGGAAATGCTGGGCCGCTCGCGCCGGCTTCACTCGCGCCTGGCCGGCGCAATGATCCACAACGCCATCGAGCAGTTCCTGCCAGCGGGGGCGGCGGGCGCATGCCTGGCCGCCGTGCTTGTCCGGTTCGCGCCGGAAGCGCTGTGGATGCTGCCTGGCCTGTGGCAGATCCTGGTGAGCCTTGGCATATTTGCCTCGGTGCGCTCTCTGCCGGGCGCCGTTGGCTTCGCGGGTGCCTGGTATTTCGTGGCAGGTCTCGGCGTGCTGATGTTCGCGAGCCAAGACCATACGTTGTCGCCCTGGATGATGGGGGCACCGTTCGCCATCGGGCAATTGCTGATCGCAGCCATCCTGCATTTCGCCTTCGGAGCCGAAGATGACCAAGACTGATTCTCCACACGCGCCGTTTTCCTATGAAGGGCTCGATCGCGTCATTCACGAGAAGGCGCGGCTGGGCATGCTCACATCGCTGATTGCGCACCCTAAAGGGCTGGCCTTTGCCGATTTGAAACTGCTTTGCGGCCTGACAGACGGCAACCTCAGCCGTCATCTAGCGGTGTTGCAGGAAGCTGGGCTGGTGGAAATCATCAAAGGATACGAGGGCAACCGGCCCCACACCTTCTGCCGCATGACCCGGGAGGGCCGCCGCCGCTTCCTGGACTATCTGGCCGTACTAGAGCAGGTCGTGCGCGATGCCGCCAAAGCCGCCGCAGAGGAAAACAATCCCGCCAACGCCATGCGTATTCTTCCCGCCTGAAACATCGTCCAACCCTTTTTTTGCAAGGAAACTTTGCGATGCAAAGTTCTTTCTCATCCAAACTGCACGCCGGCATCATCATGGACGGCAACGGCCGCTGGGCCGCCGCACGCGGACTGCCGCGTCAGGCCGGCCACGAAGCGGGCGTCAAGGCCATCCGCCGCACCATCGAGGCGGCGCCCGGGCTGGGCGTGGGCACGCTCACGCTCTATGCCTTTTCCTGCGATAACTGGCGGCGGCCGGAAGCAGAGGTCGCGGCGTTGATGAGCCTGCTGCGGCTTTATCTGCGCCAGGAAACGGCGCGTTTGGTCCGAAGCGGCGTCCGCCTCACCGTCATCGGCCGGCGCGACCGTCTGCCCGATGGGCTCGCCGCCGCCATCGGGCGCGCCGAAAAGGCGACGGCTTCCGGCGCTAAACTGCATCTGCGCATCGCCGTCGACTATTCCGCGCGCGAGGCCATTCTCAGCGCCGCCGCGCGGATTGCTGGGCCGGCCGATCTCACGCGCGAAGGCTTCGCGCACCTCATCACGGGCGAAGCGGATTTGCGCGATGTCGATCTGCTTATCCGCACCAGCGGCGAACAGCGCCTGTCCGACTTCCTGCTGTGGGAGAGCGCCTACGCGGAGCTGTATTTCACCGAGCGCCTGTGGCCCGACTTCGGCGCGGACGATCTCGCCGCGGCATTGGAAAACTTCCGGCGGCGCGAACGCCGGTTCGGCGGCCTCCCCGTGCCCGCTGCCGCCGCCTGAACTGCGTTTCAACCAAATGGAGCCCGCCCATGCGTATCCTGCTGATCAACGCGCCGCATCCTGCCATCGGCAGCCGCATTCCCGAAGACCATCTGCCGCCGCTCGGGCTTCTCGCCATCGGCGGGCCGCTCCTCGATGAGGGACACGAGGTGCGTCTCATCGATGGCGACCGCAATGCCACGCCGGTGCCGGAGTTGATCCGGGAAGCGGCGCGGCTCAAGCCGGATGCCGTGCTGTTCGGCCATTCCGGTTCAACGTCCGGCCATCCGGTCATCTCGCAAATCGCACGCGGCATGGCGGCGGCGCTGCCTGGCGCGCACATCGTTTATGGCGGCGTTTTTCCCACCTATCACTGGCGCGAAATCCTCGAAGCGGAACCCTGGGTCACCGCCATTGTGCGTGGCGAGGGCGAGGAAACGGCGTGCCGGCTGATGGCCGCCCTTGGCCAGGGGCGCCGCCTCGATAGCGTGCCGGGCATCGCCTTTCGCAGCCCCGGGGCACTGCGCGCGACGCCGCCTGCCGCGCCGGTCCGCAACCTGGACGCCTGCCGCATCGGCTGGGAACTCATCGACCATGCCCATTACAGCTACTGGGGCGGCCTGCGCGCCACTGTTGTGCAATTCTCGCGCGGCTGCCCGCACGCCTGCACCTATTGCGGACAGCGCGGCTTTTGGACCCGCTGGCGCCATCGCGATCCGGTGCTGTTCGCCCAGGAAATCGCCCGCCTCTACCGCGAGCACGGCGTAAAGGTGTTCAATTTCGCCGATGAAAATCCAACGTCTTCGAGGAAGGCGTGGCTCGTTTTTCTTGAGGCGCTGATCGCGGAAAACATCGACGCGATCCTCGTTGGATCGACGCGCGCCGGTGACATCGTCCGCGATGCTGACATTCTGCACTTATACAAGAAGGCAGGTTTTGCGCGCTTCCTGCTCGGCATTGAAAACACCAGCGAGGCGACGCTCGCCAATATCCGCAAGGGTGCAACCGCTGCGACCGATCGCCAAGCCATCCGTTTGCTGCGCCGTCACGGTATGCTGTCGCTGGCGACGTGGGCCGCTGGCTTCGAGGAGGAGACGGACCGGGATCACTGGCGCGGGCTTCGCCAGCTTCTCGAATACGACCCCGATCAGGTCCAGTTGATTTACGCCACGCCGCACCGCTGGACGCCGTTCTCCCAGGATGCGGCAAGCCGGCAGGTGATCCAGACAGACATTCGCTACTGGGATTACAAGCATCAAGTGCTCGCCAACCGCCATATACCGCCGTGGCGCGTGCTGTTCTGGATGAAATTCACCGAGATGGCCCTGCAGTGCCGCCCCAAGGCTCTGTACCGCGTTCTGTTTCATCCGGACCCTGGCCTGCGCCACGCCATGCGCTGGTATACGCAGATCGGACGGCGTGTGTGGTTCCACGAGATCTGGCGCTTCCTGCGGGACGGCCGGGTGAAGGATGGGCCATCCGTTGCCGCGTTCTGGGGCGAGGCGCAAGATGAAGCCGGGGAATTCGAGACGCCAGACAGCCCGGAGCAAGCAATCATGGCCGATGTCTAATCCGGTGGACCGGTTCACCAGCGGCAGTAATCGCAAAAGCTAGCTCGCCGAAGCGAGCTTGCTGGGAGAGAGCTGGGGTGAGGGGGAAGCCACGCACTGCGCCGGCTGGAATGTCATTTCCCTGGACCGGAGGAAATTCCGGCGCGATCAGGTTCCAGTATGACGCAGGAAGGGTGCGCGGCGCTCAACATGTTGCCGGCAAGCCGCCCGTATGGACGCGCGCCGCGAGCCTCGCGTTGACAGCGCAGACACGTCTCATTATTTCTGCTTTGGTATGAGGAGAAGAACGCTTCTCCCCAGGTGATTTCGGAAAATAGCCCGCAAGAAAAGCCACCGCCCCCCACCCATAAGGCGATCTGGCATGCGGCCCGTTATTCGCGGGCCGCGTTTTCATGGCGGACAGTGAGGCTCGGCTATCATGGTTTCTCTTGGCGCGCTCGCAACCAAGATTTTCGGCAGTTCCAACGACAGGCGTCTGAAAAGCTTCCACGCGAGGATCGCTCCGATCAACGCTCTTGAACCGGAATTCGAGGCGCTCTCCGACGAGGAGCTGCGCGGCAAGACGATCGAATTCCGCGAGCGGCTGGACAAGGGAGAGAGCATCGACGATCTCTTGCCCGAGGCTTTCGCCACAGTGCGCGAGGCGGCCAAGCGTACGCTCGGCCAGCGGCACTTCGATATGCAGCTCGTGGGCGGCATGGTGCTGCACTCCGGCAGAATTTCGGAAATGAAGACCGGCGAGGGCAAAACCCTTGTCGCGACACTTCCATCCTACCTGAATGCGCTATCCGGGCGCGGCGTGCACATCGTCACCGTGAACGACTATCTGGCCAAGCGCGACTCCGAATGGATGGGGCAGATCCACAGGTTCCTAGGCCTCTCCGTGGGCTGCATCCTACACGACCTCGACGACGATCAGCGCCGCCAAGCCTATGGCTGCGACATCACCTACGGGACGAACAACGAGTTCGGCTTCGATTATCTGCGCGATAATATGAAGTATTCCATCGAGGACATGGTGCAATTCGGCGGCCGGCCCCCAGAGCTGCAAGGGCATAATTATGCGATCGTCGACGAGGTGGACTCGATCCTGATCGACGAGGCGCGCACGCCACTCATCATTTCGGGCGCCATCGAGGACAAGTCCGGCCTCTACCAAACCGTCGACAAGTTCGTCCCCAAGCTCGGCAAGGAGCATTTCGAGCTCGACGAGAAGATGCGCACGGTTGTCTTCACCGAGGAAGGCAACGAGCTCATGGAGCAGATGCTGGAGGAGGCCGGGCTCCTGAAGCCGGAGACCGCGCTCTACGACGTCGAGAACGTCACACTCGTCCATCACGCCAATTGCGCGCTGCGCGCACACAAGCTGTTCCTTCGCGACCGCGATTACATCGTGAAGAAGGACCAGGTTATCATCATCGACGAGTTCACCGGCCGCATGATGGAAGGCCGGCGCTATTCGGAAGGCCTGCACCAGGCGCTTGAGGCCAAGGAAGGCGTGACCGTCCAGCCCGAAAACCAGACGCTGGCCTCGATCACCTTCCAGAACTATTTCCGCCTCTACGGCAAGCTTTCGGGCATGACCGGCACCGCGCTGACCGAGGCCGCCGAGTTCCAGGACATCTATAAGCTCGAGGTTCTCGAGATTCCGACACATCGGCCGATGGTTCGCATCGACAGCGACGACGAAGTCTACCGGACGGCGAAGGAGAAGTATAAGGCGATCATAACCCTGATCCAGGAGTGCAGCCAAAAAGGCCAGCCCATCCTGGTTGGCACGACCTCCATCGAGAAATCCGAAACGCTGTCTGAATTACTGAAGCCGCTCAAGGTCCCGCATCAGGTCTTGAACGCGCGCTATCACGAGCAGGAAGCCGGCATCGTCGCGCAAGCGGGCGTGCCGGGCGCCGTGACCATCGCCACCAACATGGCGGGCCGCGGTACGGACATTCAGCTCGGCGGCAACGCGGCCATGCGGCTTTCGGACTGGATCGCGGAGCGCAAGGAAGCGGGCGCCGAGCCAACGGCGGAGGAAATCGAGGCCGAGCGCGCCAAGATCAACGCCGATGTCGAGGCGAAGAAGCAGATCGCGCTAGCCGCGGGCGGCCTCTACGTGCTCGGCACCGAGCGCCACGAAAGCCGGCGCATAGATAACCAGCTTCGCGGCCGCTCGGGCCGTCAGGGCGACCCCGGCGCATCCAAATTCTACCTCTCGCTCGAAGACGATCTCATGCGCATCTTCGGCTCCGAGCGCATGGACTACATGCTGCGCAAGCTCGGCATCGAAGAGGACGAGGCTATCGCCCATCCCTGGATCAACCGGGCGCTGGAAAAGGCCCAGCAGAAGGTCGAGGCGCGCAACTTCGACACACGCAAAAACCTGCTCAAATTCGACGACGTGATGAACGATCAGCGCAAGGTGATCTTCGAGCAGCGCATCGACCTCATGTACGACGAGACGGTCGAGGAAACCGTCGCCGATATGCGCCGCGAGGTCGTGGAAGACATGGTGGCGTCCTACATCCCAGAGAAGGCTTTTGCCGAGCAGTGGGATGTCGCAGCCCTGCACAAGGAATTCCAGGAAATCTTCGGCATGGAGGTGCCCGTCGCCGAATGGGCCGCCGAGGAAGGCATCGCCGAGCAGGAAATCCGCGAGCGCCTGCAAGATAAGGCCGATGCGGCAGCCGCGCGCAAAGTGGCGGAGCTTGGCAGCCAAACCATGCGGCATATCGAAAAGGCGGTGCTCCTGCAGACGCTCGACTACCTATGGCGCGAGCACCTGGTGACGCTGGAGCACCTGCGCCAGGCGGTGAGCCTGCGCGGCTACGCGCAACGCGATCCGCTGAATGAGTACAAGAGTGAGTCATTCCAGCTCTTCTCGCAGATGCTCTCGCGCCTGCGCCGCGATGTGACCGGCCAGCTCATGCACGTAGCCTTGGCCCCCCAAGGCATGCCGGAAGAGCTTGAGGACTTCGGCGAACTGCCCGAGATGCAGGCCCATCACATGGACGCCACCACCGGCGAGGACGAATTCCAAGTGAACGTGTCGCCCTCACCCATGTCGCGGCAGGAGCGCAGGGCCGCTAGTAAACAGGGGAACGCGGGCGCGCAGGCGCGCAGGGCCGGCGCAACTTCGGCGAAGGGCCAGCGCGCGACGCCTAATCCGAACGATCCTGCCACCTGGGGCAAAGTCTCGCGCAACGCCCCCTGCCCCTGCGGCTCGGGCAAGAAGTTCAAGCACTGCCACGGCGCCATCGCTTCCGCCGCCGCGGAGTAGCCGCGACTGTCATGGCCGGGCTTGACCGCTTGGGCGCTAACATAACGAGGGAATCTCCCCTCACCCTGTCCCTCTCCCCATGGGAGAGGGGACGCCTTCTCAACGGCTGCGAGCGAACTCCCTCTCCCATGGGGAGAGGGTTGGG
>JBKQNN010000406.1:0-2888 GCA_052145975.1 Rhodomicrobium sp. | reverse complement strand
TTCAGGCCTGAGGTTTTTCAACACCTGCCCGCAAGCCCCGCCGCCTTCATTCCTATTCCCGAGTTCATGTCTTATCGCCCTCATGCTCTTCCACAAGCTCCTCGAACCCGGCCCAGGGAACATACTGCAAAATCCCGTGATAGACGCTATTCTTATGCCGCATGGCATTGATCCCTTTTCGTGTCCAGACCGTCGCGAAACGCCAGGACGGGAGTAGAATCAATGTCATGCTCCGGGTCCACAAAAAAAAACCGGACAGCCGTGGGTCAAGCCCGGCCATGACAGCAATGGATGCCGGCGATTTTTTCACACGCTCCTTCGCGGGCATGACGCTCATGCGAGGACCACGTTCGCCGTTCATCGGCAGGCACTTGCCCAGACTTTTGCCCCTATTACGGCGCTTTTTCGACCATTCCGGCGATGGCGGCCTGGACCGCGGAAAAATCGAAGGGCTTGGTCAGCACGGGCGCCCCGGCGTAACGCGGAAGCAAGCTGCCCTCGGCGCGGCCCGTCGCGAAAACGAAGGGAATGTTGCGCTCCGCGAGGCGTTCGGCTACGGGATAACCGGTCTCGCTGCCCAGGGTGACGTCGAGGATGGCGGCATCGGGACCGCCGGAATCGATCAAGACCAAGGCAGACGCAACGTTGTTTGCAGGTCCAACAACCTCATGACCAAGCTCGTTGAGCCAGTCCTCCAGCAACATCGAGATCAGCGGCTCGTCATCGACGATCAATATACGCGGCATCGAGGACACCCCTTTTCATGCGTGCTGTTACACTATATCAGATGCGAGCGATAGCACAGATTTGCCGGCGGCGCCGGAGGGAGAGCTCGTGACTTGGCTTGGACGCTTCTCGAAGCTTGAGAGAAAGCTGGGCAAGGAAAGAACGCTCTTTGTTCCCACCGCTTTGGTCTTTGCGGCGGGCGTGGCGGCCGTAGCGATGTTTTTCCGCATGTCGGATGCCTCGAGCTGGGTTTCTCATACGCTTGAAGTGCGCCTTGCGGTTAGCACCGTTTTCAGCCAGATGCTGGACGCGGAAACTGGAGAGCGCGGCTATCTGCTGACAGGAGATGAGGCATTTCTTGAGCCATATCTGGCGGCTGCCGCTCGAATCAAGACCAGCTTCGCCAGGCTGCGCGACTTGACCCTCGGCGATCCGGTACAGCAAAGGCTTCTCGGCAGGCTGGGGCCGCTTATCGATTCGAAGCTCAACGTCATCGACGAGGTCGTCGCGCTGGCGCGAGAGGGCAAAAAGGATCAGGTCGTGGCGCTGGCCGTGCCCGGCAAGGCGGTCATGGATCAGATCAGGAATCTCGTTGCGGAATTCACTCAAAGAGAGAACGATCTCTTGGCTGTCCGGCAGCGTGCGGACTGGCGCGCCCGGACCATATTGCTCTTGCTCATCCTTTGCGGCTTGGGCGGTGCATCTGCCCTGACTGCCGCGGCCATCCGTTCTCAGGC
Source organism: Rhodomicrobium sp. (assembly GCA_052145975.1). Lineage (GTDB taxonomy): Bacteria > Pseudomonadota > Alphaproteobacteria > Rhizobiales > Rhodomicrobiaceae > Rhodomicrobium. The sequence goes on along the minus strand of JBKQNN010000406.1, from coordinate 1,425 downwards.
CCGGCTCGTCAAAAACCTGCAGGATGAGGCCGCCAGGAGAGAAACGGCGGAAGCTTCGCTGCGGCAGGCGCAAAAGATGGAGGCGATCGGGCAGCTCACCGGAGGCGTCGCGCACGATTTCAATAATCTCCTGACGGTCATCCTGGGCAATCTCGACACAATCCGCCGCCGGCAAGCAAACATGAGTGCTGACGCCGCAGCTCCCCTGGCGCGGCCTCTCGATGCGGCGATCCAAGGAGCAACGAATGCGGCCAAGCTTACGCACCGTCTGCTTGCTTTCTCCCGTCAGCAACCCCTCGATCCCGTTCCATTGGATCTCAACAAAACCGTCGCCGGCATTTCGGATCTGTTGATGAGAACGGTGGGCTCGCCAATCACCGTCGAGACGGTGCTGGCGGGCGGCTTATGGCTGACCATGGCCGATGCCAACCAGCTCGAAAATGCGCTGGTCAATCTCGCCGTCAACGCCAAGGATGCCATGCCGGAGGGCGGCAAGATCACCATCGAGACCGCCAACGGCTACTTGGACGAAACCTACGCGGCGGGCTTCGGCGATCTCACCCCCGGGCAATATGTTGTATTGAGCGTGACCGACACTGGGACGGGAATCCCGCCTGAAATACTGGAGCGCGTGTTCGAGCCGTTCTTCACGACCAAGCAGCCCGGCGTGGGCACGGGCCTTGGCCTGTCCATGGTGCACGGCTTCGTCAAACAGTCCGGCGGTCACATCTGCATTTACAGCGAGGTGGGACTAGGCACGTCGGTCAAGATTTATTTGCCAAGGCTGCCGCAGGATGCAGCGATTGCGGCGGTTCCGAAGGCCCTCGATCGCGATGTCAAACCGCTCGCGGCCGCCAAGGGCTCCGAAACCGTGCTTATCGCCGAGGATAATGAAGGCGTTCTGGAGTTCGCCTGCTCAACTTTGGAGGACCTTGGCTACCGGGTTCTAATTGCCAGGGACGGGCCCGAAGCGCTACGCCACCTGAAAAACGGAGAGCATGTCGATTTGCTGTTCACCGACGTGGTGATGTCCATGGAGATGACGGGCCGCCAGCTCGCCGATTGCGCGCGAAGCATGCACCCAGGCCTGCCGGTGCTGTACACAACGGGGTATTCCCGCAACGCCATCGTCCACCAGGGGCGGCTCGACGCGAACGTAAACCTGTTGAGCAAGCCTTACACGCAGCGGGAGCTGGTGCAAAAGATCCGGGCCGTACTTGACGAGACGAACCGCGAACGGCAGTGCGATACCAAAACCGCTTGAACCTAAATCCGGCAGTTGCGGCAGCGAAACGCCCGCCATTGTCATGGCCGGGCTTTGACCCACGGCTGTCCGGTTCGCTGCATTTGAGGTATACTCTTCCGTCACCCCGGAAAGCGCAACGCGCTTATCCGGGGTCTTGCAAAATACAGAGCGCCGGAATC
>JBKQNN010000405.1:0-4906 GCA_052145975.1 Rhodomicrobium sp. | reverse complement strand
AGCCAAAGCCAAGATTGCAATGAAGCGCGTCATGACCGCCTCCTTTGACAACGCAAGCGCTAAGAATGCGCGTTTGCGCAACTTCCGCGTTGATTGCGATCAAGCCCGGGGCACTGAAATCGGCGGGCCCCCTGCTACGGGTGAGCTCGAGGCTACACCGCGGCGGCGTGGCGGGGGGAGGCGCTTTCTGCGAGGTAGGTGTCGAAAACGGCGCAGACGATGCGCAGGGCCGGGCGCGCTTCCTCCCTCACGCGGATGCGGCGGCCGTCGAGTTCAATGAGACCCTCCTCCGCCAAGGCGCCGAGTTTTGCGAGCTCTCCGGCGAAATCGGGCCGCAGGTGAGCGAAGCGGGCGGAGATGGCATCGAGATCCACCGCCATATCGCACATCAGCCGCTCGATGATGGCCGCCCGCAGCCGATCCTCGCCGCTAAAAGCGATGCCCTTGGCAATCGGTAGCGTTCCGGCCATGACGGCGCGCGAGTAGGCGCCGGTCTCGACGATGTTCTGGGCATAGCCTTCCGGCAAGGCGGAGATGGAACTCGCCCCGAAAGCGATCAGGGTTGGCGCATTATCGTCGGTGTAGCCCTGGAAATTGCGGCGCAGGCGGCCTTCGCGGGCAGCGATCGCGAGGCCGTCGCCGGGCAGCGCAAAATGGTCGAGGCCGATGCGTTCGTAGCCCTGCTCCACCAGCGCCTCGCCCGCCGCCGTGGATTGCTCGAAGCGCATCGGCGGCGTGGGCAGCGCCTCTTCCGGGACCATGCGCTGGTTCTTCGCCATCCATGGCACATGCGCGTAGCCGAAAAGGGCAATGCGATCGGGCTTCAGCGTGGCGGATTGCTCCACGGTGTCTTTGAGCGACGCCGCGGTCTGATGCGGCAGGCCGTACATAAGGTCGAAGTTGATCGCCTCGACGCCATTCTCGCGCAGGAGGTTCAGCGACTTCTCGATCATGCCGAGGGGCTGCACCCGGTTTATCGCGGTCTGGACCTTCTCATCGAGTTCCTGGACGCCGAGGCTCGCGCGCGTGCAGCCCATGCGGCCCAGCGCTTCGGCCGATTTCCGCGTGAAAGTGCGCGGATCGAGCTCCACCGCGTTCTCGGCGCCGTCGAGGACGTCGAAATGTTCGCGCACCGTTTGGTAGAGGCGGAGCATGTCGTCGCCGGAGAGCGCCGTGGGCGTGCCTCCGCCCCAATGGATGTGACGCACGCGCATGCGGCCCGGCAGAACCGCCGCCGCCAGCTCGATTTCGCGAATGAGCGTTTGCGTGTAGGCCGCGATGGGGTCGTAGCGCGCCACGACGCGCATGTTGCAGCCGCAGTACCAGCACATGCGGCGGCAGAATGGGACATGAAGGTAAAGCGAAAGCTCCGCCGCGGGGTCTAGGCCTTCGAGCCACGCCCGGTAGCGCCCGGCATCGACGCTCGCGGAAAAATGCGGCGCGGTCGGATAGCTCGTATAACGCGGTACGCGGGCCGAGAAATATTTGGCGATGGCGGTATGCATTGAGACTCTCCCTCCGGGCACGCCGGGCACTGTAGCAGGAGACGGCTTGGCGTAACAATTGCACAAAGCTGGCAGCTTATTCAATGCCCGGGCAGCTATTCGCGGCCGCCTGGGTAGCACTCCTGCCCAGTATTAGCTCTAATTTCCGCGTCCATGGCCGCAACGAGGCTCAAGACCCGCGGTTCGGCTCCCGCAGCGGGGGCCTCCACACGCGCCTCGCCGATCAGACGGCTTGCCTCGCTCATTTCGCCGAGACCCGCCGATGCGCGCGCCATAAAGATCTTGGTCATGAGCGCGTCGAAAGGCGAAACGGCACCGTCAGCTAACACGGTCTCCAGCATGGCTCTTGCTTCCCCATGGCGGCCAAGCAAACAGAGAACGGACCCCCGGCTGCCCCGTATCGTAGGCAAATCCTCGCCAATGGCGAACGCCCTTTGCGACCACACGTCCATCTTGCCATGGAGCGCGGGATCGCGAGCAAATAACCCTATTGTAACAAGCATATCGAGCACGAGAAGCTCTTCGGGCGGCGTTAGCCCGCCGCGCTGAAGCTCGCGTTCAAGCGCCGCATTCGACTCCTCCCGTGCGGCCGCCGATCCCCGGCTTTCCGCATACAAATGATGATACAGAATGCGGGCCCGGGCCGCATCGGTGGCCGCCAAAGCCCCGGCTCCGCCGTATTGGGACAGCGTGGCCTCCCAATGGAGCCGCAGGTGAGGCGGCTTATTGAGCCAGATTTTCAGGAGCGTGCGCCCATCCGAGCTGAGATCCTTGCCCATCGCCTTTAACCGGCCGGGAATGACGCTCGACACGATCAGCAAAATTTGCGCGGACATCATCACCCACGGAATTGCGTGTGCCGGGCTGTCATCAGGCAGCCCGCCGTCCAGCTTCGCCAGAAGAAACAGAAGCAAGACGTTGCCCAAAACCCCTCCCAATGTAAAAAGGGTCTGGCGTCCCCTATGAAAGTCGAGGGCGGGATAAAGCATCACATAGCCGCCCGCTGGCAGCAAACCGAGGCTGAACTCGGTTTCATGGAGCCGGAAGCGCAGAGCCGGACCGCCGCCGGCCCTGACAAACCGCACCGGGAGGCCGGTAAGTTTTGCGCAAATGAAATGTCCAGCTTCGTGAAAAACGATGCCGGCCCAGCTTCCCAGGAGAAAGCTGGCTAAAAGCGTTGCCGGCCAGACGGCGGCGAAAACAATGGCAAACCCTGGCGGCTCTGCACCGCCCGCAAACTGCGCAAATGCCATGCCGCCGTCCCCCTGCTGCCCAGGCTCTTCTTAACGCAGATCGTTCAAGCGCTGTTGTGAACCTCGGCTCTCGCGCGCTCACAACATTGAACGCTCTGCCAGCATGAACTGTAAAGGTAAAAGCCGGAGCGAGCTACTGCTGTAGCGAGACGGTGTCGCCAGGTGCTAGTCCGAGCTTGGCCGCCACACCCCCGCCGATTTCAAGCACGCGCGAAGCAGGACGAACGGAAGGGATAATATCGGTCGATAGCGGCTCGGTGTCACGCGCGATATGCTTGATGCGCCAATCGTCGCCGATGAAAACCATATCGAGTGGAATGTAGGTATTTTGCATCCACATGCTGACCGGCTGTTCGCTTTCGAACAGGAAGATCATGCCCCCGTTTTCGGGCAAAGTCCGCCGGAACATCAGGCCGTGTTCCCGCTTCGGATCCGTATCGGCGACCTCGACATCCAAGAGGACGGGGCCGTTTTTGGTCTCGATTTTCAGGCTCGCATGTTTGAAAACAGCGTCTCCGGACGCGGGCGCCATGGTTAGAAGGCCCATTATAGCAAGGGCCGCGAGTGCGGCCCTTGTTACTCTTAGCTGGCTTTGGCGCATTCGCCCAACCCTTTGTCAGTGGTGTGACGGAAACCCCGTCGCGCCGTCGGGACGCAATTCGGCGGCCATCAGGCCCTTGTCGCCCTTGCCATACCGCACCTGAACGATTTGTCCAGGACGAAGTTCAGCGAAGCCGAAGCGCCGCAAGGTCTCCATATGGACGAAGATGTCCTCCGTGCCAGCACCGCGGGTGAGAAAGCCAAAGCCCTTGAGGCGGTTGAACCATTTCACCATCGCCCGCTGCCAGTCGCTTTCAGGCACGACTTGGACATGGGTGCGCTGGGGCAGTTGCGACGGATGAATCGCTGTGCTTTCATCCATCTCGATCACGCGGAAGGCTTGCAGCCCCCGGTCGCGGCGAAGCACCTCGCATACGATGCGCGCGCCTTCATAGGCAGTCTGATACCCATCCCGCCGCAAAACGGTCACATGGATCAGAATGTCAGGAAGGCCACCGTCTGGCACGATGAAGCCAAATCCCTTGGATACGTCGAACCATTTGATGTGGCCTGCGATGACGAAGACGTCTATGCCAGGTTGCTCTGCGATGTCGTTAAACGTCGATATTGTGGGAGGTAAGTTGTCCCCCATTGGTGTAGTCCCCCGCTTCACTGAATGCGTGGTGTTCGCCAGAGCCTCGCCCAAGGCCCTCACGCACACCAACTCACTTCAAAAACATAACATTACTGTCCTCGCTGGGAAGAGAAAATTAACACTTTCCCCAGCGCGCTGCCGTCCGGTGCAGGCCGCCACCCGCATCGTATGGCCTGGAGCGAACCCGCGTGTCCGCTTCAAGTGATTGATATTCCGAGCCGAACTTTGACAATATTGTGGCGCGGGAGCACGCAGGCCCGTGCGGCGGGGCTCGCCGGGGCCTGTTTTGAACAGGGGCCGAATAGCGGCTTTTCCTCCCCTTGACGTGCGAATTTTTCCGCGAATCAACGCGCTCCCCGGCCGGCTTGCGCGAATCAGCAGGTGCGGCAACAGGGCTTTCCACACTTGTTGAAAGACGCTGGTTGAAAGACCGCCCGAAGGTCCAACGGAGAGGTGCGACGGCCAAATCGCGGCTAACACCCTGCTTGGGATGCCCGGTCAGCGACGCGACGGCGATAAGGCGAGCGCTCTCCATCCTCCGCCGGGCAGGAGCACACTTCCCGGCGCGACCGGCAAAAGGACATGCCAGGCGCGCCGGTAGAATAGCCATTTTAGTACAGCCGGAGGCAGGGTCGCCTGAGCGCGGGCGGCAAATGGGGGGCGAACTTGCCTCCGATAAGCTGTAGTACGCCTGATCCGCGGGAAGTTCTGTCTGAGCCAGCCGCATATGGGGCAGGACTAACAGCGGGGCGTACTAGCGCTGAAGGACCTGTCCCATCCATAGGGCATCGCCCCTCACCCCAGCCCTCTCCCCGCAAGCTCGCATTGGCGAGCTTGCCGCTCGAGTATCCGCATCCGCAAGCGGATGCGGATGGGAGAGGGAGTCCCGCTGTGCCAGTTGTGAGGGCGTCCCCTCTCCCCCATCCGCATTCGCTTGCGAATGCGGACGCTCT
>JBKQNN010000404.1:0-6028 GCA_052145975.1 Rhodomicrobium sp. | reverse complement strand
CGCGCGGGCAGGGCGGTCACATCGTTTATCTCGACGAGGCTTTCGCTGCGGCACAGTTCGGCGACGGTCTTGCGCTCCCGCGGGCTCGCAGGCAGCGCCAGCGTCGAAAGCACCACTTCTTTGCCGGCCGCCTCCAGACGCTCGATGACGTCCGGCCAGACCGCATCGGTAAACGGCGTCCGCTTGCCGCACACCACCTCGCAGAGATGCACCCGGTCGAATGCCGAATTCTCCGCGATCCCCTTATAAAAGGCGCGAAGCCGGTCCGCGTCCCAATTGAACAGCACCGGTCCGAGCGTCAGGCCGATATTGCGCACGCTCACCTCCACGATTTCTTGTAAGCGCCGGACGTTTGCCGCCCGCCTTCGACAAAGGCCTGCAACGCGCGTTCGGCCTCAAGCGGCGGTCGGCCGGCCTCGATTGCGTCCACGGCGCGGCGGAACATCTTAACCACCTCGGCGACGTAGCCCTTGCCGCGCTGCCGGCCTTCGATCTTGAGCGCGGTGACGCCGGCCGCCTTCAGGCTTGCGATTAGCCCCGCCGCGTTGAGGCTAGTCGGGTCCTCGAACAGATACGAGGTCTTGCCGCCAGCCACGAAGCGGCCTTTGCACAGCGTCGGATAGCCCGCCTGCTCGCTCGGCTGGAAGCGGTTGATGGTAAAGCCGCCGAGCGTCGCCGCCGTACCGCGCCGGTCTTCGGAATAGGCCACTGCTTCGGGCGGCGAGCAGACACCTGACATGTTGGGCGAGCGGCCCGTAGCGTAGGAGGAAAGCGCGCAGCGGCCCTCCGCCATCGGGCACAGGCCGCCGAAGACGAAGACTTCGGTCTCGATCTTAATCGCCTGGTTCAGCGCCGCGATTTCTTCCACCGAGAGCACGCGCGGCAACACCACACGCTTCACGCCGAAGGTCTCCGCGTAGAAGCCAATCGCTTCCGGCGTCGCGGCAGCGGCTTGCACCGAAAGATGAATGCGCAGGCCCGGATGCTTTGCCGCGCAATAATCCAGCACCGCGATGTCGGCCAGGATCACCGCGTCAGCCTTGGCCTCCTCCGCGTTGGCAAGGGCCTGCGCCCAGGGTTCGAACGCTCCGGCACGCGCGAAAGTGTTGACCGCGGCCAGCACCTTGGCGCCGCGCTCATGCGCAAAGCGCACGCCCTCGCGCAATTCCTGGGCTGAGAAATTCAGGCCGGGGAAGTTGCGCGCGTTGGTCTCGTCGCGGAAGCCGCAATAGACCGCGTGCGCGCCCGCCTCGACGCCTGCACGCAGTGCCGCCGGCGTCCCCGCCGGACATACAAGCTCAATACTCATGGGACGACCCCGTAGGCGCCCCGGCCAAGCGCCGGGCAGCGGCAACCGCATTCAAAACCAAGCTGTCGGCGAGCGAGCCGATGCTGCCGCCAAGGCCGATAAAGTCGGAGGGCTTCAGATCGGCGTCCTCGATGGCGTTGCGCAGGGCAAGCAGCGCATCCACCTTGCCGCTGACGCCGATGCCCCGGCTGAAGAACAGCGCGTCGCCGTCGAACGTGCCGTCGAGCAGGCCCAGCAACGACAGCAGCGGCCCGCGCACCACCACCTCGCCAAACCTGGAGTCTTTTTTGCTCACCATTTTGACGTCTGCATTCCCGCCGTCGGGCACGATCAGGAACGCGTAGTTGAGATCGGTGGGATCGATGAAAAATGCCGTGCGGCGGTGCTCGCCGAGCCGCTCGAAGAGATGAGGCTTGCGCCGCGCCAGATCGCGCAGCGAACGCGTTAGGAAAAACCCAAGCGGCAGCAAGCCCGACGGCAGAGCCAGAAGCCGCATGAGGTAAGGCAGCTCGCCTTTGAAACTTTCGGCCATTTTTATTCCAGGTCTGAAATGCGTTCGAAAAAGCCGCCGCGGAAGCGTGCGGGCGCGCGCCATGCGACCATAATCATACAGGCAGCGCCGGTCAAAGCTAGCGCTTACCGAAGGTCGAAGCCGATTTCGGCCCTACGCTTGCACGGGCGGGCCGTGCCGGCCATGCACAAGGCAAGATAGTCTTACCGCGCTCATTCCCGGCCGGGTTTTACCATCCAGCGGATCAGTATTGCGGCAAAGAAAAACCAAATCAGCGTGGTGACTAGATAGAACAGAAGCTGCGTGCCTATCGTGGTGTCTTGCAGGCGTGCAACTGCCACGGTGAGTGCAAAGAAGAAGTAGCCGCAGCTACCCGCAACGAAGATCGTTGTTCCAACGAGCTTTTTCATACGGCTATTCATCGTGTCCCGTTATCCCTTGTCTGTGGCCCTGCTGCAACGATTAACCCTATTCAGCATTTAAGGGCTTGTTTTTCAGATATTTTTCTCTTTAGTTGAAGCTAAGTGCCGGCGGGAAGCAGGCTTAGTCCTCGATTGCCCCTGACATGTGCAACGGCGATTGAAGTAGGGCAAGCGCTTCAGTCCGCTATCCTCAAACTTAACTCCGGTGTGTAGTATGAAAAAGTTAGTTGTCGCTCTCATGAGCCTGGTGGCGGTAGCTTTTGCCGCTGGCAGCGGATTTGCCGCCGAACCAGGAACCGCTCCCGCTAAAGCCGATGCCCAGGCCGTCCCCGGCAAGGCCGCGCAGACGAAGACGGATAACGCAAAGCTGCCTGATGCTACGAAGAAGCCCGATGGTGCGGCAGCGGCCGCCGGCGCCCAGGCTGGAGCTGCTTCGCAGGCCAATGCCGCAACAACCGCCCACAAGCACGTTGCAACAACCGCTCACTCCGGCAAGAGCAAACCTAAGAAATGTGCCCACGCAAAGCGTCAGCCCAAGCACCATGCGCGCGCCGTCCATCGCAGGCACCGCCACCGGCACCATTGCCGCCATCATGCGCACAGGCACGCCGCGTACCGGCACGTGCATAAGCATATGACGCAGCACGCGCACGGCGCTTCGCATGTCCAGCAGGCCGCCAAGCCTAACAAGAGCGCTGCCGGGCCAAAAAAGGAAGTTAAGCCCGCGGAGCCCAAGAAGGACAATAACGCTGCAGAAGTGAAGAAGGATAACAAGCCCGCCGAGCCCAAGAAAGACACCAAATAGGCTTGCCAGGTTGCACTATAGCTGGCGGCCGATAGGGCTGCCAGTTATCGTTTGCCTTCAGTGCGTGCATTTTATCTCCGTACCAAGCGGTTCGCGCTCGATTCCGTAGAATATATTTTAATGGCCTGGACTTATCATCGGCGAGGATACTTCCAATTTCGTCGAGGCCGGAAAATGAAAAAGCTTATGCTCGCGGTTGCGGCCATGCTCGCAGCCACGCTTCTCTCAGCTAACGCCTTCGCCATAAATGTGAGCCCAGCGAAGGCATGGCAATCATCGAGCAGCGCCGTGGTGAAGGTGCACTGTTGGCGCCATACGCATGGCTGTTATCGTCGCACTTGCGCTGGATGCGGCGGTGCCGGGTGCGGAGCCCGCTTGTACACCTACAGCACGCGTTGCATGACCTGCGGCACCTGTGGCGGCGGCGGCTGTTGCGGAGGCTATTACGGCGGCTGCGGCTACTATGGCGCAAGCTACTACGGTCCCCAATGCGGCTGCGGCTGCGGCAGTAGCGGCTGCGGATATTACGGGGGCGGCTGGAGCCTTTTCCCCTGGCTGTTTTGACGCAAAAGCGGGGAGGCTTTTGCCTCCTCTGCCTTTCGGAGGATTGCGCTTCTTCAACGCACCGAATCAAGGACTACCCGGATGAAAATCTGCATTTGCATCGCCGTGGGCTTACTGGCGGCAGCCTTCTTCGGTAACGAGGCGCGCGCCCTGACCGCATCGCAGGCTTGGGCCAAGCCCGCCCAGCAAGAGGCCGTAAAGGCTGCCCCGGAAGCGATTAGGGTCCGGCACCGCCGCGGTTCCGGCCTGTTCAGCAACTGGTGCGCCTATAACTGCTACGCCGTTCCGCGCTGCTATAACGGCCGCTGCCTGGGCCGGTACGGCTACAGCCATTACGCCTACGACCAGGATCTGCCCTTCTGCCACCGCCCGGACTGGAATGCGATTCCTACCGATAATGCTTTGGCCTTAGCCTATCCCTTCACGGGCGAGCCTTTTATGAGGACGTTCGAGCGCATTTACTAAGGCCGGCGCTTGCTACAATTTGCTCTTCGATTTTGCTGCGGTTTGCGTTAAGTCAACGGCAGCGTAACGTAAGGCGTCCGCAATATGACCTCACTCACCGATACCGCTTCCGCGGGGTTGAGCCGCAACAGCGCTACGGCCGCGCAGCTCCCAGCCGTCCGGATTTGGCTTCTCGTTATTGCGGCCTTTGTGCTCGCCATGGTCGTCGTTGGCGGGGCCACACGGCTCACCGGATCGGGCCTGTCGATCACGGAATGGAAGCCGATCCTGGGCGCGCTGCCGCCGATGAGCGAGGCCGCCTGGCAGGACGCCTTCGAAAAGTACAAGCAAATCCCGCAATATGAGGCGGTGAACAAGGGGTTCAGCCTCGAAAGCTTCAAGGCGATCTTCTGGTGGGAGTGGTCGCACCGGCTGCTGGGGCGGCTGATAGGCTTCGTGTTCCTGCTGCCGTTCGCCTATTTCCTGCTGCGCCGCGCCATTCCGAAGCCGTTCATCCCCAAAGTTGGGGCGTTGTTCCTGCTCGGCGGCGCGCAGGGCGCGCTCGGCTGGTTCATGGTCATGAGCGGCCTCACAGACCCCTCGCGCATCGCTGTGAGCCAGTACAGGCTGGCCGCGCATCTGGCGCTCGCCACGGTGATCGCGGCTTACGCGTTCTGGCTTGCGCTTACGATCCGCGAGGAAGGGCAGGAGGACGCGGCAGCTCCCGCGGCGCCGCCATCCGCGCGGTTGGCGGCCATTATCCTCGGCGCCCTCGTCTATCTGCAAATCATCGCGGGCGCGTTCGTCGCCGGCCTCAAAGGCGGATACGCGTCGAACACCTGGCCGCTGATGAACGGCGAAATCGTTCCGGCCGGCATGGACCAGTATTCGCCGCTGTGGATGAACCTGTTCGAGAACCCGCTGACGGCGCAATTCGTCCACCGGCTTATCGCGTACTTCATCGCGCTCTACGCCATTGTCTTTGCGCTGACGGTCTGGCGCCGGCCGGCACTGCGGGCTCCAGCCGTCGCGATAGGCGCCGTCACCTTCGTGCAAATCGCGCTGGGCGTGGCAACCATCGTCTACGACATGCCGCTCGGCTTCGCGCTGGCCCATCAGGCCAACGCAATGCTCGTGCTCGCCGCCTCGCTCTGGGCCGTGCAGCGCGCCGTTGCACGGTAGGGGAAACAGCGCCCGATACAGACCATAAGAAAACCCTTGGTCAGAGTATTGCCTGCGGTGCTACCGAGGTTACGCTGGTAGCCTCTGATTCGGTAGGAGCGAACATGGCGAAACAACTTTACGCCGCATACTTCACAGGCGCTGCAAGCGTCAACATGGGCTTGTTCCTAATTGGCGACGGCTTGATCGTCGGTGCCGATATGGGAGGGTTGAAATACGACGGGACCTTGGCCATGGCAGCCGATGGTTCCTTACGTGGGATCGTCAACTTCTTCCTATCCCCCGGTCAACGGCTTATCACTGGCGCTGTGGCGGAAGGTTCGGAGGAATTTGCGATCTCGGTGGAATTGCCGCCAAATTTCGCGTCCGGCGCCATAGTCGAGATCAATACTCCGGCAGGGCGAGTTAATGCGCGATTCGAATTCCTAAGGGACGTCCCAAATGGCTAAAGAAGCGGATTTCTGGTTCATTCAATTCAAGGACCTCATCAATATTGCTATTCTTCTGGCGACAGTCGCAGCGATCATGTGGGGACCAATCATCGCTGTACGAATGGAAGGCACTTTAGCCGCCGCCGCTTGCTGTCAATGACGCTTTTCGGTTCCCCCCTGCCCTACGGTCACGGTCCCCCAAAAAGCTATGACAGCCGCGCTCGGTTGCGGCGGCCAGACGTGCCTCTTTTCGCCCCGCCGTGGGGGTCGCTCAAACGAAAGAGGCATCTCATGACGAAAATTCGCAAACCTCGCAAACCAACACCCGCGCGCCGACACCAGCCCCGGATTGACAGTTCC